>JBCQUH010000067.1:0-7031 GCA_047174185.1 Rikenellaceae bacterium | reverse complement strand
CCTGTACTCTTAAAAATCATCTCTATTATAGATTTAAACAATACACAAAGATAGTGATAATTATCTAAATATCAAAGCGTTAATTTTTAGAAGTCCCCAATATTTAAATTCACTATACAATATTAACAAAGATATTAAAAAAATCGTAACTTTGTGGCAAATTAAAATTTTTTTAAACAAATTAATATATTGTAAGGTATGGCAGACGAAAAGATTATCTTCTCGATGGTGGGTGTAAGCAAGGTCTTTACTAACCAGAAAAAGGTGTTGAACAACATCTATCTATCATTTTTCTATGGCGCAAAGATCGGTATTATCGGATTGAACGGTTCGGGAAAATCGACGCTCATGAAGATCATCGCAGGGTTGGACAACAACTATCAGGGCGAGATCGTATTTGCACCAGGATTCACAGTAGGTTATTTGGAGCAGGATCCTCAACTCGATGATTCAAAGACGGTTCGCGAGATAGTCGAAGAGGGTTGTGCCCAGACGGTGGCGCTGCTCAAGGAGTATGAGGAGATAAATATGAAGCTCTGCGAGCCTATGTCGGACGACGAGATGGCGGCGTTGATCGAGCGTCAAGGTGTTGTTTATGAGCATATCGAGGCGGCAAATGGTTGGGAGTTGGATAGCGTATTGGAGAGGGCGATGGATGCCCTGCGTTGCCCCGAGCCTGAGCAGTCGATCAAGGTGTTGTCGGGTGGTGAGCGTCGTCGCGTTGCGTTGTGTCGATTGTTGTTGCAGCAGCCCGATGTGTTGTTGCTCGATGAGCCAACCAACCACCTCGATGCCGAGTCAATTGATTGGTTGGAGCAGCACCTGCAGCAGTACAAGGGTACGGTGATTGCCGTAACCCACGACCGCTACTTCTTGGACAACGTCGCAGGGTGGATCTTGGAGTTGGATCGTGGCGAGGGAATTCCATGGAAGGGTAACTACACAGGTTGGTTGGAGCAAAAGACCAACCGCATGGCCAACGAGGAGAAGCAGGAGTCGAAGCGACGCAAGACCTTGGAGCGCGAGTTGGAGTGGGTACGCATGGCACCCTCGGGACGACGTGCCAAGAGCAAGGCGCGTCTGTCGGCCTACGACAAGATGATGAACGAGGATACCAAACAGAAGGAGGATAAGTTGGAGATCTTCATCCCCAATGGCCCACGTCTGGGCGATGTGGTGATCGAGGCTCACGGCGTTTCGAAGGGTTATGATGGACGAATTCTCTATGAGGATTTGAACTTCACACTTCCACCAGCAGGCATCGTGGGTGTTATCGGGCCAAATGGTACGGGAAAGACCACCCTATTTAGGATGATAATGGGTCTGGAGGAGCCAAATTCGGGAACGTTTACGGTGGGTCAGACGGTGAAATTGGCCTATGTCGACCAGCAGCATAAGTCGATCGACCCCGACAAGAGTGTCTACGAGGTTATCTCACAGAATAGCGAGTGGGTGATGTTGGGCAATCGTCAAGTCCCAGCGCGCGCCTACGTTGCACGCTTCAACTTCTCGGGTGCCGATCAGGAGAAGAAGTGCGGCATGTTGTCGGGAGGTGAGCGTAATCGCCTACACTTGGCATTGGCGCTCAAGGAGGAGGGCAACGTATTGTTGCTCGATGAGCCGACGAATGATATAGATGTCAACACGTTGCGCGCTTTGGAGGAGGGATTGGAGAACTTCGCAGGGTGTGCCGTTGTGATCTCGCACGATAGATGGTTCTTGGATCGTATCGCCACACACATCCTCTCGTTTGAAGGTGACTCGAAGGTTGTTTCGTTCCAGGGTTCATATAGCGAGTACGAGGAGTGGAAGAAGGCTCAGGGGTTGGACACAGCGCCCAAACGAGTTAGGTATAAAAAATTGATAGAATAAAAACCAATGGCAATTCAAAAACCATCGATCCCTAAGGGGACACGCGACTTCGGACATCGAGAGATGTTGCGCCGTCAATATATATTTGATACGATTCGCGATGTATTTCGCCTATTTGGCTTCGGGCCACTGGAGACCCCCTCGATGGAGAATCTCTCGACCCTGATGGGTAAGTATGGCGAGGAGGGCGACAAGCTGCTCTTCAAGGTGCTCAACTCGGGTGACTATGCCAAGCAGATGCCACGCGAGGAGTTGAGCCAAGCCTCGCGCATCTGCGAGAAGGGGCTGCGCTACGACCTTACGGTGCCCTTTGCGCGCTATGTTGTGCAGCACCAAAATGAGTTGGTGTTCCCATATAAGCGTTATCAGATTCAACCCGTGTGGCGCGCAGATCGCCCACAGAAGGGTCGCTACAGAGAGTTCTACCAGTGTGATGTCGACATGGTGGGTTCGAAGTCGCTGCTCAATGAGGTGGAGTTGATCGAGATTGTGAGCCGTGTCTTTGCGGCACTCAAGATTGGCGTTACGCTCAAGGTCAACAACCGCAAGATCCTCTATGGTATAGCCGAGACGATTGGCCATGCCGACAAGATGGTGGATATAACGGTGGCTATAGATAAGATCGACAAGATCGGAATCGACAACGTGAAGAGCGAGTTGGCGGAGCGCGGGATCGAGGCCGAGGCTGTTGCGAAGCTGGAGCCTATATTGGAGCTTAGCGGAACGAATAGCGAGAAGCTCACGCAGTTGGAGGGGTTGATTGGCGGCTCCGAGAGCGGCATGTTAGGTATCGAGGAGTTGCGCACGATAATTGGCTATACCGAGGCGTTGGGGATTGACCTGCCTATCGAGATCGACCTCTCGTTGGCACGAGGTTTGAACTACTATACGGGGGCGATCTTCGAGGTCAAGGCTGCGGATTTTGCCATAGGCAGCATCTGTGGTGGCGGACGCTACGACGATTTGACGGGTATCTTCGGCATGCCCAATGTCTCGGGCGTTGGCATCTCGTTTGGTGCCGATCGCATCTACGACGTGATGGTTGGGTTGGATCTCTTCCCACGCGAGGTAAATGTCTCGACGGAGGTGATCTTCACCAATCTAGGCGAGGCGGAGCAGTTGGCGGCCATGCGTTTAATCAAGGGGCTACGCGACGCAGGCATTGCGGCAGAGATATATCCCGACAATAGCAAGATGAAGAAGCAGATGGAGTATGCCAACAAACGCGGCATCCCACAGGTTGTAATCATCGGCAGCAACGAGCTGGAGCGAGGGTGTGCGACGATCAAAAACATGGTTAGTGGCGAGCAGCTAGAGGTGCCCTTCGAGAGGGTCGTAGAGAGCTTTTCATGCCAAAAAAGAGGATAATCGTAGATAAATATGTCATTAAAGTGGAATAAAGTTGCAGATTAGCGAAACTATATATATATTTGCATATATTAAAAATTTTTACTTAAAAACAGCACGATTATGATTTCACAGACACACCGCCGTGGTGACGAGGACTTTGGCGATCCAGTAGAAACAAAGGCGATTAAGGCGGGTCGTCGTACATACTTCATCGACGTACGCGCAACACGCGAGGACGATTACTTCCTAACGATCACTGAGAGCCGCAAAAAGACACATGCAGATGGTTCAGTATCGTTTGACCGTCACAAAATTTTCCTTTACAAGGAGGACTTTGCAAAGTTCCAAGAGGGGTTGTCGGAGGTTGTTGACTTCGTCAAGAGAGAGAAGCCAGAGTACTTCGAGAACGCTGAGAACGAGGCACGCGAGGAGAGATATTAATTAAATATTTTTCGATTCGAATTTTAAGAGGGCGACTATATTTTAGTCACCCTCTTTTTGCTACTACTACTAGATGAAGATATTATTAGCTTTCAGCGGAGGCATAGATAGCTGTGCAGCGGTGACAATCCTCGAGAGTCAAGGGTTTGAGGTCGAGGCAGTTACCATCGACATGATAGGCGACGAGATGTTGCTCACCACGGCTCGTATGCGCGCTGCGGAGCTTGGTATCACACTCCACGAGGTCAATGCGCGAGAGATATTTCGTCGAGAAGTGGTCGATGATTTCTGCGCGCAATACCTCTCGGGGCGCACTCCAGCGCCATGTACGCGTTGCAATAGCGAGATCAAGTGGCGGATATTGGCTCAGACGGCCGACCGCTTGGGGATCGAGAAGATCGCCACGGGACACTACTTCCAAATCGAGAGAGAGGGGACGAAGCACTATGTGGCTCGCGCCAAAGATTGTCGCAAGGATCAATCATACTATCTATGGGGCGTTGCGCAGTCGATCCTCGCACGCGCCGTCACGCCAATGGGTGAGATGATCAAGGAGGATGTCAAGGCCACTAGCTCGATCAAGGGGGAGAGCATGGGGGTCTGCTTCTTGGGCAAACGGCCATATGCCGAGTTTTTGGAGTCGCGCGGCCACGCGATGCCCAGCGGATATATGGTCGATAAGCAGGGTGAAGTCGTGAGCCGACACAACGGCATTGCGCGCTACACGATAGGGCAGAAACGCGGCGAGGGGATCCCCGAGGGGCTGCGCGTAGTGGCTATCCGAGGGGCGGAGAATCAGATCGTCGTGGGGTCAAACGACCACCTTTTTCACCACACGCTCCACTTAGGCGACTGCCTCTTTGTCGACCCCACGGGTGTGGAGTTACTCGACAACCTACGCGTTATGGTTCGCGGCTTGGGACTCAACCCACAAGGCGATGCTCGAGTACGCCTATCGGCCGACAGCACACGCGCCACAATCCACCTCACCACCCCAGCATGGGCACCAGCCCCAGGGCAACCAATCGTCATCTACAGCCACGACAGAGTCGTAGGTGGCGGATACCTGCTATCTAGCGAGAACGCATAGGAATAGAGGCTCAGGCACCCTGCATTTAGAGATTAGAGATTACTTAAATCGAAGTTGCATATTTAACTTAAAGTACAAATTTCCATCTTTTTCGACATATATCTGTCCAAATCGGTGGCGAGTAGACGAGGGAGTGTCAAATTTTATACTCTCAAAGAGATACTCTTTAAACTCTTTCTGATCTATTATGTGGAATACAACGCTACTTCCATCTTGTTTTACGACTATTGTTCCATTGGCTCCATACTCTCCGTTCCACTCTTTGCCTAGAAAAAATCCTAATAACATATCAAGAAGCAAACGCTTCACTTTGATCTGCATAGCTAATATGTCCTCGGATGAATCACAAATCGTCTCAACAACTTTGTCTATTGATGATATTCGCATTTTGTAGAAACACAATAACATCCGCCCTATAATCTGAGGCAAATCACCATCGACTTTTATAAGGTTGTTGTTTAGGTCTTATTTTCAGCTCCGATGTACTCGAAAGCTCCTCCATTATCCTCAATAGCATTAATTCTATCGATTATCTTTGTGCGACTATCAATTTTGTTAATCTCGTCGACTAACCTTGATGGCAATCCACATATCTTATAAATGAAGTTCGTAGATCCCGATGCATTAAAAAGAGTTGGCTTGTTCCCTAGATATGATTTAATGCCATAACCTTCATCTATTATAGCAAACTTATCCGAAGTTACATCGAGCACAATATCTGCTTTTTGCTCACTTGTTCCACCTTTTACGACAGACAATCCTAATGCATTTTGGATAACTTCGAAGTCATCGACACTAAAGGATCCTTTTCCATTTTTTATTTTGTCTCTGATGATATCCAACATCGATGGCGTAACTATATCTGCAATATTTATAGTATCAATAGTACATCCACTCTGTTTGTCAACAATGGAAATTTCACTACCTTCACCCAAGTAATAAGATCTATCGATATTGTGATTTGTCACCTTTTTAACCTGTAATAGATCTGATTTAGGGGTCAGATCTTTATTGGCTAAGTGTATATATTTATTAGCTAAAGTCTGAATGAATAGATACAACTCACTCCACTCACCCTTGTTTTTGGTCTCTTTCATATTGTGGCTATTATTACTTAATAGATTCATATGTTTTATCATATTATAACCGACAGCCTCGATCGCATCAATAGCAACGCTATTACCTAGCTGCTTCATAGCTTGGGTTATACTATCTGGAAGAGCGAAGTCCACTGGGAACCCCTGCATCATCTTTCCCTCTTTAGGAGATAATCTCTTTATAACTCCATCTACCAAGTAACTATCCCAATTTCTTCTATCATCGATGCTACTGCCTCTGCCACCAACACGGAGAGTAAAGCCTATATCTCTAGAACACTGACCGCCCCACACATCACTCATTGTAAATTTCAACTTTATAGGCTCTGGAAATGTAAATGATTTCATAATCTTTTCATCTCTAAAACCGATAATAAAGGCTCTGGGGCGACGCTGTGGCAATCCATAGTCAGATGCATTGACAATCTTTAGATAGACCGAATAACCTAGTTCGTCCTCTAGAATCCTCCTAATGGTATTATACGTGTTTCCATTGTCATGAGATATTAAGCCTCTTACATTCTCCAAAAAGAATGCTTTAGGTCTCTTTTCCTCTAGAATATCTGCAATATTAAAGAATAGATTACCTCTCTCCGATTTGTGGTTATCACTAAACCCTCTTTTATGACCTGCTTGGCTAAATGGTTGGCAGGGGAATCCTGCACATAGAACATCAAAATCTGGTATCTCACACGGTGATATAGCCCTTATATCGTCATTGAATAACCCGTCAGAGAACAGTTGAGGTGATATCTTCGAGAAATTTTTTTCATAAGTAATTCGTGCATCTTCGTCAATCTCCGAAGCAAACACACACTCCCCTCCTAATTGATGCATCGCGATATGAAATCCACCTATACCTGCAAATAGGTCTATGAATGTAAATTTACTCATTTTCTATCTCTTTAACTATAGCACAAAGATATAAAAAAATAGTTACGCTCTATTATTATTGAGAGAGAAGTCTCTATATTTATCTTGAATTATCCACTCCGTTTTGCATAGACAAAGCCACATCCAACAACAATGAGGGTGGCTAACAAGTCATTTAAACCCTAAGCGTCATTGCGGAGTTGATCTATTGCTGTCCGATAAAACCTTTCAAATAAAAAAATCAAGGGTTGGTTTCCAAAATTTGGAAAACCAACCCTTTTTGGCTATTTTTCGGTTCCCACACCTTG
>JBCQUH010000066.1:0-7078 GCA_047174185.1 Rikenellaceae bacterium | reverse complement strand
CCCCATCGACAACGAGATGATCTGCATCCCATCCAACTCTTGACGCTCCACCAAACCCTCACCCTCGAAGTGTGACAACCACCGCTGCGCAGAGAAATATGGAGCTGCGCTATCCCCCACAACAACATTGGGGTTGCACGCTATACGCAATTTGTCGACCATCCCCGACTGCAAGAACAGCTCTAGAATCTGCGCTCCACCCTCAACAAAGAGGCGTTGAACACCGCGTTTCTCCAACTCCGTCACAATAAAGGCCACATCGAGACAAGGGGCTACGACAACCTCCACACCATCCAACCTCGCTATCTGCTCGCGCTCTATATTCGAGAATATCACAATGCGCCCCGTACCCTTGGAAAAGATCTTGGCCGTGGGCGAGATCTCGCCTCGACCACTCACCACAACACGCATTGGTTCGCCACTATGACCAGCGGCCAATCGCATATCTATCAGCTCTTTAGACTTAAGCCCCAACGAGGGATCGTCGCTGCGCAAAGTCTGCCCTCCAACCAAAATAGCATCCGCCTGCGCACGCAGCCGATAGACCTCCTGCCAATCGAGTGGCGTAGAGAGAATCAATCGTTGTGATGTGCAATCATCCATATAACCGTCGGCCGAGATGGCCATCGAGAGTGTCGTATACATAAAATAAAAGCCTCCTTAGTTTTTACTCCTCAAACAACAAAGGTATGCATTTTTTCGATAACGCCCAACTAATTCATGGCACACTATTTGCCCAACACAACTCGAAAGATGTGCCCATAGGGCGAAATATTAATTTTAATTGAGTATAAACCAAATCAAAAAACAATGAAAGCATTTAGCCTTTTAATCGCCGCAACGCTATTGACGACAGCAGTCTCGGCAAACGACAGTTACAAAAGCAAAGAGAAGTTAGACGAAGAGGTGCTGATCATCTCGGACGGCAGCACAGAGAGCGTCGTCTACCAATTCTCATCGCCAGAACGCGTCAAGGAGCATATTCGCGAACGCGAGTATGAGACGGAACGCACCAAACAAATTGCCATTGCTCAGCTCGCGTCTCTGCGACCAAGCGGATTTCAGAGCACCGACTCGCCTCTTTTTGTAATGACACAAAAGGATAACAAATTTGCATTTGCCGTGGGTGGTTACATTGCACTGACATCGAGCTACGACTTCTGCGGAGTGGTCGAGAATGCCGATTTCGTTACGGCCGACATCCCAATCCCTGGCGACTATTCGACCAAACAGCAGTTGATGATGGATGCTTCGACATCGCGCGTATATCTGCACGGAGTTGCCAATAGTTGCGCTGTAGGGCCAATTGAGGTCTATATCGATGCCGATTTCCGCGGCTCTACGGGCTACAGTTCGTCGGGCGTTACCAATAGCTACAAGCCACGCGTGCGCACCGCCTACGTCAAACTGCTGGGCTTCACCATGGGACGCGATATCACTACATTCTGCGACCTAGATGCAGCACCTACGACCATTGACTTCCAGGGGCCTAATGCCTATAGTTTCAACTACGCCACACTCTTGCGCTACACCTATACCAGCTGCAACGAAGCCTTCTCGGCAGCCTTGGCTTTGGAGCAGCCAAACGTATCGGGAACATATAGCACCACCTTTGAGGCAATCCCACAACGCATGCCAGATGTGCCGATGTATGTTCAATTCCGATTGGGTCGCAATCTTCAGCACCACCTACGCTTGAGCGGAGTTGTTCGCAACATGTATATGTACAACAGCACAACAAACGACAATATATCGCTATTGGGATGGGGCGCTAAATTGAGTGGTCGTCTACAACCCGATCCAGTGGTAGGACTATGCTTCAACGCCACCTATGGCGAGGGTATCACCAACTATATTCAGGATTTGAACGGCCTAGGGCTGGACTTCACACCCGATCCGACCAACTATGCACACATGCAGACTATGCCGATGTGGGCATGGCAGGCTGCGCTCAACTTCAACATCTCGGAGCGATTGACCGCCAACGGAGGATACTCGACGGTGAAGGTGCAGAAGAACAACGGATACTACTCGGATAACCAGTATCGTTCGGGAGAGTATATCTTTGGAAATTTGTTCTATATGGTTACTCCACGCTTTGCGCTCGCATGCGAATATATCTATGGCGATAGAAGGAATATGAACTGCATGACCAACTCGGCAAACCGCGCGAGCTTGATGGCCAAGTTTAGCTTCTAACGCGTAAATATCTATTAATCAACCACACCGACCGTCGAACAAACGGTCGGTGCGTTTGTGTATTATAAATAGGTGAAAAAATTTGGAAATCCAAGTTATTTAATATATATTTGTGTCGTATTTGAGTTTCAATCCGTTGTTTGCTTGTTTGAGGCAAACAACGTTTTTTTGTACTTGGCAAAGTTTAATAAAATTATAACTAATAAACATTTTAGATGAAAACCAAAAAATTTCTACTAAGCGACAACCAGATGCCTACGCACTGGTATAACATCGTGGCAGATATGCCCAACAAACCACTTCCACCGCTTAACCCAGCGACCAAAGAGCCAGTCACCAAAGAGATGATGTGTGCAATCTTTGCCGAGGAGTTGATGAATCAGGAGATGTCGAGCGAACGATATATCGAGATCCCAGAGCAGGTGCAAGACATCTATAAGATTTGGCGTTCGACACCATTGGTTCGTGCATATTCGTTGGAGAAGTTGCTCGACACTCCAGCCAAGATCTTCTTCAAGAACGAGAGTGTGTCGCCAGCAGGATCGCACAAGCCAAATACGGCCGTTCCTCAGGCATACTACAACTACAAGCAGGGAATCAAACACTTGACAACCGAGACAGGAGCTGGACAGTGGGGATCGTCGATCGCCTTTGCGGCACAGCACTTCGGGTTGGATGTCGAGGTTTATATGGTTAAGGTGAGCTATGAGCAGAAGCCATATCGCAAGTTGATGATGAACACATGGGGTGCGGAGGTATTCCCATCGCCTAGCGAGAGAACCGAGGCAGGACGTGCAGCGTTGGCGGCCAACCCAGATGATTTGGGTAGCCTAGGATTGGCTATTTCGGAGGCTGTCGAGGTTGCGTTGAAGAATAATAGCGACACTCGTTATACGTTGGGTAGCGTATTGAACCACGTTATGATCCACCAGAGTGTGATCGGTGAGGAGGCTATCAAGCAGATGGAGATGGCAGGCGAAGAGGCAGATGTTGTGATCGGATGCTTCGGAGGCGGTAGTAACTTTGCAGGTTTGAGCTTTCCGTTCTTGCGCAAGAAGATCACCGAGGGCAAGAATATCCGCGTGATTGCAGCCGAGCCTAGCAGCTGCCCAAAGCTTACACGCGGTAAGTTCCAGTACGATTTTGGTGATGTAGCAGGATTTACACCACTTATTCCGATGTATACTTTGGGACACAACTTCCACCCATCGAACATCCACGCTGGTGGTCTACGCTACCACGGCGCAGGATCGTTGGTTAGCCAGTTGATCAAGGATAAGTTGATCGAGGCTGAGGCTATCGACCAGTGCGAGACTATCGAGGCAGGAATGATGTTTGCCAAGACCGAGGGTATTATCCCAGCTCCAGAGTCGAACCACGCAATTGCATTGGCTATCCGCGAGGCTCGCAAGTGCAAGGAGGAGGGTGTGAGTCGCAATATCTTGTTCAACCTTTCGGGTCACGGACTCAATGATTTGTTCGCTTATGAGCAGTATATGCAGGGTCTGCTTAAGGACTTCCAGCCATCGGATGAGGATATTTGTCGCACGATTGACGAGTTGGAGCAGATCATTAAATAAGAGGTTGATGTTCACAAATTTGCAAAATATAGTATTTTAAGATACATTTTATAGAAATATTACTATATTTGCGAGCTATTGTGCAAAGACAAACTAAAATTAAATAAAAAAACAGATGCAAAGTAAAGGTGCAATTAAGTTATTGGCGGTGCTTTTGGCACTAGCCTCTATCTATCAGCTCTCGTTTACGTTCAAATCACGTAGTGTCGAGAAGCAAGCAGCCCAGTATGCAGCGCAATTTGGTGCAGAGGAACAATCTGCTCGCGAGGCATTCTATCTTGACTCAATGCAGAACCATGTTGTCTACAACCTAGGTTTTGCAGAGTTCACGTACAAACAGGTAAAGGAGAAGGAGATCAATTTGGGTCTCGACCTCAAGGGAGGTATGAATGTAATGTTGGAGATCCAAGTGGAGGAGGTCATCAAGTCGTTGGCTGGCTCTAGTGCGTCGAATCCAGCATTTGTAAAGGCTATCGAGGTGGCAGGAGATCAGTTCAACAGTGGAGCTGCATCGGACTACATTTCGGCATTTGTAGCGGCCTATGCAGAGAGTTCGAATGGCGGCAATTTGGCGGCGATCTTCGTCAGTCCAGAGCGCAAGGATATTATGCCAAATAGTTCAAACTCGGCAGTCGAGGATGTGCTTCGTGCAGAGACTGAGGCTGCGATTTCGGCATCGTTCAACATCTTGCGTAGCCGTATCGACCACTTCGGAGTGACTCAGCCCAATATCCAGCGTCTGCCAAACTCGCACCGTATTTTGGTGGAGTTGCCAGGAGTCAAGGAGCCAGAGCGAGTTCGTAAGTTGTTGCAGGGCGCTGCGTCGTTGGAGTTCTGGACTACATATATGGGACGTGAGTTGTTGCCAGCTCTTGCACGCGCAGATCAGGCTCTTCGTTCGGTTGTAAGCAGCGATGCAGCTGCCGATAGCCAAGCTGCGGAGAGTAGTCAGAGCAGTGAGAATTCACTTCTATCGGAGGTTGCAGAGGCTAACACATTGATGAACGAGGAGCAGACATTCTCGCGCTACAACTCAAAGACCAACCCTCTATTTGCACTTTTGAACCCAGACTATGCAAATGGTGCAATCGTGGGTGCTGCGTCGGCTGCAAATATGGCTAAGATCAATAGCTATTTGGCTATGCCAGAGGTTCAGGTGTTGTTGCCAGCAGATGTTGATTTCAAGTGGAGTATCAAGGGTGATGACTATGCCGATGGACAGTATATGCTATATGCAATTCGCGTAGAGCGCACCGATGGCAAAGCACCGCTCGACGGAAGTGTAGTGACCGATGCTCGAGAGAACTACTCGCAGCAGGGTGCAACGGCCGAGGTAACGATGTCGATGAATGCAAATGGTATTCAGGAGTGGTCGCGCTTGACGGGAGAGAATATCGACAAGCATATTGCAATTGTGCTTGACGGTTATGTATACTCAGCCCCAGTGGTGCAGGGTAAGATCGATCGTGGAACATCGTCGATCACTGGTAACTTCACCATTCAGGAGGCTAAGGATTTGGCCAACGTCTTGAAGTCGGGTAAGGTACCAGCTCCAGCACGCATTATTCAGGATACGGTGGTTGGCCCATCGTTGGGAATGGAGTCTATCAACGCAGGATTGATGTCATTTATCATCGCCTTTGCATTGGTACTACTATATATGGGTATCTTCTACAATACGGCAGGATGGTTATCGGACTTGGCTCTGTTGAGCAACGTATTCTTGTTGTTGGGAGTCTTAGTATCGTTTGGTGCGGTGTTGACACTTCCTGGAATTGCGGGTATCGTATTGACAATGGGTATGGCCGTCGATGCCAACGTAATCATCTACGAGCGTATCAAAGAGGAATTGCGTAGCGGCAAGGGACTTGCTGCGGCAATCAAAGATGGATTCTCGAATGCATACTCTGCGATCATCGATGGTAACGTTACGACGTTGATTACGGGTATCGTATTGGCTACGTTTGGAACAGGCCCTGTACAGGGATTTGCTACAACGTTGATTATCGGTATCGCCACATCACTATTCTGTTCTATCTTCATCACACGATTGTTGCTTGAGTGGGCTAGCGAGACATTCAAGACAGTTAAGTTCTCGTATAAGTGGTCGGAGAATTGGATGAAGGGTCTATCGGTAGACTTTATCGGCAAGCGCAAGGTTGCTTACATCATCTCTACGTGTGCAATCGTAATCTCTATTGCATCGTTTGCAGTACGCGGATTCAACTTGGGTACAGAGTTTACGGGAGGTCGAGCATATGTAATACGTTTCGACAATAGCGTATCGGCTGAGGAGATCCGCACGGCATTGAATGCACAGTTTGTAGATATGTCGGATGATGCAAATGTAAGTTTCGAGGTTAAGGAGTTTGACAACGACCATCAGGTTCGTATCGTCACTCAGTACAAATATGACGATACATCGGAGGCAATCACCGAGGAGGTAGATGCAATTATCTACAATGCGTCGAGGGCGTTCTACAACTACGATATCACATTCGATGGATTCCGCAATACGCAGGAGGATATCAACGGTATCGTATCGTCGGAGAAGATCGGCCCATCTATTGCTAAGGATATGATCTACAACGCATTCTTTGCGATTATCATCTCGTTGCTTGCGATCGGACTATATATCACTATCCGATTCAAGAGATGGGAGTGGGCATCGGGAGCTACCGCTTCGCTGTTGCATGACTCGATCATTGTGATGGGAATCTTCTCTTTGTTGTATGGTATTGTACCATTCAACTTGGAGGTTAATCAGGCATTTGTTGCAGCGATCTTGACCATCATTGGATACTCGATCAATGATACAGTGATCATCTTCGACCGTATCCGCGAGTTCATCGGATTGTATCCAAAGCGTGATTTGGATAGCAATATCAACAACGCTGTCAACTCGACAATGGCTCGTACATTGAATACATCGGGTACTACATTGGTAACACTGTTGGCGATCTTCTTCTTCGGAGGCGAGACCATTCAGGGATTTGTCTTTGCGATGATCGTTGGAGTCTTGGTGGGAACATATTCGTCAATATTTGTTGCGACACCAATCTCACGCGACACCATGCTTCGCAAGGAGCAGAAGGCTGCGAAGTAGAGTCTTAAATAATTATAAAAACAGCCTTGCTGTGCGAGGGTCAGGCGGTTTTTTAAAATATACAGCAGTAGATGTTGTATAACTTTGTAAAATAGCACATTAGTGAAATTTGTATATACTGATTAGGGGAGAAAAAAGGTTTTTTTTCTATAAGTTAACCCCTTTTTGGCGAAAAGCACTACTCTTTATGTAG
>JBCQUH010000065.1:0-7463 GCA_047174185.1 Rikenellaceae bacterium | reverse complement strand
TTGCCGAAAGGTTGTCGGGGGCTTTTTTTTTGCGGACGTAGTTCGCAAAAAAATGTTACGAGGTCTAATCTTTTTATTGAAAGTTTACTTTCGGATAAAAAGATTAGACCTCTTTACATCAAGGCTGAAAGCCGCAGAAAAGCCCCCGTAAATAATTAGCTCCGCGGCGAGCACGCCGCCGCCGCCCGCGCAGGGCAGTGGTGCGTAAGCCACACGCGTAAGCCACACACGTAAACCCCCAGCAAAAGCAACAAAAATAGAGTTTTGTTATTTTATTCACAGTGATTATTGAATTATTGAGTTAAAAGTATTATCTTTGTGGCGTTATGGAGTGTAAAATGCGTATAGGTGAGGGGTTTGACGTTCATCGTTTGGCCGATGGGCTACCCTTGATATTAGGTGGTGTAAGGATTGATCACACCAAGGGATGTGTAGCACATTCGGATGGTGATGTGTTGGTACACGCGATCTGCGACGCTCTGTTGGGCGCTGCTGCGTTGGGTGATATTGGCAAGCACTTTCCCGACAGTGATCCGCGATATAGGGGTATTGACTCCCTTGTGTTGTTGAGCGAGGTTGTGGCACTGCTGAGGCAGAGGGGGTATCGAGTGGTGAATATCGACTCAACGATCCGCGCTCAGAGACCTAAGCTGCGCGATGTGATCGACTCGATGCGCGAAAGGATAGCTGCTGCCATGGGTATAGATGTAGATCGAGTCTCGATCAAGGCCACGACCACCGAGGAGTTGGGCTTCGAGGGGTTGCAACAAGGGATCTCGGCCAGCGCCATAGCCTTGATAGTGGGGTAGTGGGTGGATAAAAATAGTGTAAATATTAATAACTTAAACAACAATAGATGAAAAAAGTAATTGCATTCTCTCTCTTCTTGATGCTCGGTTTGGTAGCGTCGCAGATTCTTCCGACGCAGATGGGTGGTGAACAATATATAAATATGAAGGATTACATTGCCAATCCACTGTTATACACCTGTTTGGCATTTATAATGATTAACGTAGGCCGAGAGTTTGAGATCAATAAAAAGGAGTGGAGATCGTATAGTGCAGATTACTTTATCGCGATGGCCACAGCCGCGCTGCCATGGTTGTTGATCGCTTTGTACTATGTCTTTGTGTTGTTGCCCGACACGCTGTGGAGTAGTGGCGATGCATGGAAAGAGTCACTTTTGTTGTCGCGTTTCGCAGCCCCCACCTCGGCAGGAATTTTGTTTACAATGTTGGCAGCTATGAGTTTGTCGAAGAGTTGGATCTATAAGAAGATTCAGGTATTGGCTATTTTCGACGACTTAGATACCATCCTATTGATGATACCATTGCAGATTATGATGATTGGTCTTAAGTGGCAGATGGGAGCGGTGTTGGCGGTTGTTTTGCTACTGTTGTATGTAGGTTGGAAGTGGTTGAATAGATTCTCGATACCTCAAAATTGGATCTCGATACTCCTCTACTCATTGGTGATATATGGCATCACACATGTTATATATGTATCGAGTAAATATGCCTTTGGAGCCGATGGGTCGATCCATATCGAGGTGTTGTTGCCAGCCTTCGTGATGGGTATGATTATCAAGAGCAAACATAGCGACGACCCTACAGAGGAGCGTGTGGCCAATGTTATATCCTACCTATTTATGTTCTTGGTGGGTGTTAGCATGCCGTTGGTCATTGGTTCGGGAGCGTTGAGCAGCGAGTCGTCGTCGGTCATCGCTTCGGTACCTCAAATGGGGTGGGGCGAAATAGCTGTACATGTCTTTTTGGTTTCACTGTTGTCGAACGTCGGTAAGTTGGTACCTCTATTCTTCTACCGCGACCGTAAGGTTAGCGAGAGATTGGCGGTGTCGATCGGTATGTTTACGCGTGGTGAGGTTGGCGCAGGTGTGATATTTATCGCTATCGGTTATAACTTGGGTGGAAATGCACTTATCATATCAGCCTTGACACTGGTATTAAATTTGATACTAACAGGAGGGTTCGTACTGCTAGTGCGCAACTTAGCACTTCGCAGCTACGACCCTCAGATGGAGAGCGCAGAGGCGTAAAATTTAAATATGTTTTACTCTTAAATCCCCTCTTTGAAAATGGAGGGGATTTAAGAGTAATATAAAATACAAAGAATATATTTATTAAAAACATTAATTAAAATTAAAGAATGAAAAATTTTAGAGTTAAAATCTTTATGGTGGCCGTGGCCGTCATGAGCGTTGTGAGCGCCGAAGCGAAGATCTTCTCGTTCGGACCATCGGCTGCACTCAACACCACAAACTTCTCGATCAAAGGAGACGCAGCAGCCATCGCCAACCATGTGGGATACCAGGCAGGTGTCGACTTGGGAATTAAACTACCCTTGATCGGTGTTACGGCTGGACTCTACTACACGAGCAACACATTCACCGCTTGCAACGAGTATACAAGCTATGAGACGAGCGCTGTGAAGGCACGTAGCCTCAATGTTCCTGTGTTGTTTGGATTGAGCCTCTTTGGGCCTCTAACGATCGAGGCAGGACCTGTGTTCACCATCAAGGAGTATAACAAACAGGAGGTGACACTCGAGAATGGATCGCAAAGCGTGGACTTGGGTAGCTTGCGTAAAAAGGATACATACCTCATTGGTGTGCGCGCAACACTCTTTGGCGTTACAGCCTATGCACGCTACAACCAACAGTTCGGCACTCAGGCAACCGAATTTGGCGATATGAAGTATAGCGGATATACCATCGGTCTCGGCTTTAGATTCTAGCGGGCGGTTTTTGTTGGGCGCACCGACGACTGCCCTGCGCGGGCGGCGGCGGCGTGCTCGCCGCGGAGCGGGTTTTTTGCAGGTTTTGGGATTAGAACTGCGTTATAAAATTTAGTGCTCTAGGAAGATTGTTTTCAAATAAATTTGAACAACTTTCTTAGAGCACTAAATTTTTCAAACACTCGCGTGTTTGAAACCCAAATCCGAGGGTAACCACACAACCATTCACAACCATCCCTTAAAAAACAGTAACAACAAAAACTTAGTAATTCTCAGAACTTGCTGAGACAAACTGATAATTACTAAGAAAGGCTGAGTCTTGCTGAGATATATCCACCTTTTATAATATAAGGGAATAAATGGAGTTTCTTAACTCTTTATGTGAGTGATGACCGAATAAGTGTTGGAGGAGTGTCGACCGAATGGGTTGATGAATGGTTGTCGGGGGCTTTTTTTTTGCGAACGTAGTTTGCAAAAAAATGTTAAGAGGTCTAATCTTTTTATTGAAAGTTTACTTTCGGATAAAAAGATTAGACCTCTTTACATCAAGGCCGCAGGCCGCAGAAAAGCCCCCGCAAATAATCAGCTCCGCGGCGAGCACGCCGCCGCCGCCCGCGCAGGGCAGTGGCGCGTAAGCTCCCAGCAAAAGTCACGCGAAAACAACTACCTCATACCACCACCACTCATACCGCCGCGGCTATTGCTTTTGGTTTTGGTGAATTGGCCGAGGAGTTTTTTCTCGCACAATTTTGTGTAGTACTTATCCCACTTCTCAAGCTCTTTTTCGGATAGTGTCTGCTTCAGTGATGCGTTGAGTTTGGTGTGCATAGGTTTTGCGATCGCTGTCAATCGTGATATGAATGTTATCCTTGGGTCAACCTGTCCTCTGCCGCCTCTAGCGCCACCCTGTTGCATTGACTCGCCAGACTCTCTATCGTCGCTCTGCTTATCTTTATTTTTAGAGTCGTCGACGAGTATAGAGTCTATTTGAGCGCCATAGGTCTCCATGATCTTATCGTACTCCACCTTATAGGCTGTCATTATCTCCTGCACCTTTTGGCGCTTCTCGGTATCCTTTGACTTCACCTTTACCTTCTTGACCACCTCGTCGAATTCGATTAGGAATAGACCCGTTGAACTCAACATATTCTTGGCTGTCATCTCAGGCTCATCCTCGCTCTCGCCTCCAGAGCCACCTCCCATGTCGCCGCCACCACCACGGCTCATGCCGCCACCGCCACCCATTCCGCCGCCGCCACCACCTTGAGCGGATAGTGTAAGGGGTGAGATCAACATCGCAAATAGAATTAAGAGTTGTGTGAAAATGTTTTTACTACGTTTCATCGCTTCTACATATTAAGTTAAAATCAAAAAACAAAAATAATCTTTTTAAACCATTAAAAAGATCCATCTACTAAATGTATGAATTAATTCTCAAACCACAAAGTATTTTCTACCAAAACAACAATTTTACCTACGGTGTGCGGCGGCGAGCACGCCGCCGCCACTTGTTATCAACAATATCTTCTTTTTATTATTTGATTTTTTTAAATGAATATTTAAAATTAAACTTATATATTAATATAATAATAGGTGTTCATAACGTTCATAACTACACCGACCTACCACCTATACGTTTAACAAATAGAGTTTTAACCCTCGAAAAATTATAAACATTTAATGTCAAAATTTGTTAGTTTAGCTGTTTGTATCTATTAATAACTTCCTCTTGACATTTAACATTTTTTGTATATACAACAAACAAACCATGAAAATCAACCCTTTTGAGTAAATAGTTTTAAAAAGTTGTTATTAGGGTTATAAACACTTTTTCACCACTTTATAAACAGAATACTAACAGCTTTTTTAATAATTAATAGGGTGTCTTAAAAAGACTCAGTTTTTCAAAGTAATTATAAGAAGTTGCTGATAATAGCTAAGTCTTTCTGAGAAGAACTGAGAATTTTTTGAGGGGTTGGTTGTTGTGGTTACCCTCGGATTTGGGTTTCAAACACGCGAGTGTTTGAAAAATTTAGTGCTCTAGGAAAGTTGTTCAAATTTATTTGAAAACAATTTTCCTAGAGCACTAAAACATTAGAACGCAGTTCTAATCCCAAATCCGTAAATAATTAGCTCCGCGGCGAGCACGCCGCCGCCGCCCGCGCAGGGCAGTGGCGCGTAAGCCCCCAACGAAAACAACAACCGAGCAACTACAACCGAGAGGCAATATCAAGATAATACTTCGCCACACGCTCATCGGTGCAGGTGGCAGGCGTACCCTCTTCGGCACCGCTCATCACGCTTTGGTAGATTGGTATCTCGCCCAGCAGTTCGATACCACGTTCTACGGCATATCTACTTGCGCCACCCTTACCAAAGATATAATACTTTTTGTCGGGTATATCGTCGGGTGTGAAGTATGACATATTCTCTATAATCCCCTTTATTGGCACCATTACATTTTTATGTGCAAACATCTCAACCCCTCGCACCACATCGGCTAGTGCCACACCTTGAGGTGTCGATACGATGATGGCTTCGGAGAATTTTATCTCCGAAAGAATTGTTAGATGTATATCACCAGTTCCTGGGGGCAGGTCGACGAGTAGAAAATCCAACTCTCCCCACTTGGTCTGGTGGAGCAGCTGTTTGAGGGCGTTGGAGGCCATCGATCCGCGCCATAACAGAGGGTCTGTTGCAGCGATAAAGAATCCGATCGACATCACCTTTACGCCATGTGCCTCAGCAGGGATTATATACTCACGTCCACCCTCTACGATGGCTTCGGGTAGAAACTCCTCGACACCAAACATCCGCGGCTGCGATGGGCCATAGATATCGGCATCCAGAACTCCGACCGAGAATCCGCGTGCGGTGAGTGCCATTGCGAGGTTGGCGGTGACGCTCGACTTTCCTACGCCACCCTTTCCCGAGGCGATGGCGATGATCTTCTTCGCCCCACGCGTCGTGGAGTTATCCTTGAGTTGTGGCTCGACAACTTTTTTGGCCACCCCCTCTTTGATCATCACAAGTATCGTGGCCTCGGGCTTCAGCCCCAACTCTTGGCGTGCGGCTTGCAACTCGCTCTCGACACGTTTTTTAATCTTGATGGCGAATGGGTCGTGGCTCTTTTCGAATCTCAGCACCACCGTAATTTTATCGGCCGATGCATTTACCTCCTCGACATACCCTCCGTCGTGAATTGGTTTTTGACTCTCGGGGTGTTTCACTCGATCGATTATAACTCTGACTTTTTTATCCATAAAAACACTCTAAATTTATCTATACCTTATTATATTATAAAGTTTTAACTTCCTCGCAAAAGTACGAAAATAACTCTAGAAAGGTGCCAAAATATAATTTATAATAGATTTTTTTAAGAAAATGTAAAATAAAGCAAAATTTAGCTAGAAATTTAAAATATATTTATTATATTTGTGAGAAAAACCAATTTTACCTAGTGTTTTAGTTTCGAGGGCGCTCGGTTTACGTTGATTTTAAAGGAGATAAAAATTGACTTTAAAAGGGATAAAAAACTATTAAATAATAAACAAAACTCAAGACTTATGAAAAACATTTTACTTCCATTTCTTAGCTTAGCGATGGTACTGCTCGTAGGTTGTACCGAAGACTTTGCCGCTCTTAACGAAGCAGAGGTGACTCAACCAGTCATCACTTCGTCGTTGGACGACATCACCTTCGCGGCCAACTTTACACTACGAAGCGTTGGTACTTCATCGTTTATTATCGACCCAAAATCGGAGTCAATCTCTCGTAATAACTTTTCGGTTGATTTTAGCGACGAGAATTACAACGAGAATGGCGATTCTTATTTGACATCTACCGTTACGGAGTCTAGCTCTGTGAATGGTTTTACACTTCGATTGACCCCTACACAGGAGGCTATTGATTTGGTGGACAGCCATGTATTGAAGTGTTATATTAACATCAATTTGGATGATGGTCGTGTTACGAGATACTCTATCGATGTAACTCTTAATGGTGATACACCTCTGTTCTATGACCACCCAGAGAGCATCACTTTCCCAACAGACTTCACTGTGGATAGCCTACAGTATATCGAGTTCTCTGTTCAGCCAGGTGTATATGAGATCGATACCGTATACCTTACAACAAGTGATAATAGCACCACAAGCGGTAGTAATAACCGAAATTCGTATTACGATGTTTTGAGCACTGAGGTTACTGATATCGACTCTGTGGGTACTATTAGTTATATGATGACTATCGCTCCATCGAGCCAGGCAGTAAGAATGATCTCGGATAGCGATGTTGAGTATCTGCTTGTCGTTCGTATGATTTACTCAGATAGTGATGGTAATAGAAGTTATGTTGATTCATATGATTTTGACATGGTATTTAGCTCTAAATATGAGAGTTATGCATTCTCTACGGATCGAGGAGTTGCAGATATCGTCTTCCCTGAGAATTTCACAAACTATGTGTCAAACACATCGTATGTGGGAACAACATACTTCTATGTAGATCTTGGATCAGATGGTTTGTCGGTGATTGACAATTTGGTGTTGGCAGGTTCTGGAGATGAGGAGATGGATGCATTGATTAACTACGATATTTCGACTATCACCGAGGTATCGACAACTACCTCTTTGGGAACATATAAGGTTACGTTGTACGCGGCGGTGAATAGTGCTGATATCCCTAATGGAGCTAACTTGACATGTAAC
>JBCQUH010000064.1:0-7741 GCA_047174185.1 Rikenellaceae bacterium | reverse complement strand
AAAATTTCGTCTCTCGGCCGTGACTTTTTCTCAAAGCAAGCCCCCTTGTTGCCAAATCTCCGCAATAGGCTATAAATAAGCATATTATAAAGAGGTGTGTATTTTTTATCGGACACTAATAGATCAAGTCCGCAATGACGCTTAGGGTTTAATGACTTGTTAGTCACCCTCGTGGTCTGTTGTTATTTGAGACGATTGATTTTTGGGTTGGTAATGTGGTAAAAGCAGCTATTTTTTGTCGTTCACCACTTTATTTTGTCGTTCACCCCTAGAGTTGTGAGGAGCTGTTTGTTTTGAATAAATAATTTGTATATTTGTGTAGTGTTGAATATTGTAGAGAAGTGAGGGTGCGAACCTTCGTGTTAATTATTTATAGATGATGAAAAAGATTTTATTGTTGTTTTGGCTAGTTGTCGTGTCGTTGAGCAGTTTTGCTGCCGACAAAAGCTACTTTGCGGATAAGTTTTCGAAGGGTTTGGCCTTTAATTTTCAGGAGAAGCTCTATGTTCAGACCGATCGTGATTCGTATACGACGGGTGAGACAATCTGGTTCCGCATCCACCGTGCCGATGCGACCTATCACAACCCATATCTATATAGTGGGTTGGTCTATGTCGACTTGTATGACTATACTGATAAGTTGATCCGTCGAATGATGATCTCGCCAACGGATTCGGTATTCTGCGGTTCGGTTAAGTTGGCGGCGAATATGTCTCATGGATCGTGCTACATGGTGGCCTATAGTAACTGGCAGCAGAACTATAGCCCCGATTTGTACTATCGTCGTAAGATCTTTGTCAATAATCCAGCCAATAAAAAGATCCGTGTGACTCACGAGTTCCACCTCGAGAGCCGCGATCGTCTGCGTGCCGATTTCGAGGTCAACTCCATTGCGGAGTATGAGTGGGAGAAGGAGGAGTATCTGTTGGATGTGACGCTCGTTACGCGCGACACGAAGAAGGATTATAAGGTTATCACACGTTCGATCTCGAATGATGGGCGCTGTAGCGTCACCTTCCCGATTGCCGATAGTGTGCAGTATCTCTCGGTTGAGTTCAATGGTGGTCTGCCCGAGGTCTTCTCGCAGAGGTTCATTGTGCCACATACTCAGGATAATATTGATTTGCAGTTTATGCCCGAGGGCGGTCATTTGATTGCTGGTATGCAGCAGCGTATTGGATTCAAAGCTGTGAGTGTCGATGGTTTGGGCGCTTCGGTTTCGGGAACGATCTTCGATAGTGCTGGCGGCATGGTCGGCTTCTTCGGTGCGTCGCACTTGGGAATGGGCGATTTCATGTTGTCGCCCAAGGAGGGTGAGAGCTATTATGCCGAGATCACGATGGAGAGTGGCATTGTTAAGCGCTTCGATCTGCCTGTGGTCGAGCCAGCTGGTTTTATGATTGGATGTACGAGCAGTGTCGATGCATTTAAGATCGCGGTGTTGGGATCTCCCAACTTGTCGTGGGAGGGTAAGCATCTGTTGATTCACAGTCGTGGTAGAATGCTTTATGCCCTTGCGATGAGTCAAAATACGGCCTTCAATCTGCCGACGAAGGATCTTCCTGTGGGATTGCTCCACTGTTCGTTGGTCGATACGATGGGAAATATATATTCGCAGCGTCTGTTGTTTAACAATCGCGATAATGTCTCGACGATCCAGGTTGATAACGCGAAGGTTAGCTATTCGAAGCGTAATTTGGTTGATTTGGATTTGACGTTTGTCGATGCCAATGGCGCTCCTGCTGCAGGAAGCTTTACAGCCTCGGTGGTCGATGATAAACGTGCGATTGTCGATACGATGGTCGATAATTTGCGCTCTTACCTGCTGTTGTCGTCGGATCTGTCGGGTAATGTTGAGTACCCTAACTACTATTTCGATAGCCGAGAGCCATTGGCTCGCCGCGTTCGCAATGCTGATCTGTTGATGTTGACTCAGGGGTGGCGACGTTTCGATCTTACGGATCTGTTGTTGGAGGTTCGAAGCGACTATCCATACTCGTTGCAGATGGGTCAGGCGATCTGCGGTCGTATCAAGAATTTGTGGAACGACTCGGGTCGTGCAGGAACATTGGCGATCATCTCTACTGCGGCACGTATCTTCCAGTTTGTGTCGGCCGACGAGACGGGTTACTTCGAGCTAACGGGCGTTCCATTCCCCAACGGTACTAAGTTTGTGGTGCAGGGAGTGAGCGAGAAGAATAAGAAGGGTGTGGAGGTTATGATCGAGGAGGAGGGATTCCGAGACTACTCGAACCCAACGATCGATATTCGCTACCTGTTGCGTGAGGATGCTCCAATCGTTGCATCGACCAATAAGTTTGATGAGTTCTATCGCGATATGAGTGTCGATTTCTACTACGAGAATGGTGTGAAGGTCTATATCATGGATGAGATCTCGGTGTTGGCCGAGGAGGAGCCAGACGACTTCTTGGATAGCTTCTATAGTGATATGTCGGAGCGACGTATCACCAGCGAGGAGTTGTCGTCGGGAGCCTATATCACGGTTTGGGATTGGTTGGCAGAGTTGCCAGGTGTGACAACCGACGAGACCAACTATAGTATCACGGTTCGTGGAGGAACAGATGTATCGTTGTTGGTTGACGATATTCCATATGAGCTTACGGATCTGGAGATGATCTCGATCGAGGAGATCGAGTCTATTGGATTCACCACAGATGTCGGTAGCCTTGCGATGTTGGATGGTGGTAGCGATGGTGCGATCATGATCCGTTTGAAGAGTGGTGCGAGCATGAACAATGCTATGAAGGAGACAGCGTCGTTCTTCTCGATAACACCTATGGGATACCATAAGTCAGATGCATTCTATGTACCACGTTACGATACACCAGACCTGTTGAATAGTACCGATTTCGATGGCCGTGTGACTATTCACTGGGAGCCACGTTTGGTGATAGATTCGAATGGAAAGGCGAATATGCAGTTCTACACAGCTGATTTCCCAGCTAGTTATCTTGTCCGCATCGAGGGTTTGACCACCAAGGGAGACCCCATTTCATATACAATGCGTATCAAAAACGAATAGAAAGTTCGTTTGGTTTGTTGGTTGTTTGAGGGTTGGCAGCATTGAGCTGTTCAGTGCTGTAACAGTGGTGTTGCTACCCTCAACTTTGAGGTGTCGAATTGGTTATTCGACACCTCTCTTTTTTATTATCTCTTTGATTATTGTTTGCAGCTCGGCTTGTGGCGAGTAGTTGGCTTGGCATACGAAGTCGACGCGTTTGTCGTCGATTAGCTGCATCATCTGTCGCTGTTTGTCGGGTCGTTGTGGGTCGTAGACCGCTATGGAGTGGCCACCCATGCTACGCACGAGGCTCATGGATGGTATGTCGGTTAGCCCATCGCCTATGAATATTATATTCTCGAAGGGTATGGGGCGCTGGTCGATTGGCACATATTCGTTGACGCGCGTGGCATCGTGTATGCTCTCGATACCCTTGTTTATCTTGAATATGAATTGCGTTTTGTTGGTGTAGTTTATGGCTACCGCAGGCCAATATGCCTCGCCTGCGTCGTTGTATAGAAAGGAGCTTGCGTATATCTTGTGGAACTCTTTTGCGATTGACGACCCCTCGATCATCTCGCGTATTCCCGATGAGTTGACGTAGTGTAGCACGGTTATGCCGAGCGTTTGGGCATATTGGTTTATCTGTTCGAACCACTCCTCGACCCCCTCGAATAGTTTGATGTGGGAGCCAGCCTGTCGCAGGTTTTCGATGGTTATGGGTCTTTTAGCCCTTTGTGCTTGTGCCACCATCCGCTCCATGTAGCAGAGCACGGAGTCGGCATTGTTGTCGATCGAGAGTGCATTTGCCTCGTCCCAGAATTGGTTGATGGGGATCTGTAGGTTGGGTATGAAGTGAAACTCCTGCATATTTCCAGGCGATAGTGTGCCGTCGAAGTCGTAGACGATGGCTATTGTCGAGTGTTTCTCCATGGGTAGTGGGTTTTATTTTGTGTGAATATAGAAAAAAAATAGTACATTTGTGGCATAAACCCACCGTCGAGCCGAAAAAAGATGTGCCGAACAGATCTGCAATATGCTTGATCCGCAATCTTACGGACAAAGTGGGGGAGAAAAATTAATAAAAAAAGGGGATGACCAATAAGTATTTTTTTTCGTTCGTCATTGCGGACTTGATCCGCAATCCCTCGAACGAAATGGCATCAGAGGCTCTCTAGGTATGTTAGCAGGAGGGATTGCGGATCAAGTCCGCAATGACGCTTAGGGTTAGTCACCCTCACCAATAAAGGAGCGTAAGCGACCAAGCCCCATCCCTAAGGGAGGGGGTTGGGGGTGGGGTGAAATATGAATTTAACGAAGGGTTCGATAAAAAGAAAACCCTTCAGGGACAAATAATAAAAATAGGTTTTCTTTTTATTGAACACACGTAAAACTATGGATTTTAAACAGGTTGTTGAGAAGCGTCGTAGTGTACGCAAGTTTTCTGCTCGTGCGGTGGAACGAGAGCTATTGCAGTCGTTGGTCGATGTGGCGCTGAAGGCACCATCGTCGCGCAACTCCCACTCGTCGTCGTTTATGGTGGTCACTCGACCCGAACATTTGGAGCGTATGTCGACGATGCGAGACTATGGCTCGTCGTTTATGCGCGGTGCGACAGCCGCTATATTGGTGATGTGCAACCGCGAGGTGACCGATCTATGGGAGGTGAATGGTGCCATAAGCGCTACGATGTTGCAGTTGGCTGCCACCGATGCAGGGTTGTCGAGCTGCTGGGTTCACGTCGCAGGGCGACCTCAGCTCAAGGATGAGCCGCAGGGTGCACAGGCCGAGGATCTGTTGCGCGAATTTTTGCCTATCCCCTCGCAGTGCAGCGTGTTGTGTGCCGTGGCATTGGGCTATTCGGATTTCGAACCTGCGCCACTGCCAGAGTTTGATCGCGAGGCATTGGTCGAGTTTGTGTAGTTCGAGGAGTTCGAGTAACAAGGCTTTTTCGGCACTTCCCTCGCTCCTCAAATCCTCACGTACTTTTAGTACGCTGCGGTTTGAGGGGCTTCGCGAAGCCCCAAAACTCATCCTTGTTACTCAAACTCTACAAGGAGGGGAATTGTTAGTCAGCCTCCGCCTCGTTTCTTTCGGGGCGGAGGGTTATCTATATCTCTTCTCGATCTATTTCTTCTCGGCCTCGGCTGCCTCTACGGCGCGATACTTCGTCGATGCCTCCTCCAAGAAGGCCATGAACTCCTCAGGCTCGATGAATCCCGACTTCGAGGCTATCAACCCACCGTCGGCCTTGAATATTAGGTACGATGGGATGTAACGCATCTTGAATTGGTTGAGAATACTATTTCCAATCTCCTCGTCGGCATTATATTTTGCCGCCACAAACAACGAGTCGACCATTCGCCCAACATCCTCGCGAGGGAAGACCTCCGACTCCATCTGACGACATGGCGGACACCATGTGGCGTATACCTCGACAAATGCCAATTTATCCTGCTCGGCCGCCTGAGCTAGTAGTTTGTCGGGCGTGATATCCTGAAATTTGATCTCGGCCGCGGCTGGTAGTATAGCGCCCATGATGAGCATGGCAGCTATGGTCGTTAGTTTTCGTAGCATAATTTTATCTGTTTTAAATTGTTATAACGTATTGTGGTTTGGTTTATTGTTGCTCTATCTGGCTCTTTGTCGACAACAAACCGCATGCCGCTTCGATATCTTCGCCTCGCGAACGACGTATGGTGGTGTGTATCCCTTTGGCTGTTAGGTTGTTGCGAAATCGCGTCACCTTCTCGTCGTCGGGCGAGTAGAATGGCGACCCTGGGATCTTGTGGAATCGGATGATATTGATACGGCAGTTTAGCCCATTGAGCAGCCTCGCGATCTCGCGTATGTGGTGTGGCGAACCGTTCTTGCCACTCATCAATATATACTCAAACGATAGGCGGCGCTGCCCCGAGAAGTCGTACTCGCGCAACATCTCGACCAACTCCGCAATCGGATATGCTCGCTCGATGGGCATTATCTCCGCTCGCTCGTCGTGGTATGGGTTGTGGAGGCTGATGGCAATATCGACCTCACACTCCTCGATCAAACGACGTAGTACGGGGGTCACCCCCGCGGTCGATAGGGTGATTCTGCGTGGCGACCATGCTAACCCCCATGCCGATGTTATCACCTCGATGGCCTGCTTCACGTTGTCGTAGTTGTCCAACGGCTCGCCCATCCCCATGAATACCAAATTTGTGAGCTTCTGAGACTCTGGGATAGCCATAATCTGATTTATGATCTGCGATGCCGACAGCGAGTGTTGCAGCCCCTGCTGCCCTGTGGCGCAGAATTGACACCCCATTCGACACCCTGCCTGCGACGATACACATAGCGTGGCGCGCTCCGCATCGGGGATATATACCGCCTCGATGAAGGCCCCCTCGTGGGTCTCGAACAGGAACTTCTCCGTCCCGTCGCTACTCACACTCCTCTTGATGGGTTGTTGGGTGGCTGCGCAGTATCGTTCGTTGAGCTTTTGGCGGTTGGCCAACGATATGTTTGTCATCTCGTCGATGCTCTCCACGCGTCTGACATATAGCCAATTGGCAATCTGTTTGGCGGTGAATTTCGGCAATCCCTCGGTGGTGCACACCTCTGCGAGTTGCGCAAGGGTTAACCCTAGTAGCGAGATCTTTTTATTGGCCATCGTCTTGAACTTATTCTAAATGAAATTGTGAGAGCTTCTGAGAACCACTCTCCGCCTTCTGGCGTTCGATAATTCCCCAACCACGTGACAAAGTTATTAAATTTTGTATATTTTTCCCACCAAATAATTTTTTTTTAATTTTATTCTCGTATATTTGTATTCGGTAGAACCAAACTGATAGTAAATAATAAAAAGAATAAATAGAGAAATGGAACTTAAAAAGAATCCCCAAGCTGACCTTACGCGCTTTAGAGGTCTATTTTTAGAGATTGGATTGATCCTATCGTTGGGTCTTATGATTGGTGCATTTACCTACACTCCCAGCGAGATCGAGGAGATCGAGGCACCAGTAATGTTCTTTGGTACTGTCGAGCAGCAGATCACCGAGATCACTCGTCAAGAGAAGAAGGTTGTAACGCCTCCTAAGAAGGTCGAGGTTCGCGTTATCTCCGATCTATTGCAGGTCGTGACCAACGATACTCAGGTGGAGATGGATGAGATCGACTTCGAGGAGTTTGATGTGAGCACCGAGATCGTACACACCGTATCGTCGGGTGGTGAGACTATCGTTGATGATACCCCAGTTCTCTTTGCTGAGACGATGCCAGGCTTTATGGGTGGTGATATCAACACTTTCCGTGAGTGGGTAATGACTCGTGTTAAGTATCCAGATGTTGCTCGTAACAATGGTATTGCAGGTAACGTTGTGGTGTCGTTTGTCATCGAGAAGAACGGTAAGTTGTCGAACATCGAGGTTTTGGCTACTCCTGATAAGTCACTCTCGAATGAGGTTATCCGCGTGTTGAATATGTCTCCAATGTGGACTCCAGCTCGTCAGAATAACCAGATCGTGCGTTTGAAGTTTACCCTTCCGATCGCCTTCAAGATCCAGTAGTCGAGGGAGCCTTTGGGCAACTAGTTAAATTAGGGGTGTCTCTTTGCGAGCCACCCTTTTTTTTGTTATCTGTGTCCCGTCCTAAAATAGGTTTACACTAAAAGAAGTAAAACTATGGAAGAAGCGATTAACAATCAGTATGTCAAGCGGACACAGCGTGATTATACGA
>JBCQUH010000063.1:0-8079 GCA_047174185.1 Rikenellaceae bacterium | reverse complement strand
ATATTTTAAATTGTAATCACAAAGATATAAATTTTTCGCTAGATTATCAACCCCCATCCTACAAAAAAACAACGAGAGGAGTGATCATTTTTTAGATCACCCCTCTCGTAAAAAAAGCTATACGAAACTACAATTTGATGGTGCGCAAATCACCCACCACAAAACTCTTGCTCTTACCATCGACCGTGATAGTCACTGGCACATCGTTGTGCAACGTCAACTTGTTACCCTCGCGCTTGAGCAATACATCGCCCACCTTATCGGTCGAGATCTTATACTCGCCACACTCCACAACACTACCCTCGCCCATAAAGATCTCGAAATCGCTCTTCGAAATAAGACCAATCATTGTGTATGTCGCATTGGAACGCATATTCTTGTAGTTGGCCATATGGCCACCATACGACGCTAGGATATAGTCCTGACGGCCAGACTTATGCTTCAACTCAACACCTGCGAAACTCTTGTCACCATTCTCGTCATCGAAGCCCTTGACAGAGCTTATCGAACGACCCTCCGTAGAGGTATATGGCTCATAGACAGAGATAAATGGCTGGTTCCACGCCTCGCCATATTGACGTGCAATAAAGGTGAGATATGGCTCTTTGTCCACTGCATAAGGGAATCCGCTATTGCTCTTGAAGGCTTTGCACGATGGTGAGTTGATGCTCATAATCTCACGATTCTCGCTACCCTTCATCCACAAATTCATATATACATCCTCCTGCCCATCGGGGAAGTCGATCTTCCACTCAACCTGATAGTCATCCGATGTCTTGGCATACTTCTCGCCCCACATATAATCCAAAGCGTAGAGGTGGCCACCAGCGAACCCGATCTTCTCCTCCTCGATCAACTCCATTGGCTTGCCCGCTCCATCTTGAATCTGCATCGTCTGACCCAAATTGTGGTAGTAGTAGTCGTGGAACTTATCCTTCTGGTTGCGACGCTTCGAACGGAAGATGTCAACATAGTAGCCGCTCGTCTCGCCCGTGCGAACAATACTCACCGTACGGTTCTGATCGCTCTGCGTCTCAGGCTCCACAAACGACACATCCGAGAATGTGACATTTGGATAGTAGCCACTCTGCTGCTGCGAAGTTGGATACTCACTCTCCAACGAAAATTCATGATAGCTCATCATCTCGGTATACGACGACGCTCCATCGACCATAACCGTGTTGTGGGCTGGGAACTGCGAGTAGTACTCCAGATATGCCGCCTGCAAATAGTTAGCTCCCTTACCAGGGTCGGCACCCTGAACAAAGCCCTTACCATACAGCTCCATATTGATTCCGTTGGCATGCATATGGTTACCCAACGACGCATTCAACGACACCATCATTCCATCTTTACCCTCGCCCATGCGCTGCACATGCCAACTAACATTAGGCGCGTAGAAGGTCTGAGTGATATAATCACTCTTCGAGGCCGCCTCATACTTCTTGTTCAACACCAACGGCTTGCTCGCAAAGAACGACGTGATCTCGGCCGAACGAGAGCCGCTCTCCTGCAACTTATCGGCATCTGGCTCAAAGAGACGATACATCGAGGTAAACTCCGCCTCCAACTTCTTGTCACCACTCTTCTGCGCCAAACGGATAACATCGCGAATTGGAGCGGTCGAGAATGGCACATAGTTCGAATCTCCAAAGGCAACCGATTGGCCATTGGGGAAGCTATACTGAGGCAAAATGCGAACCGCCTGCTCCATAACTGGCAGGTATGGCATCAAGTCGAAATCGAACGCATTCTCGTAGTTAATAATAAAGGTCATAACCTCCTTGGTCACACTCTGCGCATAACCAGGACACTCCGCCCAGATACCGTTGTCTAGATCGTAGCCAAAATCCAACAACTTAGTCATCGACCACTGGCGAGGCGAGGTGACATTCAAGATATAGTCGATATAGTAGCCCCTACCCTTCTTGTCGGCATAGTCCGCATTATCCTGCAAAATCATCGCCGCCTTCAAGATGATATTTGCTTGGTGCAGATTCCAGTTATTCTGAGGCACTCCATTCTTAATAATCTGGTCGATCCACTTCTTGAACGTAACCTCGTAGTTAGCCATATTCGACTTGTGGTTCTTTGTCAAATAGCTATGCATAAAGTCATAAGTCTCGGCCAAAACCGTCAACTCACGCTCGTGGATAACCTGAAAATATGACAATCCGATCAGCGTCTGAATATGTCCGTGATCCAGATCTATAGGCTCGCTACGGTAGTACATTCCCTGCATATAGAGATCAAAGATATCATAGGCAAACTTAGCATATCGCTCATCGCCCTCCAACCAATAGACAAACGCTGCGTCGCGCGCCAAGCCCAAAATGCGAGTGTTGATTCCATTCACAATGCCTCCCGTCTCGCTCTGATTGGCCCACTCCAAAGGTTGACCCTCCTTCGACTTATTACGGTAGTATAAACCTCGCGGATCATCCATATATGGCATCAAATCCTCTAGACTCGGTGCCGCATAGTTGGTGGTACCGTCGCGGCAACCCGCAAATCGCACTGTTGGAACGGGTGCCTCGCCATCGGCATGAGAGTAGTAGATACCCTTGATGTAGACATTCGAGCACTTCGTGTTCCAATACATCTGCAAACGAGATGGCATCCACTCAGGATCGCCAACGTGCTGCTCGACATAGTGGTCAATGCGCTTACCAATACCATCACGCACCGACTTAGCCCAACTCTCCGTAGAGATTGTCTTTTGAAGATCGCCCTTTCCATCCTCGCCAACATAGATACGAGGATAGCCCGTAGGCAACCCCGTTGGTGTCGGGATCGACTCGGCGCTACTAGCCGCTACCGAGCAGATTGCACCAAATAGAAAGGCTGCAATTAATATTTTTTTCATAATTTATTATTATTAGGTTTTAGTCTCTTTGAATCTATTTAAGTTCTTCTGCTTAAAAATGCCAGGCACTATTTTGCTTTGATTTTGGATTTTGATATCGCAGCTAATAGTGGGCTATTTGCAAGATAGCAAAATTCAAAAGCGAAGTGAAAGAGCCTTAGCTATTTAAGCGAGAAAAACTTAAAGAGATTCTTAATATATAGCAACGACGTTGTGACTATAGACTAATCACAACGTCGTGCATAATCACACAATAGCTCTATTTACGAGTAACCTCAACACCCGTAGCCTCGCTATATGAATATCTGTCGACACGGCCATCGTTGAGCGTAACATCAAATACCAACTCGCCATCACCCGACGACACCTTATCCACAGACTTCACCGCAGAGACTCCGCGATAAGCCTCGTAGACTCCCACGAATGGCTGCTTCTTACCATTAACTCCATTCTGACGAATGATAAGAGTTGGCGTAGAGTCTGGTGAAGCCGAGACTCCGCATGGAGTAAGCGCACGATAGAGCGTTGAGTATGGAGCATCGACAACATACAGATCGCGTCCCGATCCACCCAAATGGCGGAAATCGACCTTGATACCATCGGCCACATCCCAACGTGCGATGAAATCCTGAGAGCTGCGAACCTTGCGAGGATTCTCGAAATACGAATATGCAGCGCTATACTTCGTGCCCAAATCATTTGACTTGCGAAGTGAGAAGGCATCGCCACTCTTGTTGAGAAGCGTCAAAGACTCTCCAACATTGTGGAAGATATAGTCGTTGTCCATCTGATCCGAGAAGAAGATATCGACATAGTAACCAGCATCGCCCGAGACTCTAACCGTGGTCAAGACACGACGCTTCTCGCCAGCCGAAACATCAACCATTCGGTAGAAATCCGTGTGAGCCTCGCCATTCACATACTCATCATCGCCAATCACGGGGTATGTCTTGTTGACAACAATATCGCCCTCAACATATCCAGGGACAATTGTGTTAGATCCCAACGCCGATTGGTGGTAGCTGAAGTCTGCACTCCAATACGACTCGTAACCAGCAGCATCGGGTGCCAAAGCATATCCGTCGAAGTAGAGTGTCATAGCCAATCCATTTTGGCTCAAATGCTTACCCTTGCGACCTCCATAGATCGTCGCCATCAACTGATTGTCGCCATTGTAATCCTTAACAGTGAAGAATCGGTGGTGTGTCGAGTATGACAAATCGCTCACTGGAGATTGAGAAAGCTCCTCAGGCAACACAACCTGTGTCGTGATACCGATCCAGTTCGAGTTGTCGCGGCTATAGATCCCATCGCTAATACCCTTGGCTATGATCTCGGCCATCTGGTTAGCTCGCGCGCTATCGCCCGTCTTAGTATAATAGGTCAACAGACGCTCGAAGATCGTAAAGTCGGCCGTACCACCACGTGTGTCACCAAAGACCACAAGGTTTCCGCGCGCATCCATCCATGGAAGGATCGCCTCGGCAGCACGCTGAAGAATTGGATTCTCAGCGATAATATCAACCCCAATAGGGTACAACATCGTAGCGAAATCCAACAACGATGTAACAGTTCCAAACGAATAACCTGGAGACTCATCCCACAATCCTGTCACAGGGTCGTAGTACTCCAAAATGCCATCCAACGCAACGTGGTGCTCGGTAGTTATCGTAAGGAAATAGTCCAAATAGTACTCGCGACCGCGGCCATCCTCATAGGCATCATTGCTATCCAACGCGATGATTGGAGCCATGATACGAGCATAACCATTGACATTCCAGTTACCCTTGTTGCTACCACGAATAAGTCCCAACTCGATAAAGCGCTTCAATACCTCGTCGCTAACCTCGCGCGTGGTCTTGCCAATAGATGCAATGTGAGCATCGGGGTTGGCCATCAAGTATGGATACAAGTAGTCATACGTCGCTGCCAATCGCTCGCCCAAATCGTCGTGAATCTGCTCATAGTCATAATATCCGCAGATACCGCCTGGCTCCCAACCACCTACACCACCTGTCGACTTCGTTGGATCCTTGATTGGATTCATATAGTATAGACCAACGATCGTCTTGTAGTAGATATCTCCTGCAAACTTAGCATACTTCTCGTCGCCCGTCACCCAATATACATAGGCTGCATCGCGCGCCAAATCCAAGATCTCGCAGTTGTTCAGACGAACCATGTGACCCGACTCCTTGTAGGGCACCAACACTGGCTCAGCGTCGGGATTGGTACGATCAATTCCCAACATATCGCCCGACTCGTTGTAGGGGATACGATCCTCCAACGGAGCGTTAGCATACTTATTCCAAGTTCTCATACCTGGCATACGCAACGTAGGTACTGGAGCATCACCCGTACCATAGTCCCAATTTTGGCGTAACAGGTAGCACTGCGTATAACGCTCGCCCTCTTTCCAATACATCGCCAAACGAGAGGTGATCCACTCGGGATCGCTCTCATGACGCTCGACATGAGCAGCTAGGCTTGACACAATCTTATCAAACGATTTTGCAGCCCAATCTTGACTCTCGATTTTGCTAACAACAGCCTCCTTGTCTCCATCCGAGACATAGAGATTGGGGCGCGAACGCTCAACACTCTGACACGAGCAGAAAGCTACAACAAGTAGCAGTGAAGATAATAATTTTTTCATTTTATATAGTTTAGTTTTAGATTTTGCCCATCAATACCCTCGATATATGACATAGACCCTACAAAGATATATAAAATTATCTGAAATAATACACACATCTGTATTAAAAAAAAACATCCACCCCACAAAAAAAAGATGCGACAACCTGCAGGTCATCGCATCCAACAATTTGCACTATATATTATATCGCCTAGAATTTACACACGAACTCCACCACAAACTTATCCATCTCCGAGGTGTCAATCAGACTCTCGGCACCATCGCGGTAGAAGTACTTCTCATAGTTGAGACGAATATCGGCATGGAACATCTTGCTCAAACTCAACGTCACACCACCCGTAGCACGGTGACGAGCAGCATCGTCAATCCACAACTCTCCAGCTGCGATCTCTGCGTCGCTCATCTCGCCATCGCTGTGGTCAGTCATCATATCGTAGCGCGCCAAGAATGAGATATTCTGGAAGAAGCCTTTGACTGGAACGTTATACATCGCAAACACATCTACAGAGTGGACATCGTCGAAGGCGTTGCGCTCATACATCTTATATAGGTACTCAAACTCGACGTGGAAATTGCCCGTCTTGTAGTATGTTCCCAAGTCATACATATTGACGCGGTAGAGAGATGGCTTGAGCATCTGCTCGCTGATGGTCACATTCCACTTGTCATTGAACAAGAATTGCGCCTTGAGCGAGTGGTTGTAGTTGGTCTGCCACTCCTTCTGATCGGTCAAACCGTCACCATTGAAGATACCACCCTCAAGCGAAAAAGGCACCGAACCAAGGCTGTTTTTATACGACACCACAGTTCCAACGTCGCGCACATCGCCCACCTGCTTGCCGATAAATGAACGATTGGCAAAGAATCGCGAATAGGGCGAACGGTGAGCATCGATGGTAAATGGCACACGCATCTGACCAATCGCCACACTCAACTTATCGTTGACCAACAACTTGACATAGGCATCGAGCATACGCGTCACACCCTGATCCGAGAGATCGATCTCGGCCTTGTAGGCCACCTTGCTAAGCGCCAATCCCGAAACACTCATTCGAGCGTTACGCACCTGAAAACGCCCCATATCGATCTCGGGCTGATACTCAAATTTTCCACGGATATTACCATGAATCTCAGGCTTAAAAGAGTCCTCGTTCACCACCTCTTGGGCAAACGACAATGCAGGAATTGCGCACAATAGGCACACCAAAAATTTGTAAAAATAGTTCATATCTGTTAATACGTTATTAGTTTTCGGTGGCAAATGTAATATATTGGTGTTACAGAAGTGTTACCTCATGTTACAGAGTTGTTACAAAGAGTTTTTTTAACACGATTGTAACATCTCAAGCGACAGTGCGCAACTCACTATAACGCAGCAATAGGTGCGCAGATAGAGGCCAAAAGAGCTACTATATATATTTTTAGGGAGTATATCAAGGGGGTTAAAACAGTTAAATATATAATTATATATTGCATCATTATGGTTAAAACTCGAGTAACGAGATTTTTGTATAATATTTTTCAGTTTTCATATTGCTGATGTTTAGAGGCTTGCGTTTCGGAGTTTATGTTTTGCACCTAAAAGATCAAAATAATCTCACATAAAATTTGGTCAGTAATAAAAAAGTGCTTATATTTGCACTCGGAGAGATGGCAGAGTGGTCGAATGCGGCGGTCTTGAAAACCGTTGATCTTCACGGGTCCGGGGGTTCGAATCCCTCTCTCTCCGCCATATAGCTTGATTATCAAGCAGTTAGCGGATTTACGCACACTATTACGCACTAATTTAGTCGTACAGTGTGCGTATTTTGCTTTTATACCCTATATTTTGGTTGCGGTGTATTAGGGTTTTCGATCCGCTACCTTAGCAATTCACCGTATTTTGTGGCGACAAATGCCGATTTAGTCCCCGATTTAGTCCCTCGATTTTGTAACTCACTGATAATCAATAGCAGATATAGAGTAGGTGAGATTAGAACCCCTATTTACACCCTATCGTACTGTCGCCAACAAGGGCGAAAGTTTACCAAACGTTGGTAAATATTGTGTGCTGTTGTCTCGTTGTGGTGGTTCAGTTCCTAATAGGAGTACTTATTACTATTGAATATCAGCCACTTAGCTAATTTGTATAACTAAACTTAGAACCTTTTGTAGCCAAAATTGCAAATTTTAGGGGGTTGAGGCTGTGGGGCTGTCGAGTATCTCGGTGTTATATTGTGGCGTTGTCTTTCCTGCCTAAGTTATTATCTATCAACATACACATCAAGTCAAGTAATTTCTTTTGGCAGTCGTTAATGTCATCATAGAACGGCTCTAAAAACTCATCTGCATCGCTACCGTACTCCTCATTGAAAACCTTGCCTACAATGTTTGTAGCATCACTTATTTTGCCGTGTGCAATAATCATTCTACGTGTCTCCTCCCAAGCATTGGGGTGGTGCGGTTGCTCGCTGTTCTGGAGGGGGTCGGGGTCTGTGCCTCCTCGCTCACCACCTCAACGCTCTTAATCTTTGCAATTATGGCGTCTATCTCGTTGGACTTCTCCCACATTAGGGCG
>JBCQUH010000009.1:0-45596 GCA_047174185.1 Rikenellaceae bacterium | reverse complement strand
CTAATAGATCAAGTCCACAATGACGCACATGGGGGGGGGGTGATTTTGTTAAATGTATAATATATTAAGGTATAGCTATGTCGGTTCAAAGAGAGTTTAAGGAGCGCGTTCAAGGGCGAGTCAAGGAGTATATGCCCTCGCGCATGATCGCTGGCGATCGTATATTGTGGGTCATAATCACAATATTGGCCGTTGTGTCGGTGTTGGTGGTCTATTCGTCGACGGCCAAGATGGCCTACGACCCTGCGGCCATTCGCACCACCTCGCACTTTTTGGGTCGACAGCTCTTCTTCTTGGCCGTGAGCGCAGGGGTTATCCTCGTCTGCCACCATATAAATTCGCGATTCTATCGCGCGGCCGCCTTTCCATTCTACGTTTTGGCGCTGGTATTGACCTTCATCACGCTCTTCTTCGGCTCGTCGACCAACGGTGCGGCTCGTTGGATCAACATCGTGGGGTTTCAGTTCCAACCCTCGGAGATGCTCAAAGTGATGACCCTAGTCCTGTTGGCCAAGCAGTTGGCGCAGCGCCAAGAGTCGATCAAGGGGATCGAGATATTGCCCAACTTCAAGTTCAAGGCGCGTACGACCTTCGGCCAGATCGCAGAGTTTTGGCGTAGCGGATTTGTGCAGATCTTAGGCCCTGTGGTGATGGCGTGTGCCGTTATCTTGCCTGCCCACACCTCGTCGTCGCTGCTGCTCTTCGCCTCTTCGTTTGTGATGTTGGCCATTGCGCGTGTCCCCTCGCGACAGCTATTGAAGTTGGTGGGGTGGGGTGCGGCGTTGGCACTGAGCTATACGATAATTGGTGCTGGACGCTCGGAGACGGCTGGTAACCGCGTGACGCAGTGGGTCGACATATGGACTCAGGATCGCACACACATACCCGTCGAGGAGCTTAGCGACACGGAGCGCTCGATGATCGCCATCCACGATGGCGGATTGGTGGGGCTGGGCGCAGGGCGCTCGGCCATGCGTGTCGAGATGATCCACCCCGAGAGCGACTACGCCTTTGCATTCTTCGTCGAGGAGTATGGTCTGCTGCTCTCGATCGTGCTGCTGCTGCTCTACCTCTGCATCTTCTTTCGATCCATCGAGATATTTAAGCTGTGTAGCTCGCGTTTCTCCGCCCTCTTGGTTCTGGGATTGGGGATGATGATCACGCTGCAGGCGCTCTCGCACATCGCCGTCTCGATCAACCTGATCCCCGAGACGGGGCAGACGCTGCCGCTCATCTCGCGCGGAGGGTCGGCCATGATCTTCAATGCCATGGCGTTGGCTATTATACTTAGTGTGTCGCGGCAGACGGAGGAACATTCGCATAGTTAGCGAATTGTTCTATCTTAAGAAACCCCTTTTTTTGCATTGTTGTCCCTGAGGGGGGGCTTAAGATAGAACTCTCGCTAACTATCGTGCTTTACCCCACCCCCCACCCCCTCCCTTGGGGAGGGGGCTTTGGTCGCTTGCGCTCCTTTAGCGAATTGTTCTATCTTAAGAAAACCCCTTTTTTTGATATGCCCCCTAAAAGCCCCCAATGAAAGCCCCCAACAAATATTAACATGTTTTTAGTCGTTGAACCGATTTTTTGTGGTACCTTTGTGTCGTAAATTTGCATAGATTATGAGACGATTATTGACCACTATATTGCTGCTCATTGCAGCCACTACGACTTCTCGAGGGGCGGAGGAGTATACCCCTTCGGCAGAGGTTAAGTTGAATGTTGCAGCCACGGCATTCACCATCTTCAACCCATCTTTTGAGTGGGGTTTTGCGCCACACTCGTCGTTGTCGATGGATTATGTCGGCATCTACTCGGGCGAGAGTTGGATGGGCACGAGTCAGCCGCTCGTCCTCTCGATGGGGGTTGCCGCCTACCGTTTCTACATCAACCGCAACGAGATGCGCGGTTTCTACACGGGTGCTGAGGTGGTGGCCGACTACTTTCGGATGAACAAAAACAACGCGCCATTCATCGCCAACGACTCGAGCGACAACCGTTACGATGTGGGCAATGGATATGCTGTGGGCATGGTCTTTGGCTACAAACGCCCCATTGCGCCGCGTCTGAAGTTGGAGGTCAACGCCTCATTTGGTTGGCATTACGCCCTCCACGAGGTATATGTCAACGATGTGCTCACCGTCGAGCGCAACCCTACGGCCGAGTGGATACCCTATAAGGCGGGTCTCTACATCTCGTATAGTTTGTGGTAGTGGGCTGAGCGTCAATTACTCTTTGCGGTTACCCTCTCTGTCGATGGTGATCCTCTCTCCGTTGAGCACTGCGACGTAGCGGCGGTGCGACTTTGCGTCGGTGGTGATACTCTCGTAGATGGCGGCACAGATCAGATCACCATGCGCGTCGATGATGCCATAGAGTTCGCTGCCGTGCGGACGGACAATCGCGCAGTTATTCTTGAAGTTAGAGGCCTCGGCATAGTCCGACAGGTCGAACGCCTCGCGCCCCTTGATATTGTAGACCTTATATAGCTCTTTAGCAGTGTAATAGGTAGTAGCTAAACCGTCGGAATATTCGTTTGCCACGCACTCCTCAGCCTCGACTTTCACCTGTGCGCGACCGTCGATATATCCCATCTGCGAGGCTATGCGGAAGCGGAACAGCCCGCGGTCACTCAGCTCCAATACATCCTCGAAACGATCTTCGATGATGACCATCTGTTCGTCGACGATCAACGCCTTGCGCACTCCATGGAGCACTCCCAACCCCCATTTGTTATACTTCACGCGGCTTGTAAGGTCGATCTGCCCCAATAGTTCGCCCGAGGTTGAGATGCGCTGCCAATTTTTGCCACAGAGGGCGACGAGCTGCCCATCCTTGAGTGCAAGCAGATAGTCGAAATCGCCACTGCTCAAGCGGCTTCCGTCACTTGCGAGGGTCATCCACTGCCCCTGTTGCTCGGCCAAGAAGTATCTGCCCGATAGGATATATTGCAGATGGTCGTAGCTCTGATCGTCGATGCGCTCACCATTCATCGAGGCCAAAAATGTCTTGCCACCCCTCACGCACTCAAACAATCCATCGGTCACTAATCGTATCATCTCGTAGTCCATCTGGCCGATCAACTCACCTCGGTTGTCGATAAAACCAAAGCTCTCGCCCCTGCGCGCCGATGTCACCCAGCACCCCTCGACGAAGTCGGCAATATGGTCGAACCCCTCGCTGTGAAGCGGTGTCAACGACCGATTGAGCAGGTAGTAGCTGCCATTGTTGTGGTGTGCCACGGCAACGCCGCCCTCGAATTGCGATATGTAGTTGTAGTCGGCCTCGGCCGCAGTTGCCACCCCGACGCTAAGCAGGAGGGCGAATATGGTGATGAATCGTCTCATAATCTCAAGGTTGAATTTTACAGACCCAAGTTACGACTTTTTTTTTAATCGGCCAACAAATTTGCGCTATTTCTACTCCGCTATCAACTCCTCGATCTGAGCGCCAACGAACTCGATTAGCTGTCGAGGGTCGATTTGGATCTGCACACCGCGCACCCCAGCGCTCACATAGATGGTCTCGAACTGCAGAGCTGTGGGGTGTATGAAGGTGGGGAATGGACGCTTCATGGCGATGGGCGAGCAGGCGCCGCGGATGTAGCCCGTGGTGGGGAGCAGCTCGCGCATGGCGATCATCTCGCAACTCTTGTTGCCCGAAGCCTTGGCGGCACGTCGCAGATCGACCTCGCGGTCGCCAGGGATCACACATACGAATATGCCTGTGCGCGCGCCTCGCAGCACCAGCGTCTTAAAGACCTGCGACACATCTTCGCCCAACTGTTCGGCTACGTGTGTGGCCGATAGGTCGCTCTCGTCGACGTGGTAGGGGATCAACTCATATGCGATGTGAGCCTTGTCGAGCAGTCGCGCTGCATTTGTCTTGGGGATCTTCTTTGCCATAAGTAGATGCAAAATTATGATTTGTGGCGAGAAAAACAAAATAATTGGGGGGGTAATGGTGGGGTAGGTGTGCAAAAAATTGGAACTCCGAATAATTATTAATATATTTGTGTTGATTAACTAATTAGGATAATTATGAAAGGAATTGTTTTGGCAGGAGGGTCGGGTACGAGACTCTACCCGATCACAAAGGGTGTTAGTAAGCAGTTGCTGCCCGTCTACGATAAGCCGATGATCTACTACCCAATATCGGTGTTGATGTTGGCTGGAATTCGCGAAATATTGATAATATCGACTCCTCAGGATCTGCCTAGCTTCAAACGATTGTTGGGCGATGGGTCGGACTATGGGGTTAGGTTTGAGTATGCCGAGCAGCCATCGCCCGATGGTTTGGCGCAGGCCTTTATCATTGGAGCCGATTTTATTGGCGACGACTCGGCATGTTTGGTGTTGGGTGACAATATATTCCACGGTAGTGGCTTTACCAAGCGCCTTCAGCAGGCGGTCGAGAGTGCTGAGAGTGAGAATCATGCGACGGTCTTTGGCTACTGGGTGGCCGATCCCGAGCGCTATGGCGTGGCTGATTTCGACAAGGAGGGGCGCTGCCTCTCGATCGAGGAGAAGCCTGCAAAGCCCAAGTCAAACTACGCTGTGGTGGGGTTGTACTTCTATCCCAATAAGGTGGTCGAAGTGGCCAAGTCGATCAAACCCTCGGCACGCGGAGAGTTGGAGATCACGACGGTGAACCAGCGATTCCTCGACGACGGAGAGTTGATGGTGCAGACTCTGGGTCGCGGTTTTGCGTGGCTCGATACGGGAACTCACGACTCGTTGTCGGAGGCCTCGACATTTGTTGAGGTGATCGAGAAGCGACAGGGTTTGAAGGTCGCATGTCTGGAGGGAATCGCCTATCGCAAGGGGTGGATCGACGAGTGTCATATGCGCAAGGTTGCCGAGCCGATGCTAAAAAATCAATATGGTCAATACCTGCTGAAGGTGATCGATGAGTTGAAGAGAGTAGAGTAGAGTAGAGTAGAGTAGAGAGTTAAATTATGAGACAGAAATTATTGTTGTCGAGCTTTGCAGTGGGTGCAATATTGCCCACTACAAATATCGCTATTGGGGCACAAAAACCCAATATCGTGATTATCATGTGCGACGATATGGGGTTCTCGGATTTGGGGTGCTACGGTAGTGAGATCTCGACACCCAACATCGACCGATTGGCCGAGGAGGGGGTGCGTTTTACGCAGTTCAAAAATACAGGGCGTAGTTGTCCCAGCCGCGCGTCGTTGCTCACGGGGTGCTACCAACACCATGCTGGTATGGGGTGGATGACGGCGGTCGATGAACATCGAGCTGGTTATCGCGGCCAAATATCGGACGAGATACCAACCATTGCCGAGGTGTTGAAGGGGGGCGGATACTCGACATATATGACTGGTAAGTGGCACGTGACGATCAATAGCGCCTTTAGTAATATGGCTAAGAGCGAGATCAAATCTAATGGCAGTTTCCCAACCGATCGCGGCTTCGACCACTACTATGGGGCGTTGACGGGGGGTGGCGATTACTATAACCCCACGGGGTTGCTTGATGACGACAAGGCGGTTCTCACGCTGCCCGATGACTACTACTATACCCATGCTATTACGCAAAATTCTGTGAGGTTTATCGACGAGCACGACACCTCGCAGCCACTCTTTATGTACATTGCCCACTATGCGCCACATAGACCATTACAGGCTCCTAAAGAGCGTATCGAGGCGTGTAAGGCGCAGTATGAAGTTGGGTACGATGTGCTGCGCGAGGCTCGCTACGAGCGACAGCAGCAGATGGGAATTATCCCCGACGGATATGATCTGCCGATCCACAACGCGGAGTTTCAAGGTCAAAAGCGCCTGCGTTGGGAGGAGCTGACACCCGAGGAGCAGAGGCGATGGGTGAGCGAGATGGCCACCTATGCCGCAATGATCGAGATTGTCGACGAGGGGGTTGGTGAGGTGATCGAGGCGACGAAGCGCGCAGGGATCTACGACAACACGATCTTCATCTTCTTGAGCGACAATGGAGGCACATCCGAAGGTGGCAAGATCGCGCAGTATATTGCTGACTTGAGCAATACCCCATATCGCGACTACAAGAAGTCGTGTTACATGGGTGGCAATAGCTCACCACTTATAATCTACAATGCCAAACTATTTGGCGAGTATGCTGGTGAGTTGCGCAGTGATGTGGTTCATATCATGGATATATTGCCGACGTGTGCCGCGATGGCAGATGTTAAATACCCCAAAAAGTTCAATGGCGTGAAGGCTGAGTGCGATGGCGTAAGCATGTTGCCTGCGATTGAAGGCAAGTCGTTGAAGTCGCGCGATATGTTCTTCGAACACCAGACTTCGTCGGCCATCATTAGTGGCGAGTGGAAGTTGGTGAGGGCTAAGAGCGGCGACGAGTGGCAGTTGGTCAATCTGGCCGACGATCCATTTGAGATGCGCGACCTTGCGGCCGACAATCCGAAAAAACGCGATGAGTTGGAGGCGAAGTGGATGGCGTGGGCAGAGGCAAACGATGTGCTGCCGCTTGAGACTCGGCCGTGGTCAGAGAGGATAAAATACTATAATAATCTAAAATAAGTAATCATGAAGAGTGAAATTCCAACTGTTCTAAATGTCGGGGTTGGCGTATGCCTATTGGCACCATTGGCGTTGAGTGCCGCTTCGAAGCGTCCGAATGTGTTGGTTATTTTGGCCGACGATTTGGGTAAAGGCGATGTTGGAGTCTATGGATCGGAGGCGATCAAGACCCCAAATTTGGATAAGTTAGCCAACGAGGGGGTCTGTTTCAACAACGGATATGCTACGTCGGCTACCTCGACACCTAGCCGATACGCGCTCTTTACGGGTATGTATCCGTGGAAGAATAAGAATGCGCAGATCCTGCCAGGTGACGCTCCGTTGTTGATCTCGACAACACAGTATACGCTGCCTAAGATGATGCAGGAGGCTGGTTACAAGACGGGTGCCATCGGAAAGTGGCACTTGGGAATGGGAGCAGGCGACCTTGATTGGAACACAAAGATCTCGCCTTGTGCCAACGATATAGGTTTCGACTATTCGTGTTTGATCGCGGCGACCAACGACCGTGTGCCGACGGTCTATGTCGAGAATGGATTGGTCGAGGGGTTGGATCCAGCCGATCCGATCTATGTGAACTACAAAAAGAACTATGAGGGCGAGCCTACGGCACACTCTAACCCCGAGATGTTGAAGATGATGTGGGCGCATGGCCACAACAACTCGATCGTAAATGGTATTCCACGTATCGGATTCCAGACGGGAGGTAAGGCAGCACACTGGGTCGACGAGGATATGGCCGACTACTTTGTTGACAAAGTGAAGCGATTTGTCGACGAGAACAAGGATGAGCCATTCTTCTTGTACTACGGTCTACACCAACCACACGTGCCTCGTGCGCCACACAGCCGCTTTGTGGGTGCTACGGATTTAGGTCCTCGTGGCGACGCTATTGTCGAGGCCGATTGGTGCGTTGGCGAGGTGATCGACTACCTCGACAAGATGGGCGTTTTGGAGAATACGATCATCATCTTCTCGAGCGACAATGGGCCAGTGCTCAACGATGGATACAAGGATCAGGCGATCGATAATGCCTCGAAGCACAACCAATTGGGAGATCGTCGCGGTGGAAAATATAGCAAGTTCGAGGGTGGTACGAACGTTCCATTCTTCGTCTATTGGAAGGGCGAGATCCGCCCTGCAAAATCAGAGGCATTGGTGTGTCAGATAGATATCATGCCATCGTTGGCCAAGTTGCTAAAGCTCGATATTCCTGAGATCGATGGCGAGGAGCAGTGGAAGGCGTTGATCGGTAAGGATAAAGTGGGACGTAGTGAGTTGGTGCACGAGGCGAACAAGAACCTATCATATCGCTCGGGTAAGTGGGCATTGATCCCTGCGACGAACAACAAAAAGACGAATATGGCTGGTAACGAGCCTGGATTCTTCGCCGAGATAACATTGTGGGATTTGGATGTCGACCCAGCTCAGCGCACAGATGTTGCGGCGCAATATCCCGAGGTGGTCGAGAAGCTATATGCTGAGTTTAAGGAGATCACAAAGGGTTACTACAAAGAGGAGGTAATTAAATAGTAGAGATGAACTTAAAATATAGTATCGAGATTAAGGCTGGCCTAACACGTCAGCCTCAATTTCGTATGGCGGCAGAGGTAAACCTCGCCATCGCGCACAAGGAGCAGGTGGCCATCGTGGGCGACAACGCGTCGGGCAAGAGCGCATTGGTGGGTATGATTACGGGCGAATACCCTGTGGTAAACAGTTCATCGGTGGCCTACGACTTTGGCGACTCGCCATCTGCGCGCGTGAGCGACAATATAAAATATATCGCCTTCCGCGACTCGTATGGTGCGGCCGATGGTGCGTATTACTACCAACAGCGATGGAATTCGCAGGATCGCGACGAGGCACCATTGGTGGTCGACTCGCTCCCTGCAATTGACGATTCACCGCTCAAGGAGAGCCTCTTTCGGTTGTTTCGCATCGAGGAGATGTTGCACAAGCAGATCATCTTGTTGTCGAGTGGCGAGCTGCGCAAATTTCAAATTACCAAAGTATTGCTCACCGCTCCGCGAATTGTGGTGATGGACAATCCATTTATTGGACTCGATGCCCCCACGCGAGACCAGCTTCACGCTCTGCTGGGCGAGCTAACCGCCACTTTGGATCTACAGATCATATTGGTGTTCTCCAAAAGCGACGATATACCGAGATTCGTGACCCACATAATACCCGTTGAGGGGATGGTGTGTGGAGCGAAGATCACGCGCCAGGAGTATCTCGACTCGTGCCTCCCTGTGGCCACACCGCAGCTGAGCGCCTCGCGTCGAGCCATGATTGAGCAGCTGCCCATCACGCTGTCGACAGCGACGAGTGACGAGGTCATCGAGATGCGACGCGTCTCGATTAGATATGGCAGCCGCACGATCCTCAACAACCTCGATTGGCGAGTGATGCAGGGTGAACGGTGGGCGCTGAGTGGCGAGAATGGCGCAGGGAAATCGACGCTGCTGAGCCTCGTGTGTGCCGACAACCCTCAGAGTTACGCCTGCGACATGTCGCTATTTGGACGAAAACGTGGATCGGGAGAGTCGATATGGGATATCAAGAGGCGCATCGGATATGTCAGCCCCGAGATGCATCGCGCCTATAGAACAGCCCTGCCAGCCATCGACGTGGTATCGAGCGGACATCACGACACCACCGAGCTATATGAGTGTCGCAACAAGAGCGAACTTGAAAAGAGCATCTACTGGATGGAGATATTCGGTATTGCACACCTGCGCGATCGTCGTTTTATGCAGTGCTCGAGTGGCGAACAGCGGTTGATACTCCTCGCACGCGCCTTTGTTAAGGATCCCGACCTGTTGGTTCTCGACGAACCATTCCATGGGCTTGATCTCAAAAATAGAGAGATGGTGCGCGAGATAATTTCGGCCTTCTGCATGCGCGCAAACAAGACTTTGATCATCGTGAGCCACTACCCCGAGGATCTGCCTCGCGAGATTACCAATAGCCTGCACCTGCGTCGGGTTTAGTTGCTGTTGCTTCGCATGGTTGCCCTGCGCGGGCGGCGGCGGGGTACTAATACTGCTTTAGCTTCTTGGCCATCGACGAGGCAAAAACAAACTCATTAAGCTCCTTATTGTTGGCCGAGAGTAGGTCGTCGCTTCTTCCCTCCCACCACTTATCGCCTTTGTAAAGATATATTATCTTGTCGCCAATCTCCATCACCGAGTTCATATCGTGGGTGTTGATGATCGTCGTGATGTCATACTCAACCGTGATGTCGTGTATCAAATTGTCGATCACGATAGATGTTTGAGGGTCGAGACCCGAGTTCGGCTCGTCGCAGAATAGATACTTCGGGTTCATCACGATGGCGCGCGCTATAGCCACACGTTTGACCATTCCACCGCTCAACTCCGCAGGGTATTTGAGGTGTGCATTATCCAACTTCACACGGTTGAGGCAGAAGTTCACACGCTCCATCTTCTCCTCCTCGCTCTGGTCGGTGAAGAGGTCGAGCGGCAGCTTCACATTCTCCTGCACCGTCGACGAATCGAGCAGCGCACCCCCCTGGAAGATCATCCCCATATCGCGTCGTGCCTCCTTAAGCTCGTGACCCGAGAGGCGCGAAAAGGGCACTTCGTCGTAGAAGATCGAACCCTCGTCGCTCGCATACAGCCCCACAAGGGTCTTGAGCAGCACCGTCTTACCCGATCCGCTCTGGCCGATTATCAAGTTCGTCTTGCCCGTCTCGAACTCTGCCGTGATCCCCTTGAGCACATGGTTGCCACCAAATGTTTTGTGTATATTCTCTACCTTTATCATCGCTAGAAAGAGTGTGTTAGGTCAACAAAATCTGTGTTAGTATAAGGTTGAAGATCATCACCACAACCGAGCTAGTGACCACCGCACGAGTCGAAGCGCGTCCAACCTCCAACGAGTTGCCACCCACGAAGTAGCCAAAGAAGGCCGAGATAGTGGTGACGATAAAGGCGAAAACCGCACTCTTGATCAACGAGTAGATGATCGAAAGGCTGTTGAATTCAAGCCCCAAACCCTCGACATAGTCGCTAGGCAACATGATACCCGTAGCCACCGTGATGATATATCCACCCACGATACCCACGATGATACTCAAAATGGTGAGTAGTGGAAAGAAGAATAATGTAGCCACAACCTTGGGCAGAATAAGATACGACGCTGAGTTGACACCCATGATCTCCAGCGCGTCGATCTGCTCGGTGATACGCATGGTGCCGATCTCCGAGGCGATGTTACCACCCACCTTACCAGCCAATATCAGTGCGATGACCGTCGACGAAAACTCCAATATCAATGTCTCACGCGTGGCATATCCGATCAGCGATTTGGGGATAAACGACGAGTCGAAGTTGATCGACATCTGCAACGTGATGACAGCTCCGATGAAGAACGAGATGATGGCCGTGAGACCGATAGAATCCAGACCCAAAGAGTCCATCTCGCACACTATGCGACGACGATAGATCGGCCACTTCTCATACGACGAAAAGACCTTTTGCATCAATAGGACATACTCTCCGATCGAGGAGAGGGTTTTTGCTATAGTGCTAATAATCAACATATGCGCTCTATTTATTTGCTCTCCTTATCGTTATTCACCTCCTCGAAATCGACATAGTCGCCCACGTCGTTCGAGATCTTTTTGTCGTTCGACCCCATAAATATCTTTACGTCGGGTTGGCTCCCCGAACCCGAAGCAGAATCCGAAGTTGACGACCCACCACGCTCACCGCCTGTATATCTTCTATAGTATTGTTGCTGCGCCCCTCCGCCTCGCTTCTGGATCTGTCGTACCTTCCACTGCACCCAAATCAACCCCACGAGAATAACTACCACAAAGGCGGCAAGAATGGCAAACACCAACTGAAACGCCCCAAATAGAAACGACGGTGCAACAACGGCCAAAAAGAGTATGATCCACCAAAAAAGGTTCCCTTTAATTATATTAAACATAGTATATCCCTCGCCTCGTTAAAATTACATATTAAAAGCTCACAAACCACAAAGATAACAAAAATTTGGTGGATTCAACTATAATTCATAACTTTGGGGGTATTTTTATCACACATAAAACTCATTATACTATGTCTAATGCACTAATGGCAATATCGCCAATCGACGGGCGATACCACCGAACAACTGCTGCACTGGCCGACTACTTCTCGGAGGCGGCTCTTATCAAATATCGAATTCGCGTAGAGGTCGAGTACTTCCTTTCGCTTTGTCAACTACCTCTGCCCGAGTTAGTTGACTTCCCGATGGAGCGTGCCGACGACCTTCGTAAGCTCTACAAATCATTCTCGCAGGAGGATGCCAAGCGTGTCAAGGAGATCGAGTCGGTGACAAACCACGATGTCAAAGCGATCGAGTATATCATCAAGGAGAAGATGGACGAGATGAACCTGTCGCAATATAAGGAGTTTATCCACTTCGGACTAACATCTCAGGATATTAACAATACATCGGTGCCATTGTCGATCAAAGAGGCGATCGAGGATGTCGTTGAGCCACAGCTCGTTGCATTGGTCGAGAAGCTAACGGCAATGGCTGAGGAGTGGAGCTGCATCCCAATGCTCGCTCGCACACATGGTCAACCAGCATCGCCAACCAAATTGGGTAAGGAGATCGTGGTATTCGTGGAGCGTCTCAACAAGCAGATCGCCATGATGAAGCAGGTGCCATTTGCCGCTAAGTTCGGTGGGGCGACGGGTAACTTCAACGCCCACAATATCGCATACCCAGAGTATGATTGGGTGAAATTCGCCAATAAATTTGTCGACGAGTGCTTGGGGTTGTCGCGCTCGCAGTATACTACCCAGATTGAGCACTACGATATGTTGGCGGCTCTCTTCGATTCGCTTCGTCGTATCGACACGATTTTGATCGATTTGGCACGCGACTTCTGGAGCTACATCTCGATGGAGTACTTCAAGCAGCGTATCAAAGCTGGCGAGGTGGGGTCGAGCGCCATGCCTCACAAGGTGAACCCCATTGATTTTGAGAATGCAGAGGGTAACTTCGGAATCGCAAATGCCATCTACGAGCACTTGGCAGCTAAGCTCCCCGTGTCGCGTTTGCAGCGTGACCTTACGGACTCTACGGTGTTGCGCAATGTCGGAGTGCCGATCTCGCACACGCTCATCGCCATCAACTCGCTACAGCGCGGACTTGGGAAGGTGATTCTCAATGAAGCAGCCATTGCAGCCGATCTTGAGAACAACTGGGCAGTGGTGGCCGAGGGTATTCAGACCTACCTGCGACGTATCGGATATCCATCGCCATACGAGGCGCTCAAGAGCCTAACGCGTACAAATAGCCACATCACGGCCGAGTCAATCGCTGAGTTCATCACCAACCTCGACGTAAGCGACGAGGCGAAGGAGGCTCTGCGTCAGATTACGCCTCACACCTACACTGGAGTGTTGTAGATTTATCGTTTCGCGTGGTTGCTTACGCGTGGTTGCTTACGCGAACTGCCCTGCGCGGGCGGCGGCGGCGTGCTCGCCGCGGAGCTGTTTTATTTTCCAACGAGAATATGCCACTGCACCCGCGGGGGTGCCATCCCCGCTGCGGGGGCTTTTCTGTGGCCTGCGGCCTTGATGTTTAGGTGTCTTATTTTTTATTCGAAATCAAGCTTTCGATAAAAAATAAGACACCTAAACATTTTTTTTGCGAACTTACGTCCGCAAAAAAAGCCCCCGAGTGCCATTCGGTTGGCACCCCCATAGGTGGTTGAGAACTGCGTTTCTCCTCTAATATTTTTGTTAGCAAACCCACCTCAGCCCTTCTGAGTTTTATGGGTTTTATTATATAATGCGTTGAATGTGAGTCTGCTGGCTTATCCCCATGGTGGGGTAGTCGAGGGCGGAGATGATGTTGATTCCTGGGCGTTTGCCCACCTCTATTGTGCCGCGATGCTCCATCTGGAGGGCTGCGGCACCTTGGCGTGTAGCCCAATCAAGGCGCTCGGCAAGTGGCACTTCGGGGAACATCCGCAGTTCCTCGAGTATCGAGAGTGAGTGGTTGGAGGCCAATGAATCGGTGCCCACGCAGATGTTGAGTGAGTTGCGTCGCAGCAGCTCGATGGGTGGTGTGAGGCGCGATATGTAGTGGTTGGAGCGAGGCGACACGACCCAATATACGGGTGCGGTGAAGTGGCTCATTATCAGGTCAATATCCTCTTGGTGCACCATGCAGCAATGCACCAATATCACGGGCTGTGACGCGTCTATGCAGCTCACTATTCGTTGCGCTGGCGATCCATAATGCAGAAAATCGCACTCAAAACCTGCTCTCTCGTACCACTCGTGCAGACTCCCCTGTCGCTCGAATAGCAGCTGCTCGTGCTCCGACTCCATGAAGTGTATCGAGAGCGGTGCGTTGGGGGTGGCCTGCCCTGCTACATGTCGAAATATCGTGTCGTTGAGCGAGTATGTCGAGTGTTGGGTGAGTGACGTATTGGGTAGCGAGAGCAGCGGTTCGACACTCTGTGTGTCGTGGGTGTTGAGTCCAAATATCTCGGCAAAGTTACGATATTCGATTGTGCTGCAACTCTTTGTGGCATAGCTTGTTGTGCCATTCACAATGTCGCCCGTAGCCACCACGCCTGCAGCCGTCAACTCGGCATCGGCCTCTTTGATCGCCTCTAGTCGCTCTTGGTCGCTTGCGAGTGTGCGCACCCGTCCGATCTGGCTTGCGAATGTTGCGAAGCCTCCCCCCTCGGCGATTTTGTTGCGCAGGTAGGAGAGTTCCAGATGGCAGTGTGCATTGACAAACCCAGCGCACATAACCCCTGCATAGTGCTCCGTAGCCTCGAGGCGGTCGATCTGTGTAGGGTCGTAGCTCGTGACGCTTCGGATCACCCCCTCGGCATCGACCTCAACCAGTGGGTTGCGCAGGAATTTGCCCCTGTGCAACAGTAGGTTAGATGCTATCCTGCGGTGTTTCATAGTAGAATGTGTCGTTGAAAACGCGGATGGGAACCATTCTCTCGAAGTTGATTGTTCGAGCCGTCTCGACCGATGGCACCTGTCGCACCGTGAAATTTTTGATCGTAATAGATGGTCGCTCCTCACCATCCTTTCGCCTCTCGCTCTGCTTTTTTGCGGTTGTTTTCTTCTGGTTGCTCGCTTTTTTCGACTCACTCTCCTCCTCCTCGATTTCGAATCTCTGAGGCATTGCAAGCTCTATTATCATCCGTTTATGTCGCGCTTGGACATTTATTGACCGCACCATCTGAGCCGCCGCCGCGGTGGATAGTTGCGCGCTGCTGTTGTTGGTGCGATTATACTCATAATCGTTGTTGAGACTCTCGAGCCACGTCTTGAAGCTGTAGCCCTCGACATTGCTCAGCGAGTCGATACGATAGTCGAAGTTGATGGCATACTGCCCTGGTGTGAGGTCGGTGAGCACAAATTGTATCTTTGTGGTGTCGCTCCATTCGCGCATCTCGATCAGCGGTTCGTCGATGAGCGTGACGCTCGAGCGTCGTTTGGCGATATTGTCGATCGTGTCGAGCACGGCCACCTGACGGTCGAGGCTCAAACCCTCCGACTCAAGCATTGCTATGGCTCGCTCCACAACATCGCCCAAGCGTGCACTCTTGCGCGTCGAGAAGCTACCGATGGTGTATTGCACGTCGGCCGTGGTGTAGCCATACTTCTGGAATATCGGTTCGTAGAGTCGCAGCGAGTCGAGGTTGAAACCCTCGCTCGAGACATAGGCGTTGGTGAGGAAGGCATCGTGAAATACCTGCGCCAACTCTTTGTCGCTTAGAGATTTGCGTTTGGCGCACCCCGCTGCACATAGCATGCATGTCACCGCGCACAACCCCAATTTAGCTATTCTTGTCATATCTATTATCTCTTCAATTATTTACCTAAACTTTACCCCCTTGACTGTCAACCATGATATGCTGACAGCAATCAACAACGCCACACTCACCACCCACGCCACGTCGCTGGTCATCAACTCCACAGGGTAGTAGTTCACAACCATCGACTGCGATGGCAGCTCGACAATCCCAATATATTGCTGCACAAGTGTCACACCACACCCCAGCGCCACACCCAGCACCACTGCGCAGAGGCTTATAATCCCACCCTCCAACAGAAATATTCGTCGCACATCGCCTGCCGAGGCTCCCATCGCCCGAAGCGTCGCCACATCGTCGCGCTTCTCGATAATGAGCATCGTCAACGCCCCCAGCAGCGAGAAGGAGGCCAACACCATCACCAACCCACAGATCAGCCCTACACCCAACTTCTCGTAGCGAACGATATTATAGGTCGTAGGGTTCATCTGTGCGCGGTTCTTGACCGAGAAATCATCGCCCAAGATCTGTTGGATTGCACGTTGCGTACTCTCCAAATGGCGATCGTTGGCAACCTTTATCATCAGTCGCGACGCTATACCACCTCGACCAACTAGCTCTTCGACAAGCTCTTGCGAGCCATAGGCCATCGACCCACTCTCCTCGTCCAGCTGTACTACGCCCCCTACCGATGCACTCTCACTTGCATATTGCCACACGGGGATCAGGCTCTGCATCGCACCTGTTTTGAGTGCCAAGATCTCGATCTGCTCGTCCAGTGCCCTCGCCTTCAACTCACCCATCAGCGAGCCGCTCACCACTACGCCATACCCCTCTTCTCGGGACAGATCAAACTCTCCAGCAACCACATGATCCTCGATCGCCACCACCGATGCATATTCCTCGTCGACCCCTCGCAACCGCGCCACGCTACTCCTCTCGCCACTGCGCAGCATCACCATCTGCTCCGTAGCGAAACTCAACCCCTCGACACCCTCAAGCCCTTCGATTGCAGCCACATCTATTTGCGACCTCTCGAAGAGGTGGCCACTGCGCACTTCGACCGTGAGATCCCCCTCGACAGCGTGGTCGACATCGCCAATCAACTGCGAGAAGCCATTGAACACCGACAGCAGCACGATAACCGCAGCCACAGGCATGAGCAGCGACACGACGCTCACACAGCAGATGATGTTGACCACCGAGTGAGATTTGGGCGAAAAGAGATACCGACGAGCGACGAATAGCATCTGCGTAAATGGCTATTTCTTTTCGCGCATTGCACGGTCGATATTTTCGATATACTCCAATGAGTCATCGATAAAGAACTCCAACTCGGGAACCAACTTCAATTGGTGTTTGATCCTGCTGCCCAACGACTTGCGGATCGCCCAGTTGTGTTTGTCCAACAATGCGAGCACCTCCTCGTGGCGATCAAACGGGAATACGCTCACGTAGGCTTTGGCGTAACCAAAATCGGGCGATACGCGCACGGTGGTCACCGTGAGCAGCAGCCCCTTGAATATCATGTTGTACTCCTTCTGTAGGATCTCGGCCAAATCGCGTTGCAGCTGTTTTGCGACTTTATGTTGTCGCGTGCTCTCCATTTCCATCATATCTATCTCTGTTTTTGTGTTTTTTTACTCTTAATATATCGTCGCTACTTCTCGTAGTCGTAGTTAAATCCATCCTTGCTCTTTTCGAACTTCACACGTTTGGTGTTCCACGACTTAAAGCCCTCGGGTCCAATGTGATAGCTCACTCCGAAGTTGACCGTCACGTTTCTTAGTGGCGAACGCACGGGGGTCAAGTAGAATGGATTTTCGTTGCCATCATAGTTGTTGCTATAGTATTTCGTACGGTTGCGCACCACATCCGAGTAGTCGTAGTAGTAGCGGCCGCGAATCGTAAACTCATACTTACCCACCAACACCGAGAGTCCAACGCCGCCTGCCAATCCATATCCAAATCGGTTGTCGCGCACCACCATATACTCATACTCTCCCTCCCACACCATATCTTTGTCGTCTGGGTAGCGGTTGCGGATATATTCGTTGGTGTAGGTTGAACTTAAATCGTAGTGAAACGTGGCCGCAGCCTCGAAAAATAGGCGTGCGCGACGGTCAAACACATAGACGTGGGGTTGCCACACGATAGGCATCATCAGGGTGTTGATGTCGCGACGATAGTAGTATAGCTCCTCACCAGGCTCGGCCAGCGAGGCGTTGGGCGAGAGCGAGAATCCGCGCTGCATAAACTCCAAATCGATTCCAAATCCGCCGATCGAGATCTTCTCGCTATAGGTTCTCCACGAGATACCGAAGTTGTAGAGTCCATAGATCGATTTACCCTCGACAATCGGATATATGCTTTCGCTTCCAGACCCTATACCGCCCGAGACTCCGATCACGTTTTGGGCGTTGGTCGCAGAGGGGGCTAGGAGTATAAGTAGTAGCACAAGTATGGTTGTTATAGGTCTCATTAGTAGCTTGTTTTGTGGGTCTGATTATAGTGTGGCATTGAGCAATCTGCGATACTCCTCGGCCGCAATCCTATCGCGCTCCTGTTGGTCGAGGCGCTTGGCCAACTCCTCGGGGCTTTCGGCCGCAAAGAGTGCTGTTGCATCTATGTCGAACTCCATCTCCCAATTGGCCTTGGTGCTGATCTTCGCCTCGCCATCCTTGGTAAATGTCTTCGACAGCTCTGGTTGGCGACGTTCGACAAGGTTGCCCGTATCCCACACTCCATTGTTGTTGCGATCTTGGAGCAGGCGTATCGAGTACTCGCCAACGGGGATGTAGTTGAATACTAACTTGCCGCTGTTAATTCCCTCCTTGCGTTCGATAATTCCCTTGCTGCTGCTATTGAACAACTCCAATATGTAGCTCGAATTATCCTCGGGCGACGATGTCAAATTGACAATAATCGTCGAGAAGTTCTCCATCTTATAGGAACCATAGGCCAACACTATCGAGTCGTTCATCTGGTCGGCAATATTGACGATCGCCTCCTTGGGTATCACGAAGGTGTATATATCCGTCTCGTCGCGACTCCATTCATGATCCAGATACCACTTGCGAATGTTGAATGTGTCTTGACGCAGTCTAAATGGTTGGTTATCACCTCGGTATATACTCTCTTTGTTGATGGTCGTATCGAGTAGAGCCTTCGCCTCCATCTCGGCTGCCGCCTTCGCCTCATCTTTGGTCATGCGACGGAAGGTGATCGCAGCGCTATCGATCGAACGCAATGGGTATTCGAACTCAAAGGAGATAGGGCGCTCGGGGTTGTGATCAATAGCGTTGCTATACTCCACCCTAAATGGATTTGGCTTCTCGGGTTCCACCCACTCCTCGCCAGCCTCCTCGGCCTTCTCTCGCTCCTTCTCCTGTTTTTCGCGCTCCTGACGCTCTTGGCGGCTCTCGAAGTATTTCCACGTCAAAGTTAACTTATCTTTCGATGGCACCAACTCGCGCACAGAGTCGTGTTTGTAGTAGTATATATTGCCTCGAATGGTGTCGGGCAGCAGCTCGGCAGGCATATCGAACCACAGCGCCAGTGTGTCGTTGCCATCGGTCAATGGTTCATAGATAATCTTATCCGAGGGGATAGAGTCCAACACGATGGAGTCGATCATCGGATAGTTCGCTCCGAAATACAATATCGCTTGGCGCTGCAACGGACGCGTATGGTTGTTGAGCAGGTGGCGACGGAATGCCAAATCGGTAAATATTCGCAGATGGATCTGAGGTTCGGCCACCACATATTTTCGCACCGTGTCGAACCAGATCGAAAAGTCGGTAAGGTTCAATGGGTTAACCACCTCGTTGAGGAATCCCACCTTGTCGGTCTCGGGTTCGTAGATCGAATTGTTGTTCTCGTCGATCATGGCATATACCCGATAGTCGATGGGCTTGAGGTTCTGGGCTATGAAGATTCCATTATTCTCGGAACGTGCAATGGCCGAGGGTTTCACGTTGAATAGTGTCGAGTCGTAGCCCACGCTCAGATCTATCGAGTCGGCAGGGTAGAAGTACAAGAAGGTCTTGCTTGCCGAGTCCGCTTTGTAGCTATTCTCGGTATATCCCGACATAAACATAGAGTCGATCTCGTCGCCCGTCGAAAAGACATATCGCAGTGAGTTCAAGGGGTTCGACTCGTTGTTGTCGCGTATGGTGCTACCGAAATTCAGTGCATAGGTGGTGTTGGGCTGTAGCGTATCGCACAGCGTGATCACCACTCCGCGGCCGCGCAGAGTGAGCTGTGGCGAGTACTTCATCTGTGGCGAGGTGAAGAAGTTCTTCTGTTGCTCCACGATCTGCACAAACTCGTCGAACTCGATATAGATCTTCTTGAGCAGCGTATCGGTATTTGTGAGGTAGTTCTCGGGATTCATCGCCATAACGATGGGCGCAAGCGTATCCTTAAGCCCTCCACTCGGAGAGCCTACATTGGCACAACGCGAGAAGAGGGTGCTCATAAAGGCCAACGCTATGATTAGCGAGACGATAGGGTATCGCACCAATTTATCTTTGTTCTCTTGATTTGTCATTATTCTACTTCGCTCTCTGTTTCTACTTCTGTTTCTGTCTCTACTTCGCTCTCGTTCTCGTTCTCCTCGGTGGTTGTCTCCTCATTGTCAGTCAACTCCTCGTCTGTTATCTCTTCATCCTCAGTTAATTCTTCCTCTGTCGTCTCCTCCTCTGTCAACTCTTCGTCGGTAGTCTCCTCCTCATCCTCAGTCTCCTCCTCCTCGACAATAACCATGTTCTCGTCGATGATGAATTGCCAATTGCTCTGCACGAAATCCTCAGTTTTCCAACCTCTAAAGATTATCGAGATGTAGGTCGTGGCCAAATTCAGCCCCATCGAGTAGTTGCGATAGGCGTATTGGATATTTGGCGGATCGACCGCCACCAACACAATCTGCTCCCCCGCAGCATCGAGCGAGATGGCTGAACCAAAACCCTCCTGCGGATCCACCTGCGACGTGGTGGTCGCAAAGATCTGCTCGCCCGTCTCTCGGTGGGTCAACACCCCTGCCAACGCGTCGTCGTAGTTGGCCACCATATAGTCGGTGGTGTCGGCCGCAAACGAGTGCGCCACAACGCCATCGATGGCAAAGTAATCGCCACCGCTCTCCACTTGGTCATAGCAGTAGAAGATGATCTTCGTCTGGTAGATCTCATCCTTGAAGCAGCCAACCATTGCAATGGCCGCCGCTAGGCATATTATCAATCGTCGTATCATAAACTTATCTATCTATCTATCTTTCAACTTGTTCAACAACTCTCGGCACGTCACCCCCAACTGCGGATGTCGCCACTCGGGGGCGATCTCCACAATCGGTGCCAACACAAATTCGCGCTCCGCCATCAACGCATGGGGCGTGGTGAGGCGTGGTGTGGCCACTATCTCGTCGCCATAAAAAATTATATCTATATCGATCACACGCGACACATATCTCACACCCCTCTGCTCCTTGCTCCTCTGCTCCTCTGCGCGATCTCTGCCCAACTCACGCTCAATGCGCTGTGTGCAATCCAACAGCTCCTCCGCCCCCAATCGCGTCGTGAGCATGATCGCTTGGTTGGTAAACATCGCAACCCCCTCGCCACTCTCGCTTGCCCCCTCGCTTGCCCCCTCATCAAAGCCCCACGGTGCGGTCTGCACCATCGTCGAGCGGTCGACTATTGCCCCTACCTCACACTCCAACCTCTTGGCTGCCTGCTCCATACGCTGCTCCATCTCTGCGCTGTCGCCTATGTTGCCACCTAGCAACAACATCACCCTCTGCTCTCTGCCCATCTCTGCGCCTATACTATTTTGTTTATCATTCGACTCACCGTCAACGCAAAGTGCGTAAACAAGATCGTCGGATTGGCATTTTGCGTCAACTGCTCCACTGCCAACTCGATCTGCGCCACCAACGGCTCGATATTGTGGTTGCCGATGAATGGTGCAAATTTGGTGCAGAACTCCGCCTCGCCGCCCCACGTTTCGCTCAACACCCCTACACCTGCGTGGCGGATATATGCGTCGCGAAGTAGCGCCAACGAATATTTCATAAATCCCAACTGCTCCGAGCGACTCAGCTGCGCCATCTCCTCGGCCCAACCCATCAGCTCCAAGTGTTTGTCGTTGTAGCTCAGGCGCATAAGCGACGTGAAGTGGTCGAACATTACTCTGCGTTGCTGATCCTCGCCACCACCCAATATGCGTTGCATCTCGAGCAGATTGCCTGCCGCCAACCGCGCATAGCTACGTTGCTGCGCCTCCTCCGCCACCCCTTGCTGGGCGGCATATTGCATCATCGCCCACTCCTCGATCTGACCAATCGCGGTGAGCTGCGTGCGCGATATGATCGTCGAGAGCAACGTCTCGGGGCGCTCGCTCACCAAGATAAAGAGCGTGCGATCCCACGGCTCCTCCAATATCTTGAGCAGCTTGTTGGCCGCCTGTTCGTTCATCATCTCGGGTAGCCAGATAATCATCGCCTTGTAGCCCTGCGAAAAGCTCTTGAACGAGAGGCGTTTGACCACCTCGTCGGCCTCGCGTGCCGAGATCGCACCCTTGAGCGTCTTGCCCAGATCCAACGCCTCGTACCACCTCTCGGGCGAGAGATAGCCTCGTGTTGCGGCCATCAACTCCCTCCATCGCGGTATAAAAGTTGCGCTCATGACCGCCTCGCCGCTCTTCTTGCCCTGTTTGTTCACAGGCATTACGATGTGTAGGTCGGGGTGTGCCAACTGCTCGATCTGACGACACGACGCGCACTCGCCGCACGAATCCGTCGCATTGCGATTGGTGCAGTTGATATACTGCACATAGGCCAATGCCAATGCCAATGCTCCGCACCCCATATTGCCCGTAAAGAGCTGAGCATGAGGTATGCGGCCGCTTCCCACACTATTGCGTAGCGCGCGTTTCAACTCCTCGTGTCCTATGATCTCTGCAAACCTCATCCTCTCTTAATTATACTCTTCAACAACCTCCCCACATCTATCTTCTCGCGCCATACGGCAAAGGTGCAGTAGCTCGCCAATAGAGCCGTGCTCACTGCGTAGTTGCTCCAAGTCGCAGCCCCCACAACCCCTCCGTACCACACGCTCACACCATACAGCGCCCCTCCCAGCGCCATGTAGGTTACGATGCGTCCCAAATCATAGGGGATCGGATAGTGGCGACGACACAGATAGTAGCTATAGCCCACCATCGCCCCCTCACATATCAAACGCGCCCACGCAGCACCGAAGTATCCATGTCGTGGCACCAGCACCAAATTGGCTACAACCGTCACCACCAACCCAACCATCGAGATGGCAATGGCATATTTGGTCTTCTCCTCACGCTTGTACCAAAACGACAGATTCAGCCAGATGCCCATCAGTAGGTTAGAGGCCAAAATTACGGGCAAGATATAGATTCCCTGCCGAAAATCGGCACTCACGATATATGCAAATAGATCTTTGAACAGCGCGATAAAGAGGAAGATTGCCATCGTGGCCATTACATAGTACTTCATCGTCGCAGCGTTCGACTCCACGAAATCCCTCTCCTTGAACTCCGCCAAGAAGAATGGTTCGGCCGCCAAACGATAGGTCTGAGTAAAGAGCGTCATCACCACCGCGATCTTGGTCACCGCCCCATAGATGCCCAGCTGTGCCATCTTGTTGGCCTCGGGGGTCATATATTTGATAAATTGACGATCTATGAAATCTGTGGCCGTGCTCGCCACTCCGCTCAACAATAGAGGTATAGAGTAGCCAAATATCACCACCAACAGAGGCCAGCTAATTCGTGGCCACACACGCAACCCCGTCACTACCAATATCACAAACGTCACAACGCTCGCAATCAGATTGGCCACCAACGCCCAACCCACTCCAAAGGGTGTCGCAAACAAACCCATGACTCCAAAGGCGACGGCTAGACCAACCTGCATCACAATATTCAATAACTTGAACGCCACATATTTACGCGCCTCACCCCCCTCGCGAAGTCGCGAAAACGGCACGCACGCTATCACATCGAAAAAGATGATTGCCGCAACCACCACAACCATCATTGGCTGGAGAACATAGGCCTCGCCCATCACCTCGTTGATGGGGGCACGCAGCGTCACCACCGCCAGCGTAAAGAGTGCCGCCAGAGCGATCGTCGCCCCCCACGTGGTGGCAAATAGTGTACGTTGTTTCTGTTGGATCTCCCTCTCGATATGCTCTGCTGAGCCACCAGCGGCGCGAGCCTCCTCTTTGGCGCGTGTGCTAAATCGGAAATAGCTCGACTCCATACCCATCGTGAGTAGCACCAGAGCAAAGGGGATTATCGAGTATAGATCGGTGATAATTCCATACTCCTCCTCGACGAAAAGCCTTGTGTAATAGGGCGTAAGCAGATAGCTCAGCAAGCGACCCAAGATCGTGCTGACACCATATATTGCCCCTTGTTTTACTAATTTTCCTAACATCTCGTCTGTATGCACCTATACTAACAGGTATTAACAGACAAATTTACACAAATTTTTTTGATTTATAAGCGCGTAGCGCAAAAATAATCCCTACAGCTTGTCGCCACCCACTATCGCCCCCTCTGCGTAGTGTGGGTTGCGGAGTTGTTCGCCCTGTGGTGTGAGCGAGAATTGAGGAGTCTCGACGCTGCTTCGAACGCGGTATCCCAACAGCTCAAGAGCCTTGGCGATCAGTGGGTCGGAGCTGCCAAAATTGCAGAAATAGGTGTAGTCGCTCACCTCCTCGTCGACCGCAAATCCAGCCTCGTATCCCCCCTCGAAATTGTTGTTGAATACCTCGAACATGATGGGCGATAGAGTGTAGTCGTAGGAGTCGTCCGAGTAGCTAAATTCGTAGGAGCCGACGTTCTTGCCTCGGGTGTCGGCACCGATCAATATGACCTCCACGCCCTCGCCTCGCAATGTGTTGATAACCATCTCGCTAGCTGATGCTGTAGAGTAGCTTACAAGGCAGTAGACGCGGCTCAATCCGAGTCTATTCTCCTCGCTCACCAAGCTCGAATAGGTGTCGTAAAAGAGGTCGTTCGAGGGGTCGAAATGTAGCCCAAATTTGGTGCCGTTTGCCACATAATTTTGCGTAAAATCGTCGTTGAATTGGTAGTAGCAAAATGGGGTGTTGCCATCGGTCGCAGCGAGCGATGTGACCAGTGTGTTGGCCGCCATGATATACCCCCCTGGATTGATTCTCAAATCGAGGATCAACTCCTCGCAACCTTGACTCTTGAGCGATGCCAAAGAGTCCAACATCTCCGAGTTGTATTGGTAGTCGAAGCGCGATAAGTTGAGGTAGGCGACATCATCGACAACCATCTGCGAGAAGAGTATCGGGCTGGCCTCCATCGACTCGGCCGTGAGCGATATTGTCTCGTCGCTATTGAGGAACTGAAGGCTCACCTCTTGCGAGTCGACGGGGTAGATCAACGATGTGGGGAGTGTCGACCCTAGCATGTATAATTGACTGATACTAAAACCATTGATGTGCGAAATGATATATCCGCGTGTGATCCCTGCGCGGCTAGCTGGTGAGTCGTTGTAGACGGCATTGACACATAGTATAACGTCGTTGTCGTAGATCGCGTAGCCCACACTTGCAAATCCAAACTCCATGGTCGCGCGGCTGCTGGTTGCGCGCATGGCGCTGGTCGACTCCGTGCGCGTGATATAGGAGAATAGCGTGTAGTATGTCGAGTCGTAGATGTATGGCCGCCTGTCGAGCACATTATCGCTCATCGACAGCAGCGTGGTGTAGAGCATGCTCTCGTAGTCGAGCGTATAGTCGCGTGTCATCTGGGCATACTCCTCGTTGTAGAGATAGTACTCCAACATATACTCGTCGGTCAACAGATTGGCTTGGTAGTCATCCGTCGACTCCTCCTCCTGCGTCGACTCCTCCTCTTGAGGTGTGGTGGTTATGCCCTCGTCGATCGATGGGTCGCTCTGGCAACTTGTGAATAGGGCTGCCGCGATGACTGCCGCAATAGTGGTTATTCGTCTCATTTTCAACTCTTTTTTGCCCCTTTGTCATACATTTTACACCATGTCGAGATACCGCACTCAGCGCACTTTGGATTGCGTGCCGTGCAGACATATCGACCGTGGAGGATGAGCCAATGGTGGGCGATTGGTAGTAGGTGTGATGGTATATTTTTCTCCAACTGCAACTCTGTTTGCAGTGGCGTTTTGGCGTTGCGAACCAGCCCTATGCGCTCGGCTAGGCGGAATACGTGGGTGTCGACAGGCATTACCTCGCGCCCCCACAATACTGCCCCCAGCACATTGGCCGTCTTGCGCCCCACGCCGGGCAGACGTTGCAGTGCGTCGAGATCTTGGGGCACCTCGCCACCAAACTCCTCGCACAACATGCGTGCCATCTTCGCGAGGTTGCGCGCCTTGTTGTTGGGGTATGATATGCTGCGTATGTAGCTATATATCTGCTCCTCGCTCGCCTCGGCCATCTCCCACGCGGTAGGGTAGGCCTCGAAGAGCGCTGGGGTGGTGAGGTTGACACGTTTGTCGGTGCATTGAGCCGAGAGCGCAACGGCAACCAATAGCTCGTAGGGCGTGCTGAAATTCAACTCGCTCTCGGCCGTGGGCATATTCTCGCCAAACCACTCTATGATGCCGCTATATCGCTCTTTTATAGTCATTTGATACTTTGTGTTTTCTCTTTGTTGTATCCTCTTTTCCCTCACTTTGCAATGACGCAAATGGTTGCCCTCGTCGGTTTTCTTTTGTTATATCTTCTTTATCGGCGCATATGTCGAGATGATATTTTTCTCGCCCACCTTCTCGAAATCGATTCTCAACATGCTACTATTGCCATTCCACGCCTCGACACCAACTATGCGCCCTGTGCCAAACTTCTCGTGGTGTATGCGATCTCCCACCGCATAGGTCGTCGACCCTCCTCCTGCGCTCTGCGACGGCTGCTCCGTCGTGGGGCGCTTGCCCAACGATCGCATACCCTTGGTGCTCGGCTGTGAGGGTGGGGGTGGGGCGCTTTGGCGTGCATCGGGTGCCATAAATCCATCCTTGGGGAGGTTTAAGGCCTCGCGCTTTTGTTGCTGATGGCGGAAATCATACTGTTTGCGCAGACGATCGATCGCCTGCTCTTTGGTATTGCCCACCCGCTCGCCCTGTGGTGGACGGCCATTTTGGCGGTAACTCTGACTCTGCGAGAAGGTGCGCTCGCCCGAACGTGGAATATCCTTGGTCGGGGTGGTATAGCGGCCGTCGGGGAACGAGTTATTGCTGCTGCGGCTTGGTGTTGGTGCGTCGGGCATCGGGGTCTCCTCGTCGAGGGTGATATACTTTGGGTCGATCTCGGCCAAAAACGAACTGGGCTTCGAAAACTCCATGCTGCCCCACTTGTAGCGCATATCGCAGTACGACACACAAGCCGCACGTTTGGCACGCGTCATCGCCACATAGAAGAGTCGTCGCTCCTCCTCCACCTCGCCCATCTCGATGGCGCGCTGCGAGGGGAACAGATTCTGCTCCGCACCCACAATATATATGTACTCATACTCCAGACCCTTCGACGAGTGGACGGTCATGAGCGTCACGCGGTCGCTCTCCTCCTCGCTGTTCTGTTCGTCGAGCTGGTCGGTGAGCAGCAATACGCTCTGCATCCACTCCTCGATGGTGGCCGCCTCCTCGTCGCTGCGCTCTCCGTTGCGCACCTCGCTCTCCACCTGTTCGTTGAACAGCTGCATGGTGTTGAGCAGCTCCTCAATGTTGTCGATGGCGCTCTGAGCATCGGGGGTGTTGGTGGTGCGATACGAGGGTATGATCCCCGAACGCGTGGCGATCAACAGACCGTAATCATACAGCGACATCTCCTCGCGTGCCATCGACAGCTCGCGTATCATCGCCACAAAATCGCTCACCTTGCGAGCAATGGCGCGCTGCACGGGCGAACCGTCGCACTCCTCGCTCAGCCGTGCGGTAGCCTCCCACATCGAGTAGCCCTGCTCGGTGGCGATCACCCCAATTCGATCCACCGTCGTGGCTCCAATCCCACGCGTGGGGTAGTTGACAATACGACGAAATGCCTCATCGTCTCGTGGGTTGATAATCAGTCGTATGTATGCTATTACATCCTTGATCTCCTTCTGCTCGTAGAACGAATTTCCACGATGAATTTGGTATGGAATTCCCTTCTGACGCAACGCCTGTTCGAGCGATTGTGACTGGCTATTGTTGCGATATAAGATGGCCATTTCGCTCCACGGAGCGTCATCCTCGCGATGGCGATCGATCAGCGATTCGGCCACGATCAATGCCTCCTCGCGGTCGGTAAATGAGCGGAAAATTCTAATCTTTTCGCCCACCTCGCCAGCCGAAAAACAGCGCTTGTCGAGCTTCGATCGGTTGTGTGAAATCAGAGAATTTGCAGCGTCGACGATCGTCTGTGTCGAGCGGTAATTCTGCTCCAATTTGAAGGTTTTAGCCTCGGGGAAATGGTTCTTAAAATTGAGTATATTTTCGATCTTCGCACCGCGAAACGAGTAGATACTCTGGGCATCGTCACCTACCACACATACCCGTCCGTGGAGCTGAGCCAAGCGACGAATGATGATATACTGCGCGTAGTTGGTATCCTGATACTCGTCGACCAAGATATATTGAAAACGCTCCTGATAGCGCGCCAAAACCTCTGGAAAATTGCGAAACAAGATGTTCGTCTGCAACAACATATCGTCGAAATCCAACGCCCCCGACGACTTGCATCGCGCGCAATATGTGGCATAGATGTCGGCAAAATGTGGGATGCGCATCTCCCTATCCTCGGCTATGAAATTGGTGTTGCCGCGGTAGGCCTGAGGCGTGACCAACGAGTTTTTGGCCAACGAGATACGCGACAATATAGAGTTGGGTTTGTACTTGTCCTCGGCCAGATTCATCTCCTTTATGATGCTCTTCAACAGGTTCTTGGCATCCGAAGTCTGGTATACGGTATAGGCCGTGGGGTAGCCCAACAACTCGGCATTCTCGCGTATGATGCGCGAAAAGATAGAGTGGAACGTGCCCATGGCGATCATGCGTGCATCCGACGGATTGACCATCTGTTGCAGCCTCTCCTTCATCTGCGTGGCCGCCTTGTTGGTGAAGGTCAGCGCAAGGATCGAGTGGGGTGCCACACCCTGTTGCAACATATATGCTATGCGCGAGGTCAAAACACGCGTTTTGCCCGATCCTGCACCTGCAATAATGAGCGATGGAGATTGGTAGTTGGTCACAGCGGCCATTTGCGCTGGGCTTAATCCGTCGAGTAGGTCTGACACGTTTGATTGGGCTTTTTTAATGGTTACTTCGATCTTATCACAACAAAGTTACTAATCCTTTGCGAGATCTTCAAATCAATGCTCACATTTTTTTAAAACGTTCCCAGAATCTTTTTATTGCATAACCCTAAGTCTCTGTATTTAATTCTCTGATAATCATCTGTTTCAGGTGTGTCGACATAGTGTTTTGTCGGCCTCTTGTCGGCCATGTTTTCCGCTCCATTGATTTGCTAATTTTTAGATTAATTAGCCGCGTTGTAAATAAAATTATTCGAAATATATTTTCGACTTTTTTTATTGGGGTATATTTTTGAAATCTTTTAGGTAATTTTGAGTGGTTTTTCTTGTTGATTAAAATTATTTTTTTTATCTTTGTATGAAGAAGTCGTCAAAAAACGCGGATTTTGCAAATTTTGCGCCACAACTATGGCCAAAGTTTGCACTAATCGCGTCGCTTACCCTAGGGGGGCGGGCGGTGAGTTGTGGGGGAGGAGTTATGAGTGATAAGTAGTGGAGTGATGAGTGGAGGTGGGTGAAACGGATAAATTAACCAATTAAAACTAATAATAGATGCTTATGAAAATTTTTTGCCGATCCTTGGTGATTCTGCTGTGCATGTTCGTGACAGCGGGATGTGTGGATTTTTTCGATCCAAACGCCAGCGAATCTGAAGTAGAAGCCGCTTATGGTACTGCTTATGAGATTCTCGAAGAGCGAGGCGATCACACTCTGTTTCTCGAAGCAGCAGCGTTGGTCGAGGATGCAGGTTTGACAGCTTTCAAGTCAAAGTTGCAGGGTAGCAGTCTGGTGACCGTGTTCGCTCCAGACGACATTATGTTCGCGACCTATTTGGCGGGTAAGTACAAAGTGCAGAGCGTGGCTGAGATGGCGACCAACCAGGAGTGGTTGGAGGATCTCGAAATCCTTCTTGGATTCCACATGGTGCAGTACTCGTTCCGTCCAGTCGACTTCTTGTCGTTCTCGGTTAGCGGTAATGCCGTTGTGCCTCAGTTCGATGAGACTGCAGGATGCTACAAGTACCTGACTTTTAGTCGTGAAGCAATTGTCAACAAGACGAGTCCTTCGACGGGCTACAATTACGACGTGTTCTCGCGTGAGAAGTACTTGACCGTGATGTCATCGAACCTCTTGAAAGATCGTTTCGACGATGAGGCGACAGCACAAAAGAACTACGAGCTGCTATTCCCCGAGGTGTGGTGGGCAGGTCTAGACGATCAGTTGTATGCAGGTAATGCCGTGGTTACGGAGTCTGGAATCCCAGCTCTTAACGGATACCTATATATAATAGATAACGTCGCAACACCTCTTAACACAATCTACGACGAGGTTCATGAGACTTGGGCTGCGGAGTATACTGTGTTTCAGCAGTTGTGTGATCGTATAAATTACTACTACTACGATTCAGACATTACGACTGCTTATGCACCTAACTATGGTGACTCACTTCACCTACACTACACTTGGATGGCGCCAGTAATCGGTTCAGATGGTTCTGAGATTGCGGAGCTTGCAAGTGAGTGGTCGGCTCATGAGAGTGATGACTATGACACAAGAATGCGTAATACGGTTCACTGCTTGGTGCCAACCGATCGTCACTTGGAGCCATTTATCTTGGAGACATTCGCTGAGTACTTCGAGGAGGAGGGAACAGAGGATTTCGTCTCTAAGTTGCCTCGTAACGTTGTCTACCACCTATTGCGCACATTTGTAATCGACAAGCGCGATATCATCTTCCCGACAGAGTTGGCAGAGGGTGTATATGGTAACAATGGTGAGATGTTCTACATCAATTTGGAGGATGTTCAGGATGTTGTAATGTGTTCTAACGGAATCTTCTACGGTTTGGATACACTTATCACCAACTCGATCTTTACGAGTATCATGAAGCCAATCATGACAGATCCTGACTATCAGTACTATGCAAATGCTATGACAGCTGATAACTCGTATGTTCAGGCTGCTAATACATCAAATGAGTTTACGATCTTCATGATGTCGGATGATGATATCTATGACCTATCGACCTTCCGTATGATTGACTTGTCGGAGGATGACTTGGTTCCAGACTATGGTGGCTTTACATTTATGCAGGGTACTGCAGAGGAGTCAATCGACGACGTTAGTTATCGTGTGACTCGAAATATGGCTTACGGTTCGGTCGATGGTATAATTCCACTCTACAAAGTTGGAGCTGCAGAGTCAATCGAGACTGACGGTCGTTACCGCTACTACCGTACTATCGGATGGTCTACGGATGATGATGAGCGAGGACGTTTCTTCTACACTCTTCGTGGTACAGTATATGACGAGAATGAGTTGAAGCTTAACATTGTCGATACATATGACGATACAAACGTATTTGATGGTGTGAATGGTAAGATCTACATCGTTGAGAGTGAGTTCTCGACTGCGACATCGATGCCTGCGACATTGATCGCTGCTAACGAGGAGATTACACTCTTTACGCAGTTGATGTCACGTGCAGGTTTGGGTACAGGAACCACCGCATTTCTTACTATGACTAATGAGAGTATGATGTTTATCCCATGTGATGATGCTATGCGACTAGCTTTCGAGGCGGATGCAGTACCTTATGTCGAGCTTGAGTGGTTGCTAGATGAGGAGTTGTCGGAGGAGGCAGGCGAAGAGGTGTTGGTAGAGACACTAATCTTTGACTTCACTACTGGTTCGGACGAGTTGTTGGATCAGATGAAGCAGCAGGCACTTGCTAAGTATGTGCGTTATCACTTCGTATCGGAGACCGTCAACGGTCTAGTGACTCCAATCTTGCCGGGATTTGGCATCTCGAGCACAGCTAGCGATGATAGTTTCTCAGAAAAACTCATTACTCAGATTCAGTATACAGGTGAGACAGAGATCGAGCGTGTGACTATTAGTTGGGAGCCAGACGATGAGCCAAACATCTTGACGCTCTCTAACTATTCAGGAAGAACTGTTGTTAAAACGAAGTTGACAGGTACGATGAGTACTCCACTACAGTTCTCGACAACAGGTGCGCTTTATGTTCTCGATGGATACTTTGACTACAACACAATGTATGAGTTTAATTAAATAATATAGGAAAGTCATGAGAATATTTAGAATATTATTTATAATAACCCTGTTGCCATGCTATCTGTTTGCCCAAACAAGCGGAGGAGCAATGAAGGGAGTTATTTCAGATGCAACGGGACCTGTGATTGGAGCGACGATCTATCTTCAGAATGAGAGTCAGCGTGCGGTCGTAGGAACCATAACTAGTTATCAGGGAGATTATCTGTTGATTGTTCCTGAGACAAATGAGAAGCTTGATATCGTTGCATCGTTTATCGGTTTCAAGACACAGAAGATACCATATACTGGTCAGACAACGTTGAATATCACCCTTGAGGAGGATGCTCAGGCGATTGCTGGAGTGGAGATCGTCACAGAGGCTCAAAAGACCAATGTGATGGGTATCAATGTAGAGAACCTTGGAGTTGCGAGTGAGGTTATCGATATCGCACAGTTCGAGGATGTATCGGCGACCTCTGTAGAGGAGATCCTTCAGGGACGTTTGGCCAATGTGGATATTGTTGCTAACTCTGGAGACCCAGGAGCAACATCACAGATTCGTATCCGTGGAGATGCCTCGTTCAACGAGAGCAATGAGCCATTGATTGTAATCGATGGTATCCCACAGACGGTCGAGATTGACGATTCGTTCGACTTTGGAGATGCAGATGTCGACGACTTCGGAACGCTGTTGTCACTCTCTCCTGATGATATCCAGTCTATTGAGGTATTGAAGGATGCTGCGGCGACTACGCTTTGGGGATCTGATGCTGCGAATGGAGTGTTGTTGGTAACGACAAAGAAGGGAGGAAACTTCACACCACGTTTCAATGTTTCACAGAAGTTGAATACCCGTTTCGAGCCAACGAGTCTTGAGATGTTGGATGCAGCGGAGTATACAACTCTTATTCAAGATGCGATGTGGAACTACGTTCGAGATGGAGAGTATGCAACGAGTCGTATCGAGGAGTTGAGTACGCAGTATGATATCTTGTACGATCCATCGTATGTCTACTATGATGAGTTTAATGTAGATACAGATTGGTTGGATTTGGTTACACGTAACTCAGTCAACTCAACAACTAGCTTCTCGATGTCGGGAGGAGGAGAAAAGGCATCGTATCGTTTCTCGTTGGGTTATGAGGATCAGGTCGGAACAACAATTGGTACGGACTACAATCGTATCACATCACGTTTGAACTTGACTTATCAGTTCTCTACAAAGTTTACTGTCGATGTAAACTTCAACTATTCGGAGTCAACAACCAATGCACCATTGAGTTCGCCACGTTCTATTGCGCTAGCCCGCATGCCGAATATGTCGCCATATGTTATTGGAGACGATGGCGAGGCTACGGAGGAGTATTTCGTTATGCCAAGTAGTTGTGTTCAGGCGACATCTACTACAGCAGCCTATAACCCATTGGCGTTGGCCTATGAGTCATGGAGTACAACTTTGAATCGTAAGATGGGAGCATCGGTAGATGCAGCTTACACAATTGCACGTAACTTGAAATTGAATGTAACTGCGTCATTCGATATGACAACTACACGTAATAACAACTACTTGCCAGAGTCGGTGAACAACGTAGGTTGGGATAATGACCTCTATAACCGCGGAGTTGAGGGATTGGCAAATAGTGCACAGGTTTACTCACGTGTACGTTTGAACTACAACCGTTCATTTAACGGTGGCCACAGTTTGGTAGCTGGTTTTAATGGAACGATCAAGAGTATCACAAAGAATAACTATAGTATCACTACTTCAAGTAATGGAGCTGAGCAGGTAGCCTCTCCATCCTCTGGAGGTCGTGTATCGTCGATGAGTTCGAGCTACTCGGAGTCTAACGATGTTGCGCTAGCAGCTACACTTTCGTATGACTACAAGGGACGCTTCTCACTCACACCATCGGCACGTATTAGTGGTAACTCAAATGTTGGTTCGGCCAACAGTTTCAAGATTCCACGTCCTAGTCTTTCGGGAGTTTGGAAGATGCACAACGAGACCTTCATGAAGAAGATCAAGTGGATTGAGTCGTTTAGACTGCGTTTTAGCTATGGTATTTCTGAGCGTTCACCATCTTCGAGCTACACTACAGGATCATTTGATAGTGTTACGGACTATATGTCGGAGGCGGCGGTTGCTCCAGACCAGATGCAGTTGAACAACTTGACACCTGAGATTGTGACACAGTTGGATCTTGGATTTGACTTCACTACGAAGAGCGGAATTAGCTTGTCGTTTGATGTCTATAGTAAGGTAACTGACGATTTGTTGCAGTCATCATCATCTATCCAGTCAACAACAGGACAGAGCACGATCCAGTACTACAACTCGGGATCTATGCAGAACAAGGGATGGGAGTTTAGTGTTAGTTTCCCAAATATTGTTAAGGTTGGCGACTTCAAGTTCGGAATCAGTAACTTCAACTTGTCACGTAACATCAATACGATCTTGGAGCTTCCATACAATATGGAGTCGGAGTCGTTCACTTTGAAGAATGCGAGCTATGCAGGCCGAATTATCGAGGGTGCGCCATTTGGATCTGTTTATGCCTTCTTGTTTGACGGTATCTACCAGAACTACGATGAGACCTATGCACGCGATGCAAATGGTAACTACATCACCGATATCAATGGTAACTACTTGAACACCTCGATTGGTGGAACATGGTACCAGCGAGCAGGAGATTCACGTTACTCGGATCTTAACTACGATGGAGTTATCGATGAGTATGACTTGACATATGTTGGTAATTCACGTCCGACGGTTATCGGAGGTATGACGTTGAGTTTCTCTTATAAGGCATGGTCATTCAGAACATCGTTCCAGTGGCGTATTGGACAGAGCGTAATCAATATGACTCGTCACACGACAGAGGGAATGAGCGATGGAGATAACCAGTCTGTTACGGTATTGAACAGATGGCGTTATGAGGGCGACGATACAGATATTCCACGAGCATTGTGGAGTACGAACTACAACTCATTGGGATCTGACAAGTTTGTTGAGGATGCCTCATTTATCAAGAACCGAGAGATGACGTTTAAGTATACAGTGCCTAAGTCATTTACGCGTAAGATAGGTTTGACAAGTGCAAGTGTTTACATCACAGCAAGTAACTTGTTTACAATCACAGGTTACACGGGACAGGATCCTGAGGTATCGGCAGATACTGATGCCTTTGCCTTGGCAATTGATAATAGTGACACACCACCAGCGAAACGTCTTGCGGCAGGTATCTCATTTGCGTTCTAACATCTAATCTAATAGTTATGATTATGAATTTAAGAAAATTAATATATTTAATATGCTTTGTCGGCATGCTGCTGACAAATGTAGGTTGTTCGGACTTCCTGGATGTAACACAAGATAGTGTTCAGGACGCTGACGATTATTGGAAGACGAAGGAGGAGGTCAAGGCCGTTGTTATGAGTTGTTATGTTTCTATGCGCACCAATCTTGCTAAGTTTGTTCAGTGGGGTGATTTGCGAGCAGACATCATGGCGATCGGACCTGCTGCTACTTCCAATGAGGATATGAACGAGTTGAAGGATCTTCAGATCACATCTGAGAACTCGATTTGTAACTGGGTCTACTCTTATGAGGCGATTGCACGTTGTAACTCGGTTCTTGAGAATGCTGAGTCTGCGTTGTTGGTCGATGATACCTTTGACGAGTCTTTGTGCAAGGCCTATATGGCTGAGGCGATGTGGGTTCGTTCGTTGAACTACTTTACGTTGGTTCGTACGTTCCGCGATGTACCATATATTACATGGGCATACATTAGCGATGATCAGGATTTCTGCGTTGCCAAGTCGGACGGAGAGTTGATTTTGGATGATGTGTTGTTGGATCTTGAGAGCTACTACACATATGCACCAAATGACTACACTGAGACATGGGAGAACAAAGGACGTGCGACTAAGGGGGCATACTTTGCCTTGATGGCCGATATCTGTTTGTGGCGCGAGCGCTACGACGAGGTTATTGTATGGTGTGATAGTTTGGATAACTTGAAGCTCTATTCACTTTTGCCAGAGGATAACTGGTTTGAGTTGTACTACCCTGGTAACTCGGATGAGAGTATCTTCGAGTTGCAGTGGAGTTCGACATATAGCCAGACTAACAGTTTGCGTGCATGGTTCTACAATGGAACAAGTAACCAGACATATGCTATATCAAGTAGTGGAACGCTGATGTTTGAGTCGGGCGATATTCGCGGATTGAATGGAACTTATCTTAGTAGCAATAAGGTGTGGAAGTATGGTGGAGCTGCGGCTAATGGTTCGACTACACGTTCGAACTACGACCAGAACTGGATCTTCTATCGTTATGCCGATATGTTGTTGATTAGATCAGAGGCTTTGGCTATGCAGGGTGATTATGCAACGTCGCACGATTTGATTCTTGAGGTTCGAGAGCGTGCAGGATGTTCATCATCTACGAATCCTAGTCAGGCGTCCAATGAGTCGAATGCCTTGGCAAACGTTATGGCAGAGCGCGCACGTGAGTTTGCATTCGAGGGTAAGCGTTGGTTTGATTTGGTTCGTTGGGCAACGATCAAGGAGAATATCTATCAGGATAACTTGATTCAGGTTATGTTGGCCAATATCTCGGCATCACTTCGACCACTCTTCGAGGTTAAGTTGTTGCAGGAGGATAGCTACTATATGCCAATTTACCAGACAGATATCGAGAGTAGTGATGGAGTGTTGATCCAGAATCCATATTATAATTAATAACCCCTAAAACAGAAGTGAAAATGAAAAAATTAGTTATTTTATTATTGCTCGCAATTGGGGTCGTAAGTTGTTCGGATCCCCATGAGGGAAGTAATTTCCGAATGGAGGAGATTGACCCTATAGCGCGAGGTCTAGAGGCTGTACCCGAGTATAGCATGTTTGTGGAGATGCTTAATCGCGCAAACCTCTACAATGCATTGAACTTGAGTGGAAGCTATGTCTTCACGGTGTTCGTGCCATCGAATACAGCTGTTGAGAAGTATTTGGCATACTACACGGAGTATTCATCGTTGGATGAGATGCCAGATGACGAGGTTGAGTATTTGGTTAAGTATCACATCTTGAGTGGTTTGGCTATCGCAGAGGCGGATTTGTACTTGCAGTTGTCGATCCCGACAGTTACGGGTAAGTATTTGACTGCGGATGTGAATAGTGAGACGGGAGATCGTTACATTGATAATGGAGATGACAAGAATGCATCGACGATTATTATTGGCGATATGGAGTACTCGAATGGATATGCTCACGAGGTTGATAATATGTTGCAGCCAATCACGGTTTCGATCTGGGACATTGTCTCAGCGAATGAGGAGTATACGATCTTTGCCGATCTGCTTGAGATGTGTGGATTGGGCGGTGACTCAGATTATGTTGGCTCAGACGGTACAGTGTTGGTATCTGCCGATACGATGTTGTTCAACCGTTACCAGACGACGATCAATGGTGTGACGATCGCTGAGGATAAGACTCTGTTTGTAGTTCCGAATGATATTTTCGAGGCCAACCGAATCAATGTTGCAGCGGGAATGGTTGATAAGTATCCTACGGGTTCTGACAATCTGTTGGATCCAGCGGCCGATCTACATCAGTGGGTATTGTACCATGCGATGTACGGTGCAGTGGGATACTCAGCGTTGACTACCTTCCCAAGTACTATTAGCGAGAGTAACTTCCCAGAGCAGTCACATAACTTGGAGACAATGGTTACCTTGTCGATGTTGTCGGTAGAGGATCAGAGTAATGTTATCTACCTCAATCCACATGCAGGAACGACAGAGGGTTACATCCAGTTTATCTCGTGGGATACCCCAGCACAGAATGGATATGTTCACGTTGTTGATAAGATGATGAATATACCATCGGAGGTTGGTCCATACACATTCGTTTGGGATCTATTGTCGAAGCAGGAGTTTCAGGCGTTAACCTACTATGGTTATGAGAATAGAACCGACTTGCCAGCCAAGGAGGAGGAGATCGAGGAGGGTCAGATCCCAGGTTTGACATGGAACTCGGTACCGACAAGTGCGGCTAAAATCTACTATCGTAACACAGGCGAGGAGTCATTTACTAATGGTGATGCGTTGATTGTTGAGTTGGGATTGACAGGATATTTCGATATGGTGACTCCAGTTTTGGCAGCTACTACCTACACTCCATATACATTGACAGGAACCGATACAAGTATCTCGTCATTGGGTTATGGTAAGGTGTCGGTGGATGGATCTGCTATCGCATCATCGATTAATTTTGGATCTGGTGTTTATACTCCAGTAGCAAGAACAGCAGTAACGTTCTCTGAGGTTGCGACACATATTTTGCGTATCGAGCCAAGTGGAACATCGGGGGCGATGGGATTTGACAGAATTATTTTCAAACCGAATTAAAATAAATAACTATGAAGAGATATATAAGTTTATTAGTAGCTGTATTGGCATTTGTTGGGTGTCAAGATCCGATCGATGACTACTACAATGGGTTGAACGAGGCTTTGACCACAACCCCTACGCAGACTATCTTGGAGTATTTGGAGGCAGATCCCGATTATAACGATTTTGTGGAGCTGTTGAAGACTTCAGGTGTAATAGATACGATGAATAGCAACTATATGTTCACGGTCTTTGCACCATCGAACGAGGCTTTGGAGGCTGAGGGTGTTAGTGAGATGACTGATGAAGAGATTGTTAGTTACATGTTGATGCACATCTGTTCGAATATGAAGACGACAACTTATTTTGAGGAGATTACACAGTTGAGGGTATTCTCGGACAACTATTTGAGCATCACACAGGACTCTATTACGTTGGATTATTCGGTTGATGGAGTGTTGATCTCGGAGCCAAATATTCGTTGTACGGATGGATATATCCACAAGTTGGATGGAGTTTTGTTGCCACGTTTGACACTTTACGATTGGTTGTTGTCTTTGGGCGATGAGTATTCGATGTTCAAAGAGGCGTTGGTTATGCGTACGATCTATATCTTTGACGAGGAGAACTCGACATTGATTGGAGAGACGAATATGGGTCGTCCGATCTATGATTCGGTTTTTATTACCTATAATGACATCTTGGAGTTTGCCGACATTAGTGACGAGTCAGGTCAGTTCCGTTTGATTGTGCCAGATAATGATGCGATCATGATGGCTTATAGTGATATGGCTGATACCTACATCACACGCGGAATGCCTGTTACCGATGCTGATACTACTGAGTGGATGGATTGGTTCTTGAAGGCAGGAATCTTTGACTACTCGGAGACGGGAATCGAGACCTTCGAGGATTCGGGAGCCGATGTTGAGTACTCGGCGTATGACCTTGAGTTCCGCCCAGCGACTATCATCATGAGTGAGTCAACCCGTTTGAGTAATGGATTTGGTTACACAGCGAGCAAGGCTTATTTGCCAGCCTACATTCCGATGGAGGAGATCGTGATGAATCCAAGTACTATTCGTTACTACTATTTTGTAATTGGAGGTTCGAATACCTCTACAAGTAGTGGTGGTACCGTAGCTAATACAGGTAAAGTTTGGGAGGGTTGGGATAGCTGGTCTACAACAGCTTCTGTTACAAATGCTGGTTGGGCGATCAAGGATGGCTATTTCACAGGTGTGTATCACGCTCAAACCTACTTCTTTGGTTCGATACCTCAGGAGTATACATTCAAGACTTGTAAGCGTACAGGAACCACATCGTCTAATATGAAGTTGACGGAGTGGGATGTTGTACCAGGTAAGTATAAGTTCCAGGCTTGTTTGTATCGAAATTTGACAGCTGCAGGAGCTGCATATAGTACAGCCTCTTTGACCGATTATGCTGAGATCTCACTTAATCATGAGTATGTAGGATATGTTACAGGTTGGGGTACGCGTACTTGGGCAGTTGATGGACAGGTAATGATGGATGTTTCGGATGATGAGTATATTTATGTAGGTGATACAATCGGGCCAGTTGAGTTTACAATCTCAATTTACGATCCAACTTTGGTAGGCACTCTCGATGCGGGTACTAGTTATACATATACGTTGTATTCTAGATTCTCGATTGGTGACTTTGTGTTGACACCATATGACAATTATTAACCTTGTAAAAATAATAGTATGTATAAAATATTGAAAAATTTGCTATTAGCCGTAATGGTGCTATGCAGCGTTGCTGCGATGGCCCAAGGCGGTGCTACTTCGCAGATGACCAGTGTGACGGGTACTATCTATAGTGCAGATTACGGAACACCGCTTGCGAATATCATGGTTAGTTCTCGTGATGCGATGAGCGGAGTTGTCAGTGGTCCTGACGGAAAGTTCGAGATTGAGGTGCGTGATGGCTATGCACACCTTACGATCTCGTCAAAGGGGTACTTTACCCAATCAGTAGAGTTGATGGGTCGCAAAGAGATAACGATCTTTTTGCAGGATGAGTCACGTGTGATGAGTGCAGATGCCTATCTAGACTTTACAGGCGAGCACTTTATCTCGGAGAAGGTTACAGCCTCTACGGCGATCAATAAGAAGGATATTGGCGAGGGCTATACCACAATTGATAATGCATTGGCAGGACGCTTTGCAGGATTGAACATCATCAACAAAGGTGGATCGTTGGGCGAGGGTTCATATTATGCAACTCGTGGTTTGCGTTCGTTGGTGGCTGAAAATGCACCATTGATCGTAGTCGATGGAGTGCCAGTGTTGGTGGATGATGAGGTGTCGACAGTCGTTTCGGGTTTCTCGAACAATGTTTTCGAGGTTGTTAACACCAAGGAGATCGAGTCGGTGACCTATCTTAAGGGAGCTGATGCGGCAATGTATGGATCGTTGGGAAGTAATGGAGTGTTGTTCATCGAGACAGAGCAGGGTATTGACCAAGAGACTCAGGTCGAGGTGTCGTCAGTCAATGGCGTTAGCTTCCTCGATAAGAGCTTGCCAATGATGAATGCCCTTTCATATCGTAACTACGTTTCGGAGCTAGCCTCTACAGTTACTAACGACGATGCTGAGTATGCCTCTTTGTTCCCATTTATGACAGAGATCAGTTCAGGTATTGATAGTTACAAATATCTATATGATACCGATTGGCAGGATTTGATCTACTCGCCAGCCTTCACAACAGATAATGCGTTGAAGGTAAAGGGAGGTGATGCTGCGGTTAAGTTTATGTTGTCTGTAGGTTACCAGAATAGTGAGGGAGTGGTCGACGGAACATCAATGAACAAGATCTCGACACGTGGTAATACTAATATCGCGTTTAACCCTAAATTGAATGCTTACGCTTCTGTCGCGTTTAACTATCGTGATATGAATGTTCAGGAGCAGGGAATGACATCGGAGACCAACCCAACGTTGGCCGCTTATGACCAGATGCCATTGTTGGATGTGTATTTGCGAAATGTCAATGGAACTTTGACCAACAGCTTCTCGCAGGTTGAGAGCACAGTTGGCGCAAGTAATCCAGTAGCTATTTTGTCGGGTGTTAGCTCATCGATCCGTAGCTACGACATGTTGATCAACACAGGTATCAACTACGATCCTAACCGATACCTATCGTTTGATATCCGTTTCGGAATCAACTATAGCTATACGAAGGATGATATCTTTATCGGAGGTCGTACTTCGGGCGCTATAGCACCACTTGAGGGAGGATTGGCGTTGAACACGGTTCGTAGTGGATCGTCGGAGGCTAAGGGCTACTACGTTAATGGAAACATGAACTACAATAGAACGTTCTCTGATCTACACAACATTAGTGTTGATGCGGCATATCAGATGATGTTTAGTACTACAACTGCAACAGTTGGTAAGGGAATTAACACTGCGAATGATACATATACTAACTTGTCGAAGGTTAGCTCAGACGCAGGAAAGGAGTCATGGGGATATATCAATTTGTGGAACTGGATGAGTGGAGTTGTATCGGCTGGTTATACCTACAACAGTCAGTTGTATGTTGGAGCGTCGGTTTTGGGTGATGCAGCGTCGACTTATGGAGTATATAGCGACAGATTATTCTTCTATCCATCGGCAAATGTAGGATGGCGCGCTAAGAACTCAAATTGGTTGCAGAATAATCACTCTATCTCGAACTTCACTGTTCGCGGAGATTACAGCATTATTCCAAATAGCCGTTTTGACTCTAGCTATGGTCTCTACTACTATGAGTTGGATATGTTGTCGGATATCTCGGGAATTGTTCGTGCAGGAATTCCAAATCAGGATATTGAGCCTGAGGAGGTTCACAGCATCAATGTTGGAGCAGATTTGGGCTTGGCGAAGAACAAATTCTCGCTTAGCTTGGATGCATATCAGGAGGAGACTAAGAATATGATCGTCGAGGAGGCTATCTCACCAGTCTATGGATTTAACTCGGTTTATGATAACACGGGAGCGATCAGAACACGTGGATTGGAGTTGGCATTCAGCGCATCGATTATCAATCGCGCAGATTTCCAGTGGATTGTATCGGGAACTATCGCAACTTACAAGTCGAAGATCTTGAGTTTAGGAAGCTCTGATTATCAGATCACCACCGTGGAGGATGATGTTACACTTATCAACGAGGTTGGTTCATCACCATATGAGTTCTATGGTCTAGTGGCAGAGGGTGTTTACTCGACAACTGCTGAGGCTGAGGCTGATGGTTTGGTTCGTTCGGGAGGATATGCATACGAGGCAGGAGATGTTAAGTACAGTGACCTTAACCACGATGGAATCATCAATGACTCGGATAAGACATACTTGGGAAGTGCGATCCCAGACTTCTATGGAGGTATCCAGACGCGTTTGAAGTATGGTAAGTTCTCGTTGTATGCTAATTTCACTTATAGCTATGGTAACGATGCATATAATGGTGTTCGCCGCTACAATGAGTCGGGATCATCGTTCACCAACCAGTCAGTTAGTTTGGAGCGTCGTTGGATGAGAGAGGGAGATGTAACTGATATTCCGAAGGTTACTTATGGTGACCCAGCAGGAAACAATGACTTCTCGTCACGTTGGATTGAGGATGCATCGTATATCAAACTTAAGGAGTTGACATTTAGTTATGAGCACAAACGTAAATGGTTGTTCTTTAATTCTGTGAATATTTTTGTAACTGCGGAGAATTTGATTACCTTTACGAAGTATACTGGATTGGATCCTGAGTTCTCTTACTCGTATGACACGTCATTGTTGGGAATGGATCTAGCGAAGGTTGCGTTGCCTACGACCATAAAACTAGGCCTAGTTCTTAACTTCTAAAATTAAAGACCAAATGAAAAAGTTTATATTATCGATATTTGTTGCGTCGTTTGCTCTTACGAGTTGTTCTGACTTCTTCGATGTCACGGCTAATGACACGTTGCTCAATGATGATCACTATAAATCGACGTCGAATGTATTTGCTGCGTACTCTGGATTGCTTACCACAATCCAGAACGTAGCGGCATACAATATCATTATTAATGATCTACGTTCGGATGTATTGACACCAACGTCGGGAGCGCCAAATGACTACTGGGAGATCTTTAACTTCCAGGCTACGAATGGCAATGAGTTGGTAGATCCAACGCCATTCTACAATATTATCTTGAATGCGAATGACTTCTTGCGTAAGGCTCGCATCTTCAAAGAGAACTACTCGGGTTATATCGAGGAGACTTACTACGAGCAGTTGATCGGAAGTGCTATTGCGACACGTTCGTGGGCATATCTACAGTTGGGAAAGATCTATGGAGAGGCAGCTTACTATGACTACTCTATGACAAGCGACGAGGTAGATTTGAGCACTATTCCAGTATTGTCGTTTGACGAGTTGATCGATGAGTTGATCTACTTCATGATTGAGGGAATTGATGGTATTTCGGGAATCTGTCGTGTAGATATTCCAGAGATGTTTAGTGAGGAGGGTGACATGGGAGAGTACTGGCGTACGATGTGTATCTCGGCTGATGCGTTGATGATGGAGTTGTATATGTGGAGAGGTGACTATACGGCAGCCGTTACACAGGGTATCCGTTTGATCCATGGTGAGGGAGTCTATGTATACTCGGATCTAGATCGCTATACGTTGAGTGATGTCTATTCGATGGGTGCGTGGGATGCGTTGTTTAATCTTACAGTATCGTCAGATATTACAGCAGCGATCAATGATGAGGCTCTTACTTACGTTCGTTTTGATTCATCTATGGGTCAGGAGAATGAGTTGCACTATTTGTTCTCGTTAACTTACCCTAATGTCTACTACATCAAGCCAACGGATCGTTTGATTACGCTCTTTAGAAACTCTATGTATTATGGTTTGGATGATGATGCTAGCCTTCGTCTTGCTCCGACAGATTATCGTGCAGGAAGTATTACCTATGGTCGCGAGATGGGAGATACGGTTTTGATGAAGTATCACAACAATGGTCGTACGGCCTATGACCGTGATGCACCGATCTATATTTATCGTGCGAGTGAGATCCACTTGATGATTGCTGAGGCATTGGTTCACTTGGGTAGTTTGGAGGCAGCTTCAATCTTCTTGAATGATGGTCTTAGCTCGATCTACACAGGAACAGCGGCTTCGCCATTCTACACACCATGTGATGCTCCGATCTATGACCGAGCATATTTGCGCGAGGGAATGGGAGTTCGTGGACGTGTTAATGCGCCAGCGATCGATTACTTGGATGAGGAGTTCTACTACGGAGTCGACACGACAGATGCTACGGTTTACACGGAGCGCCAGACATATGTACTTGATAGTTTGATCGCCGTAGAGTCAGCGTTGGAGTTGGCTGGTGAGGGTAAGCGTTGGTTTACGTTGATGCGTATGGCGCGTAACTTGGACGAGCCATCGTTCTTGATCGATCAGATTGTGCAGAAGTATTCGGAGGAGGAGCAGATGCGTTACCGAGTATTGTTGAACGATACTGATAACTGGTTTATCAAGTATGATCTAGGTTTGTCGAACGAATAACTAATAACTAAAAACTACGGATTATATTATGACAAGAAGATTTTTATATGCATTGCTATCGCTAGTTTTGGTTGTAGGATGCGAATTTGATAATGTCGATGTCGAGGATAGCTACATTGAGTTGGGTGGCGAGACCTTGGGAGATGTCGACCTGAGTCCCTATTGGGATTGGGCCGATGCGTGGCCAGGAGCCGTAGGCTCTACGTTGGAGCGTATCAGCGATGGTGAGGCTGTGATCGAGGGAGGTTATGAGAAGTTCATGTATGACTATGATGGTGATGTATACGCACTTCAGAGTACAGGTTACTACGCAGCACCAACGGAGACTATTCAGGTGGAGGTTCCAGTTGGCACGAACACAGATAATCTATATTGCCAGATCGGTATCGGACATGCGCTTTACGAGGGTCAGTCGCGTATACGTTACGACGATGTGACCTTGAAGACGAAGTTGACTGTTGGAACGAACCGTATCATGAGTTACTTTGGAGGACACGTCTATATCTACTACAATCACGACGAGGGTAGTATCCCAGCAGAGGATATTACACTTAAGTTCCACAACGTGATTGTCTCTCCAGATTATGTCGATGGTGTGACCGATGAGCGTGATTGGTTGGCTACAATCACCCCTGGTACAGACGATGATGGAAATGAGATCGAGGTTTTGCCATATGCAGAGTTCCGCTCAGAGACTGTGATTGTTACACTTGAGACTCAATATTTGCAGTCTGAGAGTACACAGCCAGGAGAGCACATGGCGGCGTTGAATGCCTATGCATCAGCGATGCTTGAGTATGCAGGATATATGGATACATTGTCGCAGCAGCCAGTGCGTCTATATATGGATATTCAGTTGCCAGACTCTTCAACGTCTGCTAATTTTGAC
>JBCQUH010000008.1:0-46158 GCA_047174185.1 Rikenellaceae bacterium | reverse complement strand
GAGAGTTTTACCTCTCTTTCCTCTCTGAAAAAATATTTTATCTCATTCCCTGCAACACTTCAACTCCTCAGTTGCATTTACAAGTTGAATTTAGGAGAATAAAAATTTGGCAAATCACTTATTTATATGTAGATTTGTGTATCATTAACCTAATTAAACTACAATGAATATCACTAAACCCATATGTATGCTCTCCGCTACACTCATGAGTGTCGGAGCTATGGCCGCCAAACAGCCCAATTTCCTCTTCATCCTCAACGACGACCAAGACGCGGCGACGCTAGATGTATATGGCGACACAGAGTGTTCGACCCCCAACCTCGACCAATTGGCCAAGAGTGGTATCGCCCTTACGGGTGCACACCAGATGGGATCGTGGGTCGGAGCCGTAAGTACCGCTTCGCGCACAATGATCATGACGGGTTGCAATGTGTGGAATGCCGAGGAGTTGCGCAAGAATATGACAAAGTATGAGAAATCGTCGGGAAATGCCGACCTTGCAAAACCCAACTCACCAGAGTACAACTCGCTACCTGCGGTCTTCCACCGTGCTGGATACGAGACATTCCGCACCTGCAAGAGTGGAAATAGCTACGACGCAGCGAACGCCCTATTCGACTATCGCTACGACAGAGTAAACCGCGAGGGCAACGACGAGAAGGGAAGTAAATGGCATGCTGACCATGTGATCGACTACCTAGAGGCGAGAACCGCAGATGTGAGCGACAACAAGAAGCCATTCTTCATCTACTTAGGATTCTCGCACCCCCACGATCCACGCCACGGAAAGCCAGAGTTGTTGGAGAAGTATGGCGCAGCCGACGTTGCACACCCAACTTCGGTGGGCGAGAGTGCACCATCGGTGCCGATCAACTGGTTGCCCGAGAAACCATTCCACGATGGACACCCCGATTTGCGAGACGAGTGCAAGGTGTCGGGTGTGATGGAGCGTCGCGACGAGATCACAATCCGCAACGAGAAGGGTAAGGAGTTTGCTTGTATCGAGAATATCGACATCCAGATCGGACGCGTTCTAGAGGCACTCGAGGCTACGGGTGAGTTGGAGAATACCTATATTATATTTACGGCCGACCACGGAATAGCAGTTGGAAAGCACGCCTTTATGGGTAAGCAGAATCTCTATGAGCACACCTTCCGCGTTCCATTTATCGTGAGTGGCCCAAATGTCAAAAAGAACAAAATGGCTGTGGGTAACACCTATATGATGGATCTACTCCCCACGTTGTGCGACTTGGCAGGCATCGAGGCTCCATCGACAGTCGATGGCAAGAGCTTCAAGGCTGTATTGGAGGGTAAACAGAAGAGCATCCGCGAGACAGTATATGGCGTATATAGCGGCGGCACACTACCTGGACAGAGATGTGTGAAGTCGGGCGACTGGAAACTTATCAAGTATGATGTGCTCGATGGTACGGTACGCGAGACTCAGCTATTCAACCTCAAAGAGAACCCCAATGAGTTGATGATCGAGCACTTCTCGCCCGAGGTGATAGCCATCACTGGCAACAAACCAAAGGCAAATCAGGTGAATTTGGCCAACGACCCTCGCTATGCCGACAAGTTGGCCGAGATGGAGGCGTTGCTTTTGGAGCAGATGAAGAGCATGGGCGACCCATACAGACTCTGGAATCAACCTGCGATATAATGTATAGCCTCTGATAACTTATAGTAAAAGCTATGGCAAAGACAAAAAGCATAACAGTACAAACGCAAACTATTAAGACAATTACTCTTGATGGTGTGGATTATATATCCATTACCGATATTGCAAGGCAAAAGAATCCTGTTGAGCCGAAAGATGTTGTCAAAAATTGGTTTAGAGTTAAAAATACTTTAGAGTATTTGGGTATGTGGGAGAAACTCAATAATCCATTGTTTAAAGGGGTCGAATTCGACCCCCTTTTGCTAGAGGCTGGAAGTAATGCTTTTACAATGAGTCCATCGAGATGGATAGAGCTAACAAATGCAAAGGGTGTTGTAGTTAAAACTGGCTCTGGCGGAGGCACTTATGCGCAGCGAGATATAGCGTTTAAATTTGCAAGCTGGGTATCTGTTGAGTTTGAATTGTACTTAATAAAGGAGTTTCAACGTCTCAAAGAGGAGGAGCAAAAGCTGATCGGTTGGTCTGCAAAGCGTGAACTTGCGAAAATCAACTATCATATACATACCGATGCTATCAAGGCAAATCTTATACCAGAGAGGCTTACTCCAAAGCAAACATCATTTGTCTATGCGTCAGAGGCTGATGTTTTGAATGTTGCACTTTATGGTATTACTGCCTCGCAGTGGCGTGAGGCGAACCCTGAGCAGAAGGGTAATATTCGAGATTACTCGACTATTAATGAATTGATATGTTTGAGTAATATGGAAAATATTAATGCTGTATTGATTAACGAGGGTGTAAGTCAGAGTGATAGACTAATTAAACTCAATGGTATAGCTATCCAACAGATGAGAGTTCTCACAGAGGTGGAAGGACGAAAGTTATTAAAATAAATTGCTATGAAGTATAGATCTCGAATTAGTATATTACTCTCTATAGTTATTTTGAGTATCTTTTTACCTATTGCACAAGAGTCTATAGCAAAGGGTTATTATCTGCCTATAATACTTGCTTGGGGGATACCGTTTCTTTTTGTGGCACTAATTTTCGCCTCTATAAACTACACTTTAACTGGGCAGCAACTTATCATAAGAGCGATGGGTTGCAAAATGGCAACTATTGATATTGCGAGAATCAAGACAATAAAACGATCATATAATCCCCTTTCATCGCCAGCTGCATCACTGAAAAGATTAGAGGTTAAGTTTTATCATAAAGGAGGTGTTCAATCGGGTTTGATCTCACCCGTTCGTGAAGAGGAATTTATCAATAAACTGAAAGAGATAAATCCCCATATTCAAGTTGAGGTTAATCAAAAGCGAAATAGCATTTTATATATAAAAAGATTTAGCCCAATACATACAGCGGGAATTATCCTGATGTAGTATATTGTGTAGGTTGTATATATCTGAAAAACTTTGTAAATACATTTTGCAAAGATTGATGCTAAACTGAACTGTCCCTCACGTTAATATTTTTATCCCCCCACCCTCACAAAAAAGAAGCGAGATGACTTAAGCCTTAGTCATCTCGCTCTACTCTCTAGAGTAATCTCTATTGTGGGACTACTCTGCTACGATACACTCTGCTGGGCAAACGCCTGCACATGCACCACAATCGATACATGCTGATGAGTCGATAACGTAGATGTCACCTGCCGAGATTGCCTCTACTGGACACTCGTCGATACATGTGCCACATCCGACACAAGAATCAGTAATTTTGTAAGCCATAATCTTAATTGAATTAATTGTTATTATTTGTATTGTCATAGATAGACATCACAAATTCTGTACAAATATAGAAGTTTTATTTTATAATTCCAAAACCTGTATAGGGAATTAACACCTCTGGGATGCGAATTCCATCCTCACACTGATAATTCTCCAACAATGCAGCCACAATACGAGGCAACGCCAACGACGACCCGTTGAGCGTATGCGCCAACTGGCTCTTTTTGTCCGCCCCTTTGTAGCGCAACTTCAAACGGTTGGCCTGAAACGACTCGAAGTTCGATACCGACGAGACCTCCAACCACCGATCCTGAGCCGCAGAGTAGACCTCGAAATCGTAGGTCAACGACGAGGTAAAGCTCATATCGCCACCACACAATCGCAAAATACGATAGGGCAACCCCAACGACTTGACAATCGACTCGACGTGAGCCACCATACCATCCAACGCCTCATACGAGCTATCGGGGTGCGACACCTGCACAATCTCAACCTTATCAAATTGGTGCAGACGGTTCAAACCACGCACATCCTTACCATACGATCCCGCCTCGCGACGGAAACATGGCGTATAGGCTGTCATCTTGATAGGCAACTCTCGCTCATCGACAATCACATCGCGGAAAATATTGGTCACAGGCACCTCGGCCGTTGGCACCAAATAGAGATTGTCGATAGTGGCATGATACATCTGCCCCTCTTTGTCGGGCAGCTGACCTGTTCCAAATCCCGATGCCTCGTTGACCACCACTGGAGGCTCAATCTCCTGATACCCAGCCGCCGTATTGCAATCCAAGAAGTAGTTGATCAAAGCGCGTTGCAGGCGAGCACCCTGCCCCTTATAAACAGGAAATCCAGCGCCCGTGAGTTTCACTCCCAAGTCAAAATCTATAATATCATACTTGCGAGCCAACTCCCAGTGAGGCTCTCCATTGGTGGGCAATGCAACTGCCGACTCCACCTCTTTGACCACCACATTATCCTCAGCCACACGACCCTCGGGTACAATATCGGCTGGGAAGTTAGGCAACAGCACGATCTGCGCCTGCAACTGCTCGGCAACCTCTTTGGCCTGATCACTCAGCTGAGCCGAACTCTCCTTGAGTCGAGCAACCTCCTCTTTGAGCTGCTGAGCCTCCTCAACCTGCTTCTTGGCCATCAAAGCACCAATCTGCTTTGCCGCCTGATTTTGAGCCGCCAACGAGTTATCCAACTCCACCTGAATCGCCTTGCGACGATCATCCAACTCCTCTATAGCATCTATAATAGCGGCCGCATCGACCCCCTTTTTAGCCAATCGCGCCTCTGCCGTAGCACGATCGTCGCGTATTTGTTTGAGCGTTAACATCTAATTTAACTATTTTAAATAAATTTTAATTTCGCTATATATAGGTACAAAGGTATAAAAAAATGGTGGATCATCGAGCCTTAAAGGGTATATTTTAAGAAAAATGTTGTATCTTTGCTCTATTAGAGGGGGATAAGAGAGATGTTCTCGGATCTATTATAATTTTAGGTATATAACTATTTCAGATATTATGGTACAAGCAAAGTACACACTTCACGAGGTGAGAACACCAAAAGAGGAGCAACAATTTCTAGATTTTGCCCGCAAGATATATCGCGGTAATCGCAACTGGGTACGCCCAACCGACAACGACATCAAGAAGATATTTGCCCCACAACGCAACGAACTATTCAACGGTGGCGAGGCGATCCGCTGGGTGGTGCGCAACGTCGAGGGCGAGATCGTGGGACGTATCGCAGCGTTCTACAACAAGGAGAAGGCGGCCATCGAGGATCAACCAACGGGCGGATGTGGATTCTTCGAGGCGATCGACGACCACGAGGTATCGAATATATTGTTCGACGCTTCGCGCGAGTGGTTGATGCAGCGCGGCATGGAGGCGATGGATGGGCCGATCAACTTCGGACAACGCGATGCATGGTGGGGTCTGTTGGTCAACGGATTTGAGTTCCAGCCACTCTACGAGAATCCATATAACCCACCATACTACCAAGATATGTTCGAGGGTTATGGTTTCAAGAACTACTTCAACCAACACACCTACATCTGGCACATGGCCGATAGCGAGGTGAATCAGTGGATCCACGACCGCGCACGTCGTCTGCACGAGACCCCAGGTTATACCTTCCGCACGATCGACATGAACGATTTGGAGGGCGAGGCTGAGAAATTCCGCATTATCTACAACAAGGCGTGGGCGATATTCCCAGGTGTCAAGCTATTAGAGAGGGAGGATGCACAGCGCATCATCAACACCTTGAAGCCGATTATCGACCCCAATATCATCTTCTTCGGATACCTCAACGACGAACCTGTGAGCTTCTTCATCATGGTACCCGACTTGAACCGTATAATTGGTAAGTTCGATGGCAAGATGGATTTGTGGCAGAAGTTGCGTCTATTGTGGGATTTGAAGGTATCGAAGAGTTGCGACCGTATCTTTGGTGTGATCTTCTGCGTTACGCCTGAGTTGCGCGGCAAGGGTGTGGAGTCGGGAATGATGCAGGCGGTTTTGGATCAATATATCTATACCCCTAAGAACCACTACAAGACGTTGGAGTTGGCGTGGATCGGTGATTTCAACCCTGTGATGTGTCGCATGGTCGAGAACTACGTGGGTGCAAAGCGTCACAAGATGCACACGACATATCGCTACTTGTTTGATCGCGAGAAGGAGTTTTCGCGCTGCCCACGTTTGGGAATGATCAAAAAGTAGATTGTTCGGTGTAATGTGGTTATGAATAGCTCTATTAATTATGAATCACCTCAAATAGAGGTTGTTGAGATCGAGGCGGAAAACTCCATCTTGGAGAGCAGCCCACGCGTAGGATCTGTGGAGGATCTACAGCAGGGGATTGTCTGGTAGAGAGACTCGTCATGATTCACACCCTAAAATAAAAACTAAACTAATAACCAAAAATAATGAAAAAAGAGCTATTATTAATGATGCTCCCCGCCATGGCGATAGGGCACACACAAGCTGAGGCTAAGGCCAAAAAAGTGGATACTAGCCGTCCCAACATCATCTTTATCTTGGCCGACGATATGGGCTATGGCGATGTGTCGGGATTGAATGAAAACTCGAAGATCAACACCCCCAACCTCGACCGCATGGTCGACAATGGTGTCTCGTTCTCGGATGCACACACCTCATCTGCGGTGAGTACTCCGTCGCGATATGGAATCATGACGGGTCGCTACAACTGGCGCAGTCGCCTCAAGAGTAGCGTTATCGGTGGATATTCGCGCCACTTGATCCCCTCGACACGTACGACGATGGCCTCGCTGCTCAAGCGTGCTGACTACAATACGGCCTGCATCGGAAAGTGGCACTTGGGATGGGATTGGCACATCGATGGCGACGACTTCGACGAGGCAGAGATGGATACCAACCGCGGATGGTCGGCTGAGGCTCAGATCGACTATACCAAACCGATCAAGAATGGACCTACGGAGTTGGGCTTCGACTATCTCTTTGGATTCTGCGGTTCGTTGGATATGGCACCATATGTATGGGTCGAGAATGATATGCCAACGGCTGTGCCCGACCACGTGACGGTGGGCGAGAATGGCGATTTCTGGCGCAAAGGGCCAACATCACCCGACTTTGTGCACGACGAGGTGTTGCCAACGCTTACTGACAAGACCATAGAGTATATCCAGCAGGTGGGCAAGAAGAAGGATCCATTCTTCATCTACCTACCCTACCCAGCGCCTCACACCCCAATCCTACCAACCGAGGCGTGGAGTGGCAAGTCGCAGACCAATAAATATGGCGACTTCGTGATGTTCTTGGATAGCGAGGTTGGACGTATCCTCGACGTGTTGGAGCAGATGGGAATCGACGACAATACGATCGTGGTCTTTACGGCTGACAATGGATGTTCGACCACGGCTAACTTTAGCGAGTTGCACGCATTGGATCACTATCCGAGCTATATCTGGCGCGGCAACAAGGCCGACCTCTTCGAGGGCGGACACCGTGTGCCATGCATGGTGCAGTGGCCAGCGGTGATCGAGGGTGGTAAGCTCTCGAATCAGACGATCTGTTTGACCGACTTCTTTGCGACCTTTGCCGAGATTACGGGTCTGGAGGTCGCAGCGACCGAGGGCGAGGATAGTTTCAGCATCCTCAAGACCTTTGAGGATACAAGCTACTCGACACCTATTCGCGACGCACTTATCCACCACTCTATCTCGGGTGAGTTCTCGATTAGAGTGGGTGATTGGAAGTTGTTGGCTAGCCCATCGTCGGGAGGTTGGAGCGCTCCAAATCCAAAGCATCCATCGGTGGTGAATGGCCTGTTGCCCGCGGTTCAGCTCTACAACTTGGTAGATGATCCAGGCGAGAAGAACAACCTCGAGGCAGAATATCCCGAGAAAGTGGCGGAGATGTTTGAGCTTTTGCGCAAGCAGATTGGTGATGGACGCAGTACCCCAGGTTCGTTGCAGAGCAACGAGGTGCGATACCCTTGGACACAACTAGACCCAGTATTTAACTACACGACCAAAAAAGATGAATAGGTTTACAACCACGGGGGTTATCGGCTTGGCGCTGATCGCCTCTACGACACAGAGTGCGTTGGCAAAGAAGAGTAAGAAGGTTGATAGCCCCAATGTTATCATCATCAATATCGACGACTTGGGTTATGGTTGCCTATCGAGCTTTGGCGCGACGAAGGTGAGCACACCTAACATCGACCGATTGGCTCACGAGGGGCGAATCTTCACCGATATGCACTCGGCATCGGCTGCATCGACTGCCTCACGCTACTCTCTACTAACGGGAGAGTATCCATTTCGAGAGAATATTTTTGACATCGCAGGCTACAAGACCCCACTGTTGATCGACCAAAACAAGACCACGATTGCCGATGTAATGCAGCGTTCAGGATACGCTACAGCGGTCTTTGGCAAGTGGCATTTGGGATTTACAGAGGGAAAACCCAACTGGAACGAGGATCTAAAGCCCGGGCCATTGGAGTTGGGATTTGACAAATATTATGGCATACCATGTGTAAATAGTGGCCCTCCATTTGTCTTTGTCGAGGATTACAATGTGGTGGGATTCGACCCTAGTGATCCATTTGTCGAGGGTGTGATGCCCGAGACGAAGTTGTACCCTGCCAAAAAGGTATCGACCAACATTGGTGGTGCAAAGGCTGCACATGCACTCTACGACGACGAGATGTTGGGCACGACATGGACTGAGAAGTCTATCGAGTGGATCAAAGAGCACAAAAAAGAGAAGTTCTTCTTGTACTTGGCAACAACCAATATCCACAACCCTATCACCCCACACCCACGCTTTCACGGCACGAGCGATTGCGGAATTTATGGCGACTTCATCCACGAGTTGGATTGGATGGTTGGCGAGATATTGAACACGTTGGAGAAGGAGAAGTTGAGCGACAACACGATGGTGATCTTCACCTCGGACAATGGCGCGATGCTCAACATCTATGGCTTCGAGGCGATGGAGATGGGGTTGCGGATCAATGGCGAGCTGTTTGGATTTAAATTCGACTCATGGGAGGGCGGCCACCGTGTACCGATGTTGGTTCGTTGGCCCAACGTAATCGAGGCTGGAAGTGTCTCGAAACAGTTGATCTCGAATGTCGATCTGCTACATACGATGGCAGCCCTTGTGGGCTATGAGTTGCAGGAGGGTGAGGGTCTGGATAGCTACAATATGTTGCCTGCACTTTTGGGTACGAGCGAAGAGGAGATCCGCGAGGATCTGTTGTGCTGTAGCCGCAAAAAGGGAAATTACGCATATCGTCGTGGCGACTACGTCTACATCACACAGCGCGGAGGCGGAGGATTCAACACCTCGGAGCCTGGAAGTGCTGGATTTGGAGGGGCATATGCTGCAGGCTACTTTGGTCGCGAGAATAGCGATATGAAGGATGGCGCATATATCAAAGGTGCACCCGACTCACAGCTCTACGACCTGCGCAACGATCTACAGCAGACCACCAATTTAGTTATGAGCAACAGCGACCTTGCAGCCGAGATGAAGAGCGGATTCCAAGCGATAATGAAATCTAATTCAACACGTTAATAGATGAAAAAATACACAATTATAGCATCACTGCTACTATCGTCACTCACACTACAGATCGCGGCTCAGCAGCGTTTTCTGGTGGCTGGAGCAAGCTCCGAAAAGGTGGCCATCATCAATTGCGAGAGCGGCAAAGTAGAGTGGGAGTATAGCAATAGCGAAGAGGCTATAAACAAGGGAAATAGTGTGGCATACTCCAAAGAGGGGTATGTCGCATACTCTACCATCGATGCCGCCAAGGTGCGAAACGCAGATGGTGAGTTGATATTTGAGTATAGGGTCGGAGCCAATGAGGAGGTGCAATCTATCTCGACCACCAAGAGCGGCTATCTGTTGGGCATATGCGGCAGCCCCATCAGGATTGTCGAACTCAACAAACGAGGTGAGGTGACCAAAGAGTTGAGCTTCGAATCGGGGATTGAGAATAAGCACCACCAATTTCGACAGATCACACAGTCGAAGAGTGGCGGATATATCATTCCGCTCATGAAGCAGAGTCGCATTGTGGAGCTAGATAAAAAGGGAGAGTTTGTCAAGGAGGTCAAGCTCGAGAAGAGTTCATTCTATGTCGACATAGATAGCAAGGGCAACTGGTTGGCATCGAGCGGACACGCTGGCACGATCTATAGCATCGATGGCAAGAGTGGCGAGGTGACCAAGATTATTGAGGGTAAGGAGTTGAGCAGTGGTGCGAGGGTTGAGTTCGGAGCCGAGGTTGTGGAGTTGCGCAATGGCAACATACTGTTGGCCAATTGGTTGGGGCACAACGGAGACCAATCGCAGCCTATTCTCGTCGAGATGGATCGCGAGGGCAATGTCGTATGGCAGATGGCGCGTCCTGAGGGATATACATTCGCCTCGGCTGTGTGTCCTATCTACTAGACTCGATCTACTAGGCTCTATAGGCGCGTAGTTCGCCTATCAAAATCTTCTCGCGGCCACCGAGCAGCGTGTTGAGATGGGCGTGGAATCGCGGCGAGTGGTTGTGGTGGATGGTGTGTGTGAGCTCGTGAAGTATCACAAAATCGATGAGGTGAGGGGGGAGAGTCATCAAGAAGATACTCAGTGAGATGTTGTTTTGCCCCGAGCACGAACCCCATTTGGAGCGTGTGGCGCGGATGGTGAGTTTGTTGAATTGCAGCTTGTGTTGCGCGGCAAGGGCTGCGCAGCGTTGCGGCAGATAGCCCTTTGCACGTTGGCGTAGCTCCTCGATCTGAGAGGGAGTATATTGAGGTCGGGCGTAGGCGCTCACTCGCTCTCGAGCGCTGATAATCCACTCACGACGACTATCTATGAATTGCAGCGCACACTGTGGATCAATCTCCAAAGGGATTGTCAATCGCACATCGCCCGAGGGTTTGACCGAGATCGAGACTCGACGAGCACGCGTCGAACGGCTAATAATAATAGTACCAAGGGTGGGATCTTCGTATGTCGAGATCCCACCCTTCGCTTTAGGCTTTGTACAGCCAAATAGCTTATTGAGCAGCTGGTTCATCGCCAATTCGCTGACGCACCACCTCGAACAACAAGATTGCCGCGGCAGCCGATACATTCAACGATTCGATATGGCCAATCATCGGGATTGCCAACTGCTCGTCACACAACTTAAGCACCTCGCGCGATATTCCACGCTCCTCGGAACCCATCACAATAACCGTTGGGCGACGCAGATCGGCATCGTACAACAGCTTGCGACTCTTCTCTGTGGCCGCCACCACCTGATACCCCTCAGCTTTGAGGCTCATGAGCGTCGTGCGGATCGAGCCAACACGCGCCACAGGGATCGCGGTCAAGGCTCCAGCCGATGTACGGATAGCGTCGGCATTGACAGGCGCAGAGTTCTTGAGCGGTGTTATAAGTCCATGAGCACCAGCGCACTCAGCACTACGAGCGATACCTCCGAAGTTACGCACATCGGTGATTCCATCGAACACCACGATCAGAGGTGTCTCATCCTCGGGCACACGCTCGATAATATCCTGCACCTCGACATACTCGATCTGTGAGATCTGCGCAACCACACCTTGGTGGTTTGAGTTACCCTTGACCAGATTGTTGATCTTCTCGACGGGCACCTCCTGCACTCGTATATGGTGGCGTTGGCAGATGTCGCGTAGCTCCATCATCAACTGCCCCTCGGCACCCTTGCGAATGTAGACCTTCTCGATCTCGCGTCTCGCCTCAATAGCCTCTACTACGGGGCGTATTCCAAAAATTCTGTTACTCATAGTTATCTTTTTTAATTTGTCTGCTCCTCCAACAACTCCACCTCGTAGCTCAACTGCTCCCACTTATGCATCTTCTGCTCCTGCTCCTTTTTGAGTTCGTTGTACTGCTTATAATCCGCCTCGTTGTACTCCGTGGCCTCAGCCATCCGACTATCCATTGCCGCAATCTGCTGCTCGACCTGCTCCAACTCCCGCTCAACCATCTCCACCGCACGACGCGCCTTGCGCAGCTGCTTCTCGATCTCCTTCATCTGCTCGTAGCTCGCCTTGCCATTTGATGCCGACGGTTCAGCGCTACTCTTCGCTGCCGCAGCCTCCTTCGTGGGTTGTGCGGCACGCTCTATCTCGCGCATCGACTCCACCTTGCGCTTCTCGAGGAAGTAATGTATACCCCCCAGATACTCCTGCACCCCACCATCGCGAAACTCGTAGACTCTATCGACCACCCCATCCAAGAAGTCACGGTCGTGCGACACCACTACCACCGTACCATCGAAGGCGATGAGTGCCTGTTTCAAAATATCCTTCGAGCGCATATCCATATGGTTCGTAGGCTCATCGAGGATCAACAGATTGTAGGGTTCGAGCATCAAACGAGCCATCGCCAATCGCGAACGCTCACCGCCCGACAACACCTTAACCTTCTTCTCGATATCCTCACCACGAAACAAAAACGCACCCAATATATCGCGCAGACGGGTTCGAATGTCACCCACCGCCACACGATCGAGCGTATCGAACACCGTGAAATCGCCATCCATCAAGTCATCTTGATTCTGGGCGAAATATCCAATATTTACATTTGCACCGATCTTCACCTCGCCCTGCGAAGCGGCAATCTCGCCACGCAAGATACGCGCCAGCGTGGTCTTACCCTCGCCATTGCGCCCCACCAAAGCGATCTTCTGCCCCTTGCCAATTGTGAAGTTAGCACCGCTAAAGACATGTTTATTCTCAAACGATTTACCCACCTCCTTGATATCGGCCACGATCTGTCCCGAACGTGGCGCAGGGGGGAATTTGATATTCATGTGAGCCAAATCCTCCTGCTCAACCTCTATTCGATTGATCTTGTCGAGCTGTTTAATACGCGACTGCACCTGATTGCTCTTGGTGGGTTTGTAGCGGAACTTCTCGATAAACTCCTCGCTCTTCTCGATGAGTCGCTGTTGGTTCTCGTAGGCGGCCATCTGCTGGGCATGACGCTCGGCACGCAGCACAACATACCTCGAGTACCCCACCTTGTAGTCGTAGGCCTTGCCCAACGAAATCTCGATCGTGCGGTTGGTCACCGCATCGAGAAACATCCTATCGTGCGAGATCAATAATACCGCACCGTTGTAGTTGCGCAGGTACTCCTCCAACCACTGTATACTCTCGATGTCGAGGTGGTTGGTTGGCTCATCGAGCAGAAAGATCGAGGGGCGACGCAACAACAACTTCGCCAACTCGATACGCATGCGCCATCCGCCCGAGAACTCGCTGGTAGCACGTTCGAAATCACTACGCTTGAATCCCAAACCCAGAAGCGTCTTTTCGATATCGGCCTCGCGCGTGTCACCTCCCAATATATGGTAGTAGTCTTGTGCATCGGTCAGATCGTGGATCAACTTATCGTACTCGGCACTCTGATAGTCGGTACGCTCAGCAATCTCGGTGGTCAACTGCTCGATCTTAGCCTCGATACGGTTCAACTCATCGAACGCCTTGGCCGTCTCCTCGACCAACGACGTGGTGTCGGCCACCTTCATCTGCTGAGGCAGATAGCCCACCGACACATCAGCCGTGCGCGACACACACCCCTCGGTAGGGATCTGCTCGCCTATAATTATCTTGAGCAGGGTACTCTTACCCGCTCCATTACGCCCCACGAGACCTATTCGATCCTTGGGGTTAATCAAAAATGATATATCGTTGAACAGCGCCCATCCGCCATAGCTCACCGTCAAATTATCTACTGCAATCACCCTTTACTCTCCCTACTTTACATTCAACATAGCCACAATCTCACCTTTGGGATCCTCGGCATTAAAGACCGCGCTACCAGCCACCACAGCGTCGCACCCTGCGGCAAATACCTCGGCAGCGTTGTCGCGCGATATGCCACCATCGATCTCGATCAGGCAGTCATACCCCTCGCGGTCGATGATATCGCGCAGTTGCCGCACCTTGGGCAACGAATTGGGCATAAACTTCTGCCCCCCGAAACCAGGCTCCACACTCATCACCAACACCAAATCTAGGTGTGGCAACAGATCGACAATCGCATCGACATCCGTCGCAGGCTTGATCGAGATACCAGCCTTCGCCCCTGCGCGCTTGATCAACTCAATGCAGGCCATTGGCTGCGACGACGCTTCGACGTGAAAGGTAACCATATCGGCACCTGCCTCGACAAATCGCTCGACATACTTCTCAGGCTCGACAATCATCAAGTGGACATCCATCACCTTGTCGCTATAGCGACGTATGGCACTAATCACGGGGAATCCGAACGATATATTTGGGACAAACGACCCATCCATAACGTCGATATGGATCCACTCCGCAGCGCTAGAGTCGATCATGAGTGTGTCGCGTTGCAGGTTGCCAAAGTCGGCCGCGAGCATCGAGGGGGATATAATTCGCATATTCTCTGAAGTATAAAAAAATATAGGGTCAAAGATAGGCATTTTTTTGCGAAATTACTACCTTTGTCTCATGGGAACTATATTATTGATTACATTAGGCTGCCTATTGCTGGGGGCGGTGGTAGCTTTGTGGACGATGGTCGGCCGCGAGAAGAGAGCACATCAGGGAAGTTGTGAGAAGCTAGAGACAATCCAAGAGGAGCTAAAAACAACTAAAGAGCAGCTGCACGAGAGCCAACAACAACACCTACAATGCGAGGGCGAACGACGCACCACCGAGGCACTATACCAAAACCTCATGAGCCAACAGAAGCAGAGCCTCGAGGAGCAACAGCGTCGCGAGGAGCAACTCACCGCACAATTCAAACTGCTAGCTGGCGATATATTCACCAACCACACACAGCAGCTCAAGGCCAACAACAAGGAGTCGATCGAGACTCTGCTCAAGCCATTTAAGGAGAATATCACCTCGTTCAAGGAGCGCATGGAGACCATCTATTCATTTGAGAACGAGCAGCGTGGAGCACTACGCAACGAGTTGGAGCGACTCATGGAGTTGAATCGACGCATCACCACCGAGACCACCAACCTCACCAACGCCCTACGAGGCAACTCCAAGGTGCAGGGGGATTGGGGCGAGATGATCCTCGAGACGATTCTCCAAAGCTCCAACCTCACCAAGGGTACGCACTACACCACTCAGCACAACTTCAAGGATGAGGCGGGCAACAATCTACGCCCCGACGTGGTGTTGAATCTACCTGAGGGCAAACAGATCATCATCGACTCCAAGACATCGCTCACCGCATTTGTCAACTACGTGGGGTGCGAAGATGCCGCAGAGCGTCGTCAACTGCTCGATGCACACATTGTCTCGGTGCGTCAACACATCAAGGAGTTGTCGAACAAGGATTATCAGAAATTTGTCAATTCGCCCGACTTCGTGATTATGTTCATCCCGAGTGAACCAGCATTTTTGGCCGCCCTACAGGCCGACAGCACTCTGTGGAGCGAGGCCTACGAGAGACGCGTTATCATCTCGTCGCCCACCAATCTATTTGCACTGCTAAAGTTGGTCGACGATCTGTGGAAGCGCAATGCCCAGAGCAAGAATACGGCCGATATTGTGCGACGCGGCACCAAACTCTACGAACAGCTGGTCAACTTCGTCGGGGCGTTGGAGGGTGTTGGAACAGCGTTAGATGTGGCACAGAGCAAATATGGCGAGGCCTACAAACGTCTATGCACTGGTAACGATAATATAATACGCACGGGAGAGCGTCTGCGTGCATTGGGGATCCCGACCAAAAAACGCCAAAGCATCAAGGCGATGGTCGACAATGAGACAGATGAGGAGGAGTCGGAGTCGCTACTGCCACCCCCTACCATTGATCTAGAGTAGCGGCACGGGGAGCGAGTCGATGGGGGTATAGACTCCTGCGCAGTCGCTCTGTTGGTAGCATCGGTGGGTGAGGCCGTTGGTGAGGACGATATATTTGGCACACAATACCGAGTTGTAGCGAACCGCTTGATCGAGAGTCGATTGCGAGAGCTTCACGTCGTAGGATTTGCACTCGACCATCAGCAGTGGCACAGCGTTGCGATCGACCACCACCACATCGGCACGCTGGCGTTGGGTGTTGAGCGCCACAGGGTATTCGACGATTATCTGCGCTGCAGGGATCTGCATCTGTTCGACGAACATCGCCACCACATGACGACGCACCCACTCCTCGGGGGTGAGCACAATGTAGCAGCGTCGCAGCTCATCCCACACCTCGCACACACCGTTGCGATGTCGTGCACGAAGTTTTATTGGTGGCAAATTTAGTTTGGGGTGGTTAAAAGACATTTAAATTAATTATTTTTTTATATCTTTACGGTTCAACATAGGTAACAAAGGTACGATCTTCGAGGAGAAAAGCGAATAAAAGTAGAGAAAAAACACAACCCAATTATGAAAATAGAGAGTCTAAAAGCACAAATAGAGCAGTTGCGCACGATCACAGATGGTTGGCGCGAGGGTGAGGCTATATCGTCGTTGGAGATGGATATGGCGCTCGATAGAGTCAAGAGCATATATGAGATTTTGCGCTTCGATGGTGTCACACCTACGGTGGTCGAGAGCGTGGTGAGTGTGGTGAGCGACGCTGTGGGCGATGTGGTCGACGATGTGGTGGATCAGATTGCTGAGTCGGCTATCGAGATGGTGGAGCAGTTGGAGGCTGACGAGGCCGAGGAGGTGATCGAGGATGTGGTGGAGCAGATGGTCGACGAGCAGCTTGATGCTGTAGCGACACTAAACAAACGCGAGCGATATAACCGTATCCGCTCGTTGTATGGCGACAATGAGGTGGTAGCAGCGACAGAGGAGAAACCAGCGGAGACGAAACCTGTGGAGGTGGAGCCAGTGGCAGAGGTGGAGGTTGAGCAGGAGGTAGTTGAGACGGTAGAGGAGCAAGCGCCTATAGCAGCCCCAACACCTATAGCTACCCCAACCCCACGTCCATCCATCACCACACAGTTGACTATCAACGACCGTTTCTTGCTATCGCACGATCTATTCAACGACGATATGGAGGCGTTGAATCGAGCATTGGTGCAGTTGGATGCACTCGATAGTTTCGACGATGCGATAATCTACATTGCCGAGAACTTCTCGTGGAATAGCTCGTCTGGGGGTGTTCAAATCATGATTACGCTTCTGAAGAACCGTTTTAATATCAATGCAAATTAAATCATATAGAGCGTGTCGAAACTATATATTGTCCCTACACCCATAGGCAATCTCGAGGATATTACACTACGTGCAATCAACGTATTGCGCGAGGTAGATTTGGTTTTGGCCGAAGATACTCGCACCACCGCCTTCTTGCTCAACCACTTAGGTCTAGAAAAGCGGATGATGTCGCACCACAAATTCAACGAACACGCCTCGACGATGGCCATCACCGAGCGTATCTCGGCAGGGCAGAGCGTCGCTTTGGTCTCGGATGCTGGCACGCCTGGCATCTCCGATCCTGGATTTTTGTTGGTCAGAGCGTGTGTCGAGGCGCAGATCGAAGTGGAGACTCTACCTGGGGCTACGGCCTGTATTCCAGCTCTTGTTCAGAGCGGTTTCGCCTGTGATAGATTCTGCTTCGAGGGGTTCTTGCCACAAAAAAAAGGGCGCAACAAACACCTTGCAGCCTTGGCGCAGGAGGAGCGCACCATCATCTTGTATGAGTCGCCTTATCGCGTCGTAAAGTCGTTGGAGCAGTTTGCCGAGGTATTTGGAGCCGAGCGACGGGTATCGGTGACACGCGAGTTGACCAAAAAATTTGAGCAGACCATACGTGGCACAATGGTTGAGGTATTGGAGCACTTTAGAGAGCACGAACCCAAGGGTGAGTTTGTAATCGTGATCGAGGGGGCGGCCAAGGCCGAACGCAAACCTCGACTCTCGAATGCCGAACGGTATGGATTAAAGAATAGAGAGGATCAAGAGGATTAACTGTAAGTATGAAGAGTCGTAGGAGATTAAATATCGTCGAACGACGGATGCTGCGCATATTGTGGAGTTGGGTTGTGCATCTAGCCAATCTGCCCCATGAGATGCAATTTCAGCGCGTGGCTCCAATCATCAAGTTTATACTCTATAGAGTTCTGCTCTATAGAGTGGGGACGGTGCGTCGCAATCTTCGACGCAGCTTCCCCGAGAAGAGCCGTGCCGAGCGACGACGCATCCGCGACGACTACTACACCTATCTCTCGGAGACAATCATCAGCACCATTGCACTGGCGCGCAAAAGCTCCTACAACACCATCTTCGACGACGAACACCACGCACCCCACAACCGAGAGGCGGCAGAGTTGTGCGAGAGGATTGAGGATCGCAGCTGGATCGCCCTCACGGCACACTTTGGATTGTGGGAGTATCTGTTGTATTGGTCGCAATTCTCCAACCAGAAGTTGTTGGGGGTCTACCACCCATTGAGCAATCGACTATTTGACACTCTATTTAAACTTCTGCGTCGAAAACAGAATGTACTCGCCATACCGACCCACAACGTAGGGCGATTTATCATGACCCATGGCCACCGTCACAAGGGGGAGAGCTATACGTTGGGGTTGATTGCCGACCAGAATCCACCACCCATGCGAAACTACAATTGGTATGAGTTCTTGAACCAACCCACGGTCTTTTTCGAGGGTGGCGAGAAGTTTGCCATGAAATTTGGCCTACCCATCTACTTCATCTACCAACGTCGCATTGCGGCAGGTCGCTATCAATTCTGCGCCACTGCGCTATGGGATGGCACAGAGCAGGTTACACCCACTCAGATTACGGCGCGCTATGTGCGAATGTTGGAGGATCTGATCCGCCAAGACCCCTCGATTTGGCTCTGGTCGCACCGTCGTTGGAAGTATCGACGCACCGAGGGCAACTCAATAAATGTTGATTTAATTCGTTAGCAAAATATATGTTAGAGGGATTTGCAAAGTATCGCTGTGCAGTGGTCATTCTCAATTGGAATGGCTCGGAGCACCTGCGTAAATTTTTACCATCGGTGGTCGAACACACTCCGTCGTGGGTCGACATTGTGGTGGCCGACAATGGGTCGAGCGACTGTTCGTGCTTCGTGGTGAAGTCGGAGTTCTCGCCACGTGTCGAGCTGTTGATGATGGAGGAGAATAGAGGCTTTGCAGGGGGATATAACCATGCGTTGAGCCAGCTGCCCCACGACTATTTTATCTTACTAAATTCCGACGTAGAGGTCGAGGCGCAGTGGGTCGAACCGCTAATAGAGCAGATGGAGAGCGATCCAACGGTCGGTATTACAGGTTCAAAACTACGATCGTATACCCACCCCGAGATGTTTGAGTATGCAGGAGCGGCAGGGGGATTCATCGACTATCTGGGCTACCCCTACTGTCGCGGACGCGTGATGTCGCACATAGAACGTGACAATGGGCAGTACGACGATGCACGCGATCTCTTTTGGGTTAGCGGTGCGGCACTCTCGATTCGTGCGTCACTGTTCAAGGAGTTGGGGGGATTTGACACCGATTTCTTTGCACACATGGAGGAGATTGATCTCTGTTGGCGCGCACAACTGCTGGGCTATCGTGTGCGAGTAGTACCCCAGAGCGTGGTCTACCACCTAGGTGGGGGAACTCTCACAACGGAGTCGCCCCACAAAACATACCTCAACCACCGCAACAATCTGGCGATGCTCTACAAATGTGCACCACCCATACAGCGCTGCGTAGTGGCTGTCGTGCGTCCCGTTTTGGATCTCGCTGCGGCATTATCATATCTGCTACAGGGGCGCGTAGAGTCGTTCTGGGCGGTGTTCCAAGCGTGGGCGACCTTCCTAAAGTGGCACACGGAGCTAACGCGCAAACGCAATGCGATCCGCGACTCAGTTCGTCAAGAGTCCAAATATATCTATAAAGGTTCGATTATTCTGCACACTCGTCGTCGCCTGCCAAAGCTGTAATCTACAACTGTTTGCGCAGTCGTGCAACGGGGATATTCAACACCTCGCGATACTTGGCCACCGTGCGACGCGCGATGTTATACCCCTTGGCATTTAATATATCCATCAGCGTCTCGTCGGTCAACGGATGTCGCTTATCCTCGTCGTCGACACACTGCTGCAATATATTCTTGATCTCGTGGCTCGACACCTCGTCGCCCGAGTTGGTATGCATCGCCTCCGAAAAGAGCGATTTGAGCAGAATCATTCCAAATTGCGTCTGCACATATTTGCTATTGACAACCCTCGAGATGGTTGAGACATCGAGGTTCGTTCGCTCGGCAATATCCTTGAGGATCATCGGGCGCAGCCTGCGCTTGTCGCCATCTTTGAAGTACTCCTGCTGGAAATCCAAAATAGCCTCCATCGTATGCATCAGCGTATCGTGGCGTTGTTTGATGGCCGAGATAAACCACTTCGCAGAGTCTATCTTGCTCTTTACGAACTGCATAGCATCACGATCCTTCTGTTGAACCTCGCCCTTGGAGTTGACCATATTGCGGATCATATCCATATATTTATGGCTAATCTTTACCTCGGGCAGGGTATACGAGTTCAACGATAGATCGAAACTATCGTCCATGTAGTTGAGTATAAAATCGGGGATTATATAGGGCGTAGTATCCACCCCACCCTCGGCATACAAGTTGCTGGGCTTGGGGGTCAAACGACGGATCTCGGTGATTGCATCGCGGAACTCATCCTCGCTAACCTGCAATCGCACGATCAACTTCTCGTAGTGACGTTTGGCAAACTCATCGAAATAGTTGGTCAACACCCTCTGAGCCAACCGTTGCGAACGGCTCGGATGCACCACCTGACCGATCTGGATCAAGAGACACTCGCGAAGATTGCGAGCGGCAATTCCTGCTGGTTCAAGCTGTTGAATCGTATGCAGCACCCTCTCCAGCTCATCTATCGAGGCTTCGATATTGACCAATAGAGCCAGATCATCACTCACCGACTCCAGATCGCGACGCAGGTATCCATCATCATCCAGACACCCCACCAAAAAGTGCCCCAACTGCAATTGACGTGGCGTAAGATCGCGGTACCCCAACTGCTCAACAAGGTACTCCTGTAACGAACGACCCCCCGACAAAAATAAAGGGCGTTCCTTATCATCTTTCGAAAAATTATTGATACGACTCTTGTACGACGGTGTATCATCTTCGCGCAGATACTCCTCCATCGAGAGTTGTTGTGGTTGGTCGTCGTCATCACTGCTGTGTGATATCTCCTCCTCGAGCACCACATTATCCTCGATCTCCTGTTTGATACGCTGCTCAAGCTGCATTGTGGGCAGCTCAAGCAACTTTATCATCTGTATCTGCTGAGGTGAGAGCTTCTGTTGCATGCTCATCACCTGTCTCTGGTTCAAGGCCATAAGGTCTGTTTTCTTAGTTTTTTATAACGCTGATCGAGGCCTCTATGGAGTTGTATACATCTCCTAGAACTCGGCGTTGTTGGGGGTACGCGGGAATGGTATCACATCGCGAATATTGGTCATACCTGTGACAAACAACAACAATCGCTCGAAGCCCAAGCCAAAGCCCGAGTGTGGAGCCGAACCCCAACGACGGGTATTGAGATACCACCATACATCCTCCTCATTAATTTTCAACTCCGCAACACGTGCAGAAAGTTTGCCAAAGTCGGCCTCGCGCTCCGATCCACCGATAATCTCGCCTATTTTTGGGAACAACACATCCATCGCTCGCACCGTCTTGCCATCATCGTTCTGCTTCATATAGAACGACTTAATCTCCTTGGGATAGTTGATCAAGATGACAGGTTTGCGGAAGTGCTCCTCGACCAAATAACGCTCGTGCTCCGACTGCAAATCGCAACCCCAATCCACAGGAAATTCGAACTTGCGACCCGAAGCCTTCAGGATCTCGATACCCTCACTATAGTCCAGACGCACAAAGTCGTTGTTGACCACAAACTGCAACCTCTCCAACAACTCCTTGTCCCACATCTGATTCATAAAGGCCAAATCCTCGGCACAATTATCCAAAGCATACTGAATCAGATACTTCAAGAAATCCTCGGCTAACTCCATATTATCATCCAAATCGTAGAACGCCATCTCAGGCTCGATCATCCAGAACTCAGCCAAATGGCGCGGTGTATTCGAATTCTCGGCACGGAACGTTGGCCCAAAAGTATAGATCTGACCTAGCGACAGCGCACCCAACTCACCCTCCAACTGACCCGAAACAGTCAAGTTACAAGCCTTGCCAAAGAAGTCCTGCGAATAATCCACATCGCCACTCTCGGTACGTGGTGGATTGCTCATATCGAGTGTCGAGACGTTGAACATCTGACCTGCACCCTCGCAATCTGAACCTGTAATAATCGGTGTGTGAAGATAGTAGAATCCGCGCTCGTTGTAGTATTGGTGGATAGCATAGGCCATCGCGTGGCGGATACGCAAGATAGCACCAAATGTATTGGTACGTGGGCGCAAATAGGCGATCTCGCGCAAGAACTCCAACGAGTGCCCCTTCTTCTGAAGTGGATAGCTCTCAGGATCGGCCGCACCATACAACTCAATCTCCTTGGCCTGAACCTCGACACCCTGACCAGCGCCCATCGACTGAACCAACACTCCGTCGACTCTAATGGCTGCTCCCGTGGTGATGCTCTTGAGCAACTCCTCGTTGCCAAACGTCGCCAAATCGACCACAACCTGAATGTTTGCTGCGCACGATCCATCGTTGAGTGCGATGAACGCCACATTTTTATTACCTCGTTTTGTACGAACCCATCCCTTGACCACTACCGACTGCTCGCTGGCCTCGTAGCCTAGGATCTCCGCAATTCTTGGGCTTTTCATAATTATATCTCTATTTTATATTTTAAGTTTCGACCCCACAAAGATACGAATAAATTATCTTTTTTCAGCTACTCTTCATCCAATTCTTTGATCCATTCATAGCAACTAGCATCGCTTGGCATTCGCCAATCGCCACGTGGCGAGAGCGACACGCTACCCACCTTCGGACCATCGGGCATGGCCGAACGCTTGAACTGCTGCGCAAAGAAACGACGACAGAAGGTGCGCAACCATTTGAGTATCACCTCACGATCATACGCCCCATCAAAGGCCACATAGGCCATCTTCGCAATCTTGCGAGGCGAGAAGCCATTGCGCACAAAGTGGTAGAGGAAGAAGTCGTGCAGCTCATATGGCCCAACCAAATCCTCCGTCTTTTGGCTAATATTTCCCAACTCATCGGCTGGCAACAGCTCGGGGCTTACGGGGGTGTCAATCACATCGAGCAGCGTCATGCGAACTCGCTCGTTGTCGCTATTGTCGGCCACCCATCGCACCAGATACCTCACCAAACTCTTTGGAACCGAGCCATTTACGCCATACATCGACATGTGGTCACCATTGTAGGTCGCCCAACCCAACGCCAACTCGCTCAGATCGCCAGTGCCGATCACCATGCCACCCTCCATATTTGCCACATCCATCAATATCTGGGTACGCTCGCGCGCCTGCGAATTTTCGTAGCTCACCGAGCGGTCATCTTCGCTCAATCCAATATCGCGAAAATGCTGCTCACAAGCCGCCTTAATAGAGATCTCGCGAAGCGTAATCCCCAACTCACGCATCATCGTGAGGGCGTTGTTATATGTGCGACCCGTCGTACCAAAGCCTGGCATCGTAACACCGATTATCCCCTTACGATCCAACCCCAAACGATCAAACGCTCGAACGGCAACCAGCAGTGCCAACGTCGAGTCCAATCCGCCCGAGACACCCACCACCGCTACTCTACACTTAGTATGTGCAAGGCGTTGAACCAATCCGCCACTCTGAATCTCAAAGATCTCGCGGCATCGGCTATTACGAACCGACTCATCAGAGGGGACAAACGGGCGATTATCTATATATCTATGCACCCCATTGGGGCGCGCTATAGCCAACTCAACCTCGCCATAGAGGGGGGCTATAGAGTGGCGTGCATCTGCTCCAAAGGTGGTCGTGCGCAGACGATGATTGCGCAGAAGCTCAACATCAATATCGGCCACTGTCAACTGCTCCTCCAGCGAGAATCGCTCTGCCGAGGCCAACACTCGACCATTCTCGGCCACAATACCATTGCCTGCAAACAACAGATCGGTCGACGACTCGCCAGAGCCAGCCGAACAATATACATATCCTGCCATTGTACGTGCCGACTGCTGCTCGACCAACCCTCGCAGATAGTCATACTTACCCACCATCTCGGGCGATGCCGAGAGGTTGAAGAATACCTCAGCATCGGCCGCCATCAACGACGACGAGGGGTTGGCAACCCACAGATCCTCGCAGATCTCCATCGCACACCACACCCCATCGACACAGAAACGCGACCGTGCCATCAGCGGATAGTGCTGCTCGCCAATCTGCACCACAGCATCGTCGCTCAAAGTGTCGCTCGAGGCGAACCATCGAGCCTCGTAGAACTCCCCATAGTTGGGGATCGAACGCTTGGGCACGATCGACAATATCTCGCCCTGCGAGATAGCCACCGCACAGTTATACAACAAGTGACCACACTCCAAAGGCACACCTACAATAGCGACGATCGGCACATCGACCAACGCGTCGATCAACTCCACCAACGCCTCGACAGCGCTACGCCTCAACTGACTCTGCAAAAACAGATCGCCACACGTATAGCCACTAATCGATAACTCGGGAGTGACCACAACCTCTACACCATGTGTAGCCGCCTCGCGCACCATATCGGCAATTCGACGACTATTCTCGCCACACGCCCCTATTTTAACTCTCGGTGTGGCCGTAGCCACACGGAAATATCCCATATCAAAACCCATAATTGCAAAACTATTTTATTGTTTTCCCCACAACTCAATCAACCGCACAACCACGCTCACTGCGCGCTCCATTGTAGTCAACGAGCAGTACTCATGGGTACTATGAAAGTTGCCTCCACCCGTAAACAGATTGGGGCAGGGCAGACCCATATACGACAACCGCGCACCATCCGTGCCGCCACGTATGGGTTGAACAATCGGCTCGACACCCTCGGCCAACATCGCCTCCTTGGCCAACTCGATCAACTCGGGGTGCGGAGCGACCATCTTACGCATATTGAAATATTGATCCTTGATGGCCAACTTCATGACACCATCGCCATAACGTTTGCCCAGAAAATCGACCGCGCTCCACAGCTCCACCTTGCGACGCTCGAACTCCTTCATCGAGTGGTCGCGTATGATATACTCCATCGTGGCGTGTTGGACGCTTCCCGACATCTCGACCAGATGGCAGAACCCCTCGTAACCATCGGTATACTGCGGACGCTGCGACGAGGGCAACATCGCATGTAGCTCGTGCGCCACATCCAACGCATTTATCATCTTCCCCTTGGCAGCCCCTGGATGGTGGTTATGTCCTTTGATCTCGATCGTCGCCCCTGCGGCATTAAAGTTCTCATACTCGATCTCGCCCTCGGCACCACCATCCAACGTATAGGCATAATCGGCACCAAAGATGCGTGGGTCGAAGAAGTCAACCCCCTTGCCAATCTCCTCGTCGGGGGTAAAGCAGATGCGGATCTTGCCATGCTCTATTTCGCGATTTTGCGTCAACTCCGCAGCCATCGTCATGATGATCGCCACACCCGCCTTGTCGTCAGCTCCCAACAGTGTCTTACCATCGCTGGTGGCCAGATCGTGCCCCAACAACTTTGCCAACGCAGGGTATTGCGTCGGTGTGATCCGATCGCCTCCGCTCAACTCTATATCGCCCCCATCATAACCGCTCACAACCGAGGGGCGCACATCCGTGCCACTAGCATCGGGCGAGGTGTCGACATGAGCCAAAAAACCGATCACACGTTTCGACTCATAGCCCACCGTCGCAGGGATCGTAGCCATCAAATAGCCAAACTTGTCCAACACCACATCACTCAGACCCATCTGCTCCAACTCAACCTTCAGCTGCCCCAAAAGCACCAACTGCTTGTCGGTCGAGGGGAAGCTATCGCTCTTGGTCGATGACTGTGTATCGACGGTTACATATCTCAAAAATCGCTCGCGTAGAGCCGCTCCAAATGGTCTGTGAGTTGCCATAACTATCGAATATTATCGCATTACAAGTTTCAGTATATCCTCGGCACGATCCACAATATGGTCGGCACCACACTCCTCCAACTCCTCGCGAGAGCGGAAACCCCACGTCACACCAACCGACTCCACATCCGAAGCCTTGGCCGTCTGGATGTCGACCCCCGAGTCACCCACATACAACACCGTATCGGGGGCGTAGGAGGTGATCTGCAAGATCTCACGCACAATCTGCGGATTGGGCTTCAACGGGATATTAGGCCGCTGACCCAACACTGCCGAGAAGCGGAAACGCGGAAACAGGTTGGCAACCAACTTACGCGTCCCCTCCTGAAATTTATTCGAGGCCACAGCGATCTCAACGCCCGATTCAACAAGGTGCTTCAACAGCAACTCTACGCCTGGATAGATCTTGGTCTTTTTGTCGATATTCTCGAAATAGAACTTCAAGAAATCTTTGCGCAACAGCTCCACATACTCGGGCGTGCGCTTCGACTCGGGGATTGCGCGCTCGACCAATCGCAAGATGCCATTGCCCACAAATCCGCGATACTCATCAATTGTATAGGTTGGCAAATCGTGCTTCGTCAACATGGCATCGCACGCAGCAGCCAGATCCTCGATAGTATCGAGCAGTGTTCCATCGAGGTCAAAAATTACTAATTTTTTCATACTCACAATATTTATTCAATGCTAAGAGAGATCACAAATAATTCAAATATCACACCCCGCATCCGATTAAAAACTTCTAAATCACAAATATAATAATTTCTACTGGTTTTATTCAACCCTACCACATTTTTTTTGCCCCCACTCCTGTACAAAAACAGATGTAGCCCACCCCCTCGGGGATAGGCTACACTCAACTGCTTATATGTGTTGGGGCACAAACCCCTCCAAATCGTATCGACTACTCGTTGCTGTTACGGCTCGCAATATCCTCAACCGTTGCGATCTCAACATACGATCCACCCTTGTTTGGGCCGAAGCTACCACCGACAACCGCCAATAGATCCTTATCCTCCAACTCAACATTCTCCTTGATATACTCCATAGCATCTGACAAGAAGTGATACTTGTCACTCTGCTGTGTACGCAAGATAGGCACAATACCGTAAGACAACGCCAAAATACGCTGTGCAGGGGTAGTATAACAAACCGCAATTACATTCTTGCCACCACGGAATGCAGCCAAATAACGACCCGTACGACCTGTGTAAGTATCGGTCAAAACATACTTGATTGGCAAGTTACCACATGCACGAACTGCCGAACGAGCCAACTGAGCTGTGATCTCGTGATTTACTGATACCATCTCTAAATCAACCATCGCTGGGAACTGACGTGTGTCGCTCTCGATCTCGCGAGCAATACGAGCCATTGTCGTAACAGCCTCAACCGGGAACTTACCCGATGCTGTCTCGTCGCTCAACATAATAGCATCCACACGCTCGTAGATAGCACTTGCAACGTCACTAACCTCGGCACGTGTTGGACGTGGTGAGTTAACCATCGAGTATACCATCTGTGTAGCGATGATAACTGGACGCTTAGCAGCGATACACTTCTCAACAATCATGCGCTGTACTCCTGGGATCTTCTCTGCCGATAGCTCAACTCCCATATCTCCACGAGCAACCATAATTGCATACGATGCCTCAATAATCTCGTCGATATTGTCGATTCCCTCCTGATTCTCAATCTTCGAGATGATCTTGATATCTGAGTTGTTAGCATCCAAAATATCCTGAACAGCCTTAACATCCGCAGCGTTACGAACAAACGAGTGTGCGATGAAATCTACATCGTTCTTAGTCGCCCACTTGATAAAACGCTCATCCTTAGGAGTGATCGATGGAAGCTCAACGCGAACACCTGGCACGTTGACACTCTTACGAGACTTCATCTTACCACCAACCAAGAACTTACATGTCAAAAACTCTGTATCCTTCTCCAACACCAAAAGCTCTAACTCTCCATCGGCGATCAACAGACGGTTGCCAACATTCAAATCCGAAACCAAACTTGGCACATTCATATAGATGATCTCGTTCGTTGTCTCCTCACCTTTGTCGGTTCCCTTAACCTTAACGACATCACCTGTATTGAATACGATATTTCCCTCGCCACCGCCAATGTTTGTCAAACGGATCTCTGGACCCTTTGTATCGATCATCACTGGAATAGCCTCACATACGGTGCGAGCGTTGCGAACCACGGTTGTCGCGCCCTCCTCTGTTGCGTGTGCCGAATTGATACGAACCACGTCCATACCTGCTGCATAAAGCTTCTCGAGAAGTTCTACATCACAACGAATGTCGGATATAGTAGCGACAATCTTGGTTTTCTTCATTTTTTGCATAGTTGTACTTTTTAAATATTATTTATATCTATCTGAATCTCTCTTTAATAGCCTCCACTCCCAATCGGTATGAGTCAAGCCCAAAGCCCATAATCGAACCGATCGCCACATCGGCGATCATAGAGGTGTGGCGGAATCCTTCGCGTGCCAAAATCGACGAGATATGAACCTCAACAACTGGGGTAGCAACTGCCTCTATCGCGTCGTGCAGCGCAACCGAGGTATGGGTATAAGCCCCTGCATTAAATACAATACCATCGAACTTACCAACCGAGGCGTGGATCAAATCGATCAACACCCCTTCGTGGTTTGACTGCGCGTACTCTAACTCAACATCGTTGGCATAAAGACTCTGCAACTCCTCAATAAATACTTCAAACGTCTTGGTGCCATACACCTCCACTTTGCGAGTTCCTTGCAGATTAAGATTTGGGCCGTTGAGAATTAGAATTTTCATCACATTTCGAATTTTGTAGTTGATTTGCAACACTAGCGCCACGCCACAAAGGTAGTAATAATGTTGGTAAATAAAAAATAATTCATACCTTTACATTAGTTAAATAATTAAAAAAATGTCGGAATTCGGGTTTATTAACCATATTAAAACACTATGCGAGGGGTTAACCACCAATAATTACGAGGGGATAGGCGACGATTGTGCAGTTTTGCCCATCGGCCAAGGGCGCAGCATGCTCTTCACGGCCGATATGTTGGTGGAGCGTGTGCACTTTCTGCGCGAGGCCACATCGCCCTACGATTTGGGATACAAAAGTTTGGCGGTCAACCTCAGCGACGTAGCCTCGATGGGGGGGCAACCCACCGCCACCCTACTGTCGCTGTCGATCCCCAAGGAGCTTACGGGCGAGTGGATCGAGGAGTTCATGCGCGGCTATCGCGACCTCTCGGAGCGCTTCGACGTTGCACTGGTGGGGGGCGACACGACCGCCTCGAAGAGCGACCTTGTGGTCAACGTCACAGCCATTGGCGAGATGGCGGCCGATCGAGTTTGTCGTCGCAGCGCCGCAAAGGTGGGTGATATTATATATGTAACCAACACACTAGGGGCATCGGGCGCAGGGCTAGCCGACATCCTACAAGGCAGATTCGACACCCCCAACGCATGCATCCACAAACGCCCCACACCACGCGTCGACGAGGGGGTGTGGTTGGCACAATCGGGCATGGTGCACGCCATGATGGATATTTCGGATGGCGTAGCATCTGATCTACGACATATCCTCACAGCATCTGAGGTTGGAGCCGAGGTTGAGCTTGGCAACATCCCATGTGCCGAGGGGGTCTCGATCGAGACTGCACTCACCGCAGGCGAGGATTACGAGCTACTATTCACCGCAGCTCCAGAGCGCGCAGCCGAATTGGGACACAACTACACCTCACATTTCGGCACCAAGATAACCCCCATCGGCCAGATTGTTGCACACGAGGGGCTAATGTGGCTCGATGGCGGAGAGCCAACCGACCGCAAACTATTCGGCTTCACACATTACTAATGAGTTATGAGTTATAAATTATAAGTTATAAAAAGACTCAGAAATACTGAGAGACACAACAACAATACAAAAAAACAATATTATGGGTTTAGGAATTATAATTTTCGGACTGCTATCAGGATCGCTAGCGAGTGTTCTCGTGGGGCTATTGGGCAGCCGCCGCCGCATCGGTTTTGGGTGGGCTTTTTTGGCGAGTCTCTTGTTGACCCCCATCATTGGATTAATCATCACCCTCTTCTCCGACACTTTACCCTACGAGGCCAATAGTCGACGAGGATGTTTGGGCACGACCTTGGGACTTTTGGGGCTACTCTTTCTACTACTTATATTCGTAGCTGCCTTTTTGCTTTTGGCTGGGTTTTTAGTCCTCTAGATTATCGTCGGCAGGTAGTAGATTGCAACCCCTGCCACAGCGGCCGCCACGATAATTAATATCGGGCTAATGCGCTTGACACACGATGCCGCAAAGGCCACAGCAAAGAGCACCCAGCTCCACACATCTATGAAGTTGCCACCACCCTGCTGCGACGGGAGGATCATCGTAAATCCAGCCGCTGCGATCATAGCCACAATCACGGGGCGCAACGCCACCATAACGTTGCTCACATAGGGGTTGTTGCGCAGCAGCAAGAAGAATCGGGTGATGAGCACCATCAACGTAAGCGCTGGCGTGCAGACCGCCAGAGTCGCCACCACAGCCCCCAGAAACCCACCCATCACATAACCTGTGTAGGTTGCCGAGTTGATGGCGATTGGCCCTGGTGTCATCTGCGATATTGCGATTATATCGGCCATCTCGGCACCCGAGATCCACGCGTTGCGGATCACCACCTCCTGTTGTATAAACGACAACATGGCATATCCACCACCAAAGCCGAAGAATCCGATCTTAAGAAAGCTAATTATCAGTTGTAAGTATATCATCCGCGCACACTACTTTTTATTAATCCTACGTTCCACACCGCGCGTCCACACCACTGCCCCCACGGCCGCCGCCACAATCAGATAGAGGGGTGACAACTCCAACAACACGAACATCGCCAACGAGGCGACCAGAACCACGATCATAAGCGGATGCATACCCTTGGCCAACGTAATGGTCGGCTGAAGGATGAGCGCCACCACCACGGGACGCATCGCCTTGAAGGCGGCATCGACAACTGCATTGTCGCGAATGGAGGCAAAGAAGATCGCCACCACCAATATTATCACAAACGAAGGCAGGATAATCCCTGCGATAGAGACAAGAGCACCAATATATCCGCGACTCTTATACCCCACGAAGGCTGCCGAGTTGAGAGCTATAGGGCCTGGTGCCGATTGAGCAATGGTCAGCAGATCTACAAAATCGCGCCTCTCGACCCACTTATTGCGAATAACCACCTCGCGTTCGATGAGCGGAATCATCGCAAATCCACCACCGAAGGTGAATAGCCCGATCCTGAAGAAGGCCGCAAACAACTCGCCCAACGCAGCTCTCATCTCACTCATCGCATACTATTTTTTACCGACACAATAGTTGTGGCCACGATAGCCGCAGTCTCGGTTCGCAGACGCTGCTTGCCCAACGATATTTCGCGAAACCCAGCCGCCTTGGCCTGCTCGATCTCTTGGGGCGAGAAGTCACCCTCTGGCCCAATCAAGATCAACACATCGCCACCCGCCTCGACCACATCGGCCAGATAGGCCTTGTGCTCCGCGCTCTCGCAGTGGGCTATGAACTTCGCACCCTCAAACGGACGAGAGAGCAACTCGGCAAATGAGATCATCGCATGTAACGTGGGGTGATAGGCCTTGAGCGACTGCTTGACAGCCGATGTGATCACCCTCTCCTCGCGGTCGTGTTTGATCGCCTTGCGCTCGCTATGGGCTGTGAGCAGCGGCACCACCGCGTCGATTCCGATCTCAGTCGCCTTCTCCAAAAAGAGTTCAAATCGCTCGATGCTCTTGGTCGGAGCCACCGCTATGGTCAACCGATATGGCAGCTGCTCAAACTGGGCGATATGCTCCATCACCTCGACCACACACCGCTTGGGGTTGGCATCGATTATGCGACAATGAAATAAATTACCCTTGCCATCAGTTATATGTAGTGTATGACCTAGTGCAGCGCGAAGCACTCGAATAGCGTGTTTCGACTCATCCTCACTGAGCGTGTAGGATGGTGTGGTGAAATCGGGAGCGTAGAATAGTTGCATGTTTTTACTGTGTTGAGGTGAGCCGATCCAAAAAATTGACTACCTTTGCAAAGGTAATGATATTTGGGCGAATTAACAAATTGTCGTTTGTGGTATGAGAAAATTTTTAGATCTAGCATTTATACTAATAGTTATGTCAACATTAATTTCGTGTGACGGTGGAGGGGCTTCGCGTCGTAGAGAGAATCCATTGATGGCGGAGTGGGATACTCCATTTGGCATCGCGCCATTGGATCGTATCGTAGCCTCGGACTATATCGAGGCGTTCGACGAGGCTATCGCGCACTATTTGGGCGAGGTGGATAGCATTGTCAACAACGCGGCTGCGCCAACATTCAAAAATGTTATCGTGGCGTTGGATGGCGCAGGGGTTCGTTTTGCTGAGCTTCGCGACCTATATGAGATGGGCGAGGCGGCACAGGCCAGCGACGAGTATCGACGCACGAGCGAGGTGTTGCTACCTCGTATCTCGGCTGCCGACGATGCGGTGTGGATGAACGAGGCGCTGTTCGAGAAGGTGCGCACGATCCACAGAACCTGTCGTTCGTTTAGAGATGCCGACCGACGATTAACCGAGCGCATATACAACAAATTTGTGCGGGGCGGGGCGCTGCTTTCGGCCGAGCAGAAGGGGCGCTTGGCCGAGATCAATGCCGAGGAGTCAACGCTCTGCATGGAGTATACCCACAATCTGATAGCCGAGAATGAGTCCTTTATCCTTAACCTCAACTCCAAGCAGATCGGAGGCATCCCTATCAACACACGCTTTGCAGCGCGTGCCGAAGCAGAGAGTCGCGGATTGAAGGATCGTTGGGTCTTTACGCTCAGCCCCTCGTCGATGATACCATTCTTGACCAACTCCACAGATCGCGACCTGCGCGAGGCGCTCTATAGAGCCTACAATCGTCGCGGTGCTAATGGCAACGAACACGACAACCAACAGATCATACGTCGCGTCGCGCGACTACGTCAGGAGCGTGCAGCGATATTGGGCTACGACAACCATGCCGAGTATGTGATCTCGGATCAGATGGCCAAAAGTGTCGATAGCGTATATCGCCTACTCAACAATGTGTGGAGCGCTGCGCTGCGCAAAACGCGTGCCGAGATGAAGCTATTGACCACCCACTTCTTAAAGGATCACCCAGGCGAGGAGCTCGAGGCGTGGGATTGGTGGTACTACTCGCAGAAGGTTCGCAACATTCAATTTGGTTATACCGACGAGTCGTTGGGACCATACATGACGGTTGACAATGTGCGCAATGGCGCATTTGTCTTGGCCAACAAACTCTATGGATTGTCGTTCCGCCCAGTCGACGTTCCATTCTACGACCCACTATGTCGCGCCTACGAGGTATTGGATCGCGACACACGCCACCTAGGGGTATTGTATCTCGATCTATTTGCACGCTCAGGCAAGAATCAAGGGGCGTGGTGTGGCAACCTACGAGCACAACGCTACGATGGCGCGGAGCGCATAGACCCGATCGTTGCAGTGGTGTGCAACTTCGCACCAGCCTCGGCGAGCCAACCCTCGCAGCTAACGATGGAGCAGGTCGAGACGCTATTTCATGAGTTTGGTCACGCCCTCCACTTCCTACTCCAAGATGTGCCATATCGCACATTGGCACAGGTCGAGGGGGATTTCGTGGAGTTCCCATCGCAGGTGATGGAGAATTGGGCGTTCCACCCCGATATGTTGCGTGAATATGCCTTCCACTACAGTTCGAAAAAGGTGTTACCCGACGATATAATCAAAAAGATCGAGCGCAGCAAGGAGTACAACAAAGGGTTTGAGACGGTGAGCTATCTGGCCTCGGCACTGCTCGATCTCGACCTACACACGTTGCCCATCGAGGAGTGCGATTCGTTGGATATCGCCCTATTCGAGGAGCGTGCGTTGGTCACCGATCGCGATTTGGTATCGGCCGTTGCACCGAAGTATCACCTCACCAACTTCCCACATATATTCACCTACGACTACTCGGCAGGCTACTACTTCTATATCTGGGCTGAGGTGTTGGATCAAGATTGTTTCGAGGTGTTCAAGCAGAGCGGCAGCGTATTCTCGACCGATGTTGCACGTCGCCTGCGTAGCGAAATATTGGAGCGCGGAGGTAGTGCCGACGGCATGACCCTCTACCGCAACTTCAAGGGGGACGAGCCGTCGGCCGAGGCTATGATGCGTGCTAAGGGGTTTAAATAGAGTTATAAGTTATTTAGTTATAAGTTATTGGATCAATTAATATGTTGGATTTAACTATACAGAATCCGCTGCTTGCGGATTGGGGTGGAGCCTATGGCGCACCACCATTTGAACAGATATGCGTAGAGCACTACGAACCTGCATTCGAGGCGGCAATCGAGGCGGCACGTGGCGATTTGGCAGCGATTGTCGAAAATCCCGAACCACCGACCTTCGCAAATACGATCGTGGCGTTGGAGCGTCAAGGGGCACTTTTGAACCGTGTTTCAGAGGTGTTCTACCCACTGTTGAGTGCCGATACCAACGACGAGATGGAGGCCATATCGCTACGCGTGCAGCCCAAGCTAACGGCACTGAGCAACGATATTTCGTTGAACGAAGAGCTATTTGCTCGCGTCAAGGCGGTCTACGACACACCACCACACTCGCTCGACCAAGAGGATCGACGACTGCTGGAGGATTGCTACAAAGGTTTCGAGCGCAGCGGAGCGGCATTGGATGCCGAGCGCAAGGGGCGCTATCGTGAGATCACAACCGAGTTGGGGCGTTTGGGGTTGGAGTTTAGCCAAAATATATTGGCCTCGACCAACGCCTTCTCGATCAACATAACCGACGAGTCACAGGTGTCTGAGCTACCCGAGGCGCTTCGCGAGGGGTATGCAGCCGAGGCTGCGGCACGCGGCCAGAGCGGTTGGAGCGTGACGCTCAAGGCTCCGAGCTACGTTCCGTTCCTCACCTATTCGTCGCAGCGCGCGCTCAAAGAGCAGCTGTGGCGCGCCTACAACACCCGTTCGGTGGGGGGCGAGTGGGATAACATCGCGGTTATCGAGCGAGTGGTGGCACTGCGCATGGAGTTGGCACAGCTGCTCGGTTTCAAGAGCTATGCCGATTATGCGTTAGAGAACCGCATGGCCAAGAGTGCCGATCGCGTCAATGCACTGCTGAGCGAGCTACTGGAGGCGACCCTCGATCGTGCATCGCAGGATTATGCCAAAATCGAGGCGTTCGCACGCAGCGAGGGCTTCGAGGGTGAGTTCATGCCGTGGGATATGGGCTATTACACGGAGCGATATAAGGATGCCCACTACTCATTTAGCGACGAGTTGATCAAGCCATATTTGGAGCTGTCGAGCGTTCGACGCGGAGTCTTTATGTTGGCCGAGCGATTATATGGCCTACACTTCAAGGGTTGCGATAGCGTAGAGCGTTACCACGAGGATGTAGAGGTGTTCGAGGTTTGCGAAGCCGATGGTCAATCTCTAGGCCTACTATATCTCGACTTCTTCCCACGTGCGAGCAAGAGTGGCGGAGCGTGGATGACTGAGTTCTGCGGTGCACACATGGCGGAGGGGGCAGATGGCACATTGCACGAGGTGAGACCATTGGTGACTCTGGTGATGAACTTCACAAAGCCCACGGCCTCTACCCCATCGTTGTTGACCTTCTCGGAGTTCGAGACGCTGCTGCATGAGTTTGGCCATGGACTGCATGGATTGTTGGCCAAAGGGAAGTATGGGTCGTTGAATGGCACCAATGTATATCGCGACTTTGTGGAGCTGCCCTCGCAGTTGATGGAGAATTGGGCGCGCGAACCAGAGTTTTTGAACCTCTGGGCGGTGCACTACCAGACGGGCGAGGCGATACCAGCCGAGATGTTGGAGCGGTTGGTGCGTGCGGCCAACTTCAACGCCCCCTTTGCCTGCGTTCGTCAGTTGCAGTTCGGGCTGTTGGATATGGCGTGGCATGGATTAGTCGAGGCAACGGCGATGAGCGTCGAGGAGTTTGAGCGCAAGGCCACTCGCCCCACACAGATTGCGGCCGCGATCGAGGGGACATGTTTCTCGCCCAGCTTCTCGCATATCTTTGCAGGGGGCTATGCGGCAGGCTACTACTCGTATAAGTGGGCAAAGGTGTTGGAGGCCGATGCCTATGCCAAGTTCAAGGAGTGCGGAATATTTGACCGCACGTGTGCCGAGTCATTCCGCCGCGACATTCTCCAACGCGGAGGACAGCTCGACCCAATGGAGCTATATGTCAAATTCCGAGGGTCGGAACCCTCGACCAAGGCATTGATCGATCGTACATTAATGTAGTCTTTTAGAGGGAATATTTGTAAAGTTGATAAAAAAAATGTATATTTGTGTTTGAGTATACATTTTTTTTATTGGGGGGTACCCTAAACGCCCCCTTTACAACCTTTAAAAACTTTTAAATAATGAGCAAAGAGATTGCCCAGTACATTGAGTCGTTTATGGCCAATGTAAAGGCGAAGAATCCAAATGAGCCTGAGTTCCATCAGGCAACCCTAGAGGTAGTTGAGTCTTTGGCACCTTACATCCTTGCAAACCCTAAGTTGCAGGAGGCTAAGATCCTAGAGCGTATCGCAGAGCCAGAGCGTGTAATTATGTTCCGTGTAACATGGTTGGATGACAACGGTGCGGTGCAGGTAAATCGCGGTTACCGCGTACAGATGAATAGCGCCATTGGACCCTACAAAGGCGGTTTGCGTTTCCACCCATCGGTTAACCTAAGTGTATTGAAGTTCTTGGCTTTCGAGCAGACATTCAAGAACTCGCTTACGACATTGCCTATGGGCGGTGGTAAGGGAGGTTCGGACTTCAACCCAGCAGGTCGTTCAGATAACGAGGTGATGCGTTTCTGCCAGTCGTTTATGACTGAGTTGCAGCGTCACATCGGTCCCGACACCGATATCCCAGCAGGAGATATCAACGTTGGAGGTCGCGAGATCGGATTCCTATATGGACAGTACAAGCGTATCCGCAACGAGTTTACAGGAACACTTACAGGAAAGGCTCCTGAGTGGGGCGGAAGTCCATTGCGTCCAGAGGCTACGGGTTATGGCACATGCTACTTCGCTAAGGAGATGTTGGCAACTAAGAGCGACAGCTTCGAGGGTAAGACAGTTGTGATCTCTGGTTCGGGTAACGTTGCACAGTATGCTACAGAGAAGACTACACAGTTGGGCGGCAAGGTTGTCACATTGTCTGATTCATCGGGATATATCTACGACGAGGCAGGTATCGATGCCGAGAAGTTGGCATTCGTTATGGAGTTGAAGAATGTGAAGCGTGGTCGCATCAGCGAGTATGTGGCACAATATCCCGAGGCGAAGTTCTTCGCAGGCGAACGTCCATGGGGTGTTAAGTGTGACATCGCGTTGCCATGTGCAACACAGAATGAGTTGAACGAAACTGAGGCGCAGGCATTGGTTGCTAACGGATGCTACTGTGTAGCCGAAGGTGCGAATATGCCATCTACTCCAGAGGCTATCGCAGTGTTCCAGGGGGCTAAGATCCTTTACGCTCCTGGTAAGGCATCGAATGCAGGAGGTGTTGCGACATCGGGCTTGGAGATGACACAGAACTCGATCCGTTTGAAGTGGACTCCAGCAGAGGTAGATGCTAAGTTGAGTCAGATTATGACCGACATCCACTCGGCATGTGTTCAGTATGGCACCGCGGAGGATGGTTATGTCAACTATGTTGCAGGCGCAAACATCGCAGGATTCATCAAGGTGGCCGATGCGATGATGGCGCAGGGCTGCGTATAGTCTGCGTATAATATATTTTTCGAGTGCGGTCTCGGGGTGTGATGCCTCGAGATCGCTTTTTTTAATGATGAATGGTGAATGGGCTTGCGCGTTACTAAATTATATATGCGTAAGCAAAATTTATCATTCATCATTCATCATTCACCATTTACCATTATTTTTTTGTAGTTTTGTGAAATAACCAATTTTAACCAAATTTTATATGAGAAAACTTATTTTGGCAACTCTTGCTCTTGGAGTTGCAGTGTCGGCAGCGGTGGCTGGTAATCCGATCTTGAAGCTGGGTGATCCCGACTTTTTGTACCTTGCCGATCCTGCGGCTGAGTGTTATAATGGCCGAGTATATCTATACTGCTCGCACGACCAGGCGGATGCTGTGGGCTATGGCGAGATGCAGGACTACGCAATTGTCTCGACCGACGATATGGTCAACTGGACAAACCACGGCGTGGTGATCAAACCCCGCGAATACTCGTGGGCGCATGGACAGATGAATGCCCCCGATGCAGCCTACAAGGATGGCTGGTACTATATCTACTTCCCCTACGACAAAACCCATGTGGGAGTGGCCAAGAGCCGCAATCCCGAGGGGCCATGGGAGGAGGCGGTGACCGATAAGATCACCACGATCTTCGACCCAACGGTCTTTGTCGACGACGACGGCCAGGCTTATATCTATGGTAACGACCATAAGGTCGATATCGGCGACAAGGGCGCGCATATCATGGGCGCTAAGCTAAAGGATAACATGGTGGAGTTGGATGGCGAGTGGATGCGCCTAAGCGAGGAGACGGTGGCCGAGGCGGTGCACATCTTCAAGCGCGAGGGTAAGTATCACTTCACGGCTCGCATGGGTCGTCGCACGGGACATTGGGTGGCCGATTCACCGCTGCCAACCGAGCCATATGCCGAGTACAAGGGGCTTATCACCCCCGAGCAGCGCGATGCTCCAGCCCACAACTCATTCATCGAGTTCCAGGGCAAGTGGTATATCTTCTACCAGCGCGGCGATGTCAACAATGGTACGTTCCACCGTCGCTCGGCATGTTTCGAGGAGATCCACTTCAACGACGACCACTCGATCCAGCCCATCACCTACACTCTGGATGAGGGTGTCGAGGTGCTCAATCCACCCGTATCACCTTGGGCGAAGTAGATATTTTACGATAGCTAACCTAAAAACATAACCCCAAAATGAGAGATTTCAAACCACACATGCCGCTGTTGGCACTTCCGCTCGCAGCTATGGCGGTGGGGTGCACTTCGTCGAAGCGCAATGCTCTGGTCGAGCGCCCCAACATCGTCTTTATCTTTGCCGATGACCACTGTTACAACTGCTTGGGATCATCGGGATTAGATAATATCTCGACCCCCAACCTCGATCGACTCATGTCGCGCGGAACACACTTCACCCACGCCTTCAATCAGGGCGGTTGGAACGGTGCGATATCGGCCGCTAGTCGTGCGATGTTGATCACGGGCGAAAACTTGTGGAGGGCAGCCACCCATTCCAACTATATCCCCGAGCTGCAAATGGCCAAGAATTGGCCAGTCGATGTGGCACAGTTGGAGAGTGCCGACAAGGTGCCATTCAACACCACCTGGCCAGAGTATATGAAGGCGGCAGGTTATGACACCTATATCACTGGCAAGTGGCACGTCGATGTACCAGCCAATAGCGTATTCGACCACGCCAAAAACATCCGTGGTGGAATGCCAAATCAGGCGGCCGACTGCTACAATCGACTATTCTTAGAGGGTGTCGAGGATAAGTGGCAACCCTACGACACGTCGTATGGCGGATTTTGGAAGGGGGGCAAACACTGGAGCGAGGTGGTCAAGGACGACGCACTGGAGTATATCGACATGGCTCAACAATCCGACGATCCATTCTTCATGTACTTGGCGTTCAACGCTCCGCACGATCCACGTCAAGCGCCTAAGGAGTATATAGACATGTATCCGCTGGAGGAGATTTCGATGCCCGAGAACTTCCTGCCCGAGTACCCTTACAAGGATTCGATCGGCTGTTGGACATCGTTACGCGACGAGCGCCTTGCACCATTCCCACGTACCGAGAGGTCGGTGTTGGTCAATAGACAGGAGTACTACGCACTCATCTCGCATCTCGACACTCAGATTGGCCTGATCCTCGACGCGCTGGAGGCGGCAGGTGAGTTGGAGAACACATACATCATGTTTACGGCCGACCATGGAATTGCGATTGGCGACCACGGGTTTATCGGCAAGCAGAATATGTACGACGCTAGTATGCGCGTGCCACTATTTTTGGCAGGCCCTGGAATCCCAGCTGGTCAGAAGGTCGACGACCTAGTCTATTTGCAGGATGTGATGGCTACCGCTCTTGATTTGGTGGGCAGCGAGGGTCTCAACGCAGTGGACTTTAAGTCGTTGGTGCCATTGGCTCTGGGCGAGAGCGATGCCGATCGTCGCGAGGCGGTCTATGGGGCATACACTGGTCAGCAGCGTTCGGTGCGCGACAAGGAGTATAAGATGATTATCTATCCTAAGTACGACCTAGTGCGTCTGTTCAACGTGGTGGATGATCCGCACGAGATGAACGACTTGGCGGGCAATGCCGAGTACAAGGCGAAGTTGGAGGAGATGTTTGCGAAGTTCCGCGAGTTGCAGGTGGAGATGAAGGATCCGTTGAACGTCGAGCCTCACTTCCGCAGATTTGTCTCGAAACTTTAGCGAGCTATCGACACACGAAAAACAACAGCCCCCGATCCTTGCGGATCGGGGGCTGCCTCTTTTACATTCTCTTACATAGAGAGATCATAATTGGTACAAATCTATGAAAATATCACATTTCAACAAAGAAATTACCATAAAATCATATCTTTATGTTAAACATATTTCTATTACATATTAAATATGTTCCACTACACACTATGACACCATAGTTTTCTCTCTCTATGTAAGAGAGAAAATTAAAAACTAAATATTATTGTCATGGCGAAAAATTATGTAGCACCTCAAATCGAGATAATCAAGATTGAGCTAGAGGAGTCGATCCTCTCAGCAAGCGGAGTCGCTGACTCTGTTTATGGTAGTGAATATTAATTATAGATAAGATTATGAAGAGGAGTATTTTACTATCGGCAGCACTACTACTAACAGCTGTTGGCTGCACAACCACAACCGACAACACAACAATCGTCGGCAGCAACGAGCGTACGGTCTCGGTCACTGTGAGCAGGGACAACAACCTAGATTCAAAGATCTCGATCGACACATCAGATTCTGATACTTGGAACATGGTGTGGGAGACGGGCGACGCGCTCACTGGATGGTTGTCGGGGAGCCAAACAACATCTAAGTTTAGCATGGTTGAGTTGCAGGAGAATGCAGACTTCGCAACCTTCTCGGGTTCATCGGCAGCAGGAACCATGCGACTTGTCTATCCATACAAGGCCGATGCCGCGATCAACGAGAGTGGTGACTATGTGATCGACCTATCGGCTCAGAGCGTAGATATGTCGGGCGATCAATACAGCAACTACGCCGACAACAACTTATATATGGTGAGCGATCCATTTGTTGTGAGTTTTGACGCTATGAGTGATAGCGATATAACGGTTTCGGAGTACCCTGCGATGTCGCACATCTTGCCCATCGTTGCGATCAAGGCGTCGTGCAGCGACCTTGCGGATGGCGACAGCTTCACAATTAGTAGTGTCACAATCTCGGGATTGAAGAGTGGGGCAACGCTCGATTTCGAGAGCGGAGAGCTAAACGACGACGCCTCGCAGGGCGACATCACAATCTCGTTGAGCAATGCGCAGCCACTTGCGAGCGGCGAGACTCAAGAGATCCCATTCTCGGCTATTCCATTTACGATCGATGCCGAGAGCGAGGAGATTACCATAAAGATCACCTTCACCACTGGCGACTACGTCGAGGTGGTCAAGAGCGCACCAACCAACGGTTACGAGTACCCATTCTTGGCAGGCACCCACAACTTCTTGACAGCAACGTTTAGCAAGGCCGATATCCAATATCTATATTGGTCGTCGTGCGCTGCTGATAGCTATGCCGCAGGTGATGGTTCGGCCGACTCGCCATTCCAGATCGCAACAGCCGAGCAGTTTGCTAAACTAATCGACGATAGCGACAACTTCGACAAGTGTTTCGAGCTGACTGCCGACATCTCGCTCGAGGGGCATCTGTGGTATCCGATTGGCCGAACTGCTGAAAAAGACTTCGAAGGTACATTCAATGGCAACAACCACACTGTTAGCGGTTTGAGTATATCTATAGAGAGTGGTAATTACACAGGCTTGTTTCGCAGTCTTTGCACTGCAACGGTGACGGATTTGACGATTCAAGGAGCGGTTAAAGGATATCAGTATGTCGGAGCACTTGCAGGTGCATGTACCAAAGGTACAACGCTTTCGAATATACACAATGAGGCAACCGTAAATGGCTTATACCAATATACAGGAGGTATGTCTGGCATATTGTCAAACTCTTATGCCATTGGTTGTTCTAATAAAGGAGATGTAACTAGCCCATATGCTTCAACAGGTGGACTATTTGGCAGAATGCTTAGTTCTAGTACTTCTATAACCTACTATCATGGCATTGTGATAAATTGCTATAATAGCGGTACGGTTTATGGTGCTGGATCAGCAAGTGATTATGGCGGCATCATAGGGGTTGTCGCAGGAACTTTTAATGCCTACATAGTAAATTGCTACAATAGTGGTAATGTATCTTCGTTAACCACTGTTAGCACTATCGGTGGGGTTATAGGATATACCACTAGCTCTTCAACTGTATATATAAACAATGTCTATAACATAGGGGCAATCACGAATAGTGGTAGCGGTAGTTGCGGAGTATTGGTTGGAACTAATAATTCGTCCTGCAATATCACATATGGCTACTACTTAGGTGATGAGAGTACTACGATTGGTTATTCTCTGACAAGCACAACAGATTGCGCATACTACACAGAGGATAATATGAAGAGCCAAACATTCGTAAATCTTCTGAACGAGAATGCAGCAAAATACAATACAGATGCTGATCGCTACCTATCACTCGACGCATGCACATGGGAGTTGGATAGCGAGACTGGCTACCCAACGATCACTTCGACCGTAGCTACATCCTCGACAGAGGATTATAACTAGGGCGATTTATCCAAAACGAGAGAGCCTCCTGAATTATCTCAGGAGGCTCTCTCGTTGTATATCTGTGTGCTACTCCTTAGAGCGGAGGACACGTACAGTCTTGGTGTTGGTCTGGCGGATCATTACGTTGCTCTGGAATGCGTAGCGCTCCAACAACTCATCGTTGTAGCAACGGATCGTCAACAACTCCATGTCACGCTGCGCATGCGCCTCGAAGCCCTCGGCCTCCAACGCTGCCAACGCCTCGTCGACATGCCACGATGCATCGACACACAGTGTCAAATTCACAGCCGAATTGTGCACCAAATTAGCCTTCATGCGGTAGCGCTCCAACAACAAGAAAATCGTTGCAAAACGCTCCTCCAATACAAACGAGTAGTCGCGCGAACGGATGGTCAACATCACCTGATTCTTCTTGAGAATCAAGATCGGAATATCTACCAATGGAGCCTCTCCATTGATTACCGTACCACTCTTCGACTTGTCGCCAAATGGACGTACATAGAGTGGAATATTCTTATTCTGAAGCGGCTTAATAGTCTTAGGGTGAATAATCTGCGCACCACTATATGCCAACTCGATAGTATCCAAATAGTTCAAACGCTCGATCTTCGTAGCATCGGGGAAGATCTTAGGATCGGCGTTCAAGATACCATCCACATCCTTCCACACAGCCATACACTCAGCATTGAGGATATTAGCCACCACGGCTGCCGAGTAGTCCGAACCCTCGCGACCCAACGTCGTAGTCGTGCCGTCGGGTGCCGAACCGATAAATCCTTGACCCACAAATACACCCTGAGTCTCGCCACCCATCGCTGCAAGCAGACGGATCGTCGAACCCTCGATATTGATCGAAGCATCCTTGTGACGCTGCTCGGTGATGAACCCTTGACGCATATCAACCCAACGATTCTTCATCCCTGCGAAGTTGAGATATGATGATATGATGGTGGTAGACAATAACTCACCATAGGTCACGATCTTATCATACCACAACTCTGCATCCTCGCTTCGATATACCGTAGTCTCAACCACCTGCTCCATATCGGCAAATAGCGCCTCGATAGCCTCAAGCGTTGTAGGCTCGCCATACAAGTCGTTGATGATCTCAGCGTGGTAGGCTCGTAGAGCAGTGATATGCTCCATTGACAACTGTTTATCGCCCTTCTGGATACCCTCAAACACCACCTCCAAAGAGTTGGTTGTTTTACCCATCGCCGAGACGATAACAAACAGATTCTGCTCATCGCTAATAATCTTGTGGAGGTTGCGAACTCCATCGGCATTACGCACCGATGCTCCACCGAACTTGTAGACCCTCATTTAATTAAAATTATATTAATACTTAAAATATTGCGCACAAAGGTATTAAAAAGTTGTGAGAAAATAGCAACGAACCCACTATTTTTTAATACCTTTGTGAAAAATAATTTAAAAACAATTTTTTATGTACAGCAATTTAAAGACAATTATTGAGCAGGCGTGGGACAACCGCGAGATGTTGGCCGACGAAGTGGTGAAGGATACAATCCGTCAAGTGGTGGAGCTTGTCGACAAGGGAGCACTTCGCACCGCAGAACCAATAGATATAGAGAAGAGTGAGTGGCAAGTCAACGAGTGGGTCAAAAAGGCGATCATCCTATACTTCCCAATTCAGAAGATGCGCACTATGCGCGCAGGCGAGTTGGAGTGGTACGACAAGATGGATCTTAAGAGCGACTACGAGAAGTTGGGCGTGCGTATCGTACCTCAGGCTGTGGCGCGCTACGGAGCATATATCGCCCCAGGTGCGATCCTTATGCCATCGTATGTAAATATAGGTGCCTATGTCGACGCAGGAACGATGGTCGACACATGGGCGACGGTGGGTTCGTGTGCACAGATTGGCAAGAATGTCCACTTGAGCGGTGGCGTGGGAATCGGTGGCGTGTTGGAGCCTGTGCAGGCATCGCCCGTTATCATCGAGGATAACTGCTTTATCGGTTCGCGTGTGATTGTTGTCGAGGGTGCTCATATCTGCCGCGAGTCGGTGTTGGGATCAAACACAGTGATCACTGGATCGACACACATTATCGACGTTACGGGCGATGAGCCAGTTGAGTACAAGGGTTATGTACCACCTCGCTCGGTTGTTATCCCTGGTACTTACAATCGCAAATTCCCTGCTGGCGAGTATGGTGTACCATGTGCGCTAATCATCGGCCGTCGCAAGGAGTCGACCGACAAAAAGACATCGTTGAACGACACCCTACGCGACTTCAACATCAGCTAGGCAGCATGCTCGCCGCAGAGCTTGAGAAACTTTGTTTCTCCTCTATATTAATTATAGTTGGGGATGTGAGTTGAGGGATGCGTGAAATATTTTGCAATTTATGAATTTATATATCTACGAGGAGTGCTCGTCGACCAACGATTTGGCGAGCAACACACTGTTCCGACACTCGGATACCATCTGGGCAGAGCGACAGTGGGCAGGGCGCGGTCAGAGGGGCAACAAGTGGATGAGTGGCGTGGGCGAAAACATCACCTTCTCGGTGGTGTTGCAACCGCGCGGTGTGGCGGCAGCCGAGCAGTTCATCATATCGCAGATCACCGCTCTGGCGCTGCGCGATACGTTGGCGCAGTTGGGCATCGAGTCGCGCGTGAAGTGGACGAACGATATATATGTGGGGGATATGAAGATCGCTGGGGTGTTGATCGAAAACTCGTTGCAGGAGGGTCGACTCTCTCGTTCGATCATCGGCATCGGGCTGAATATCAACCAAGAGCTGTTTGATCCCGAGCTGCCCAACCCCACCTCGATGAGGGTGGTGAGCGGCCGACGGTATAGCCGCGAGGGGGTGTTGCGGTTACTTCATGCACATCTCATGGAGCGCTATTCGCAGATCGAAGAGAACCGTTCGCTAATCGAGCAACACTACCACGAGGCGTTGTATCGTCGCGACGAACAACACACATTCCAGTTGGCTGGGGGCGAGCTTATGCAAGCCACGATCGAGGGTGTGGGCGCACAGGGGGAGTTGATGCTGCGCCACTCGACAGGAGAGAGGAAAGGATACCTATTCCGCGAGGTGGGATTTGTAATAGAAACACGAAATTAACTTACTAAAAACCAAAAAGTTGAAACGATTACTATTAATGATGGCCGCACTCTGCGTCGCAATCTTTAGCTATGCAGCCGAGCCGCTCAAGATCCACTCCTTTGTTGTAGAGGAGATCT
>JBCQUH010000062.1:0-8984 GCA_047174185.1 Rikenellaceae bacterium | reverse complement strand
GGGCTTGATTTTTTTTGCTGCACAAAAAAGTGCCAGAGAAATACCTCTGGCGCCGAATTGTTATGGGCTGTTTGTTTTTATCGGACAGCAATAGATCAACTCCGCAATGACGGATGGGGGTGTCGACCGAATGGTTGTTGAGTGGTTGCCGACCGAATGGTTGCCGACCGAATGGGTTGCCGAAAGGTTGTCGGGGGCCTTTTTTTGCGAACGTAGTTTGCAAAAAAAATGTTTAGAGGTCTAAGGCTGAAAGCCGCAGAAAAGCCCCCGCAGCGGGGATGGCACCCCCGCGGGTGCAGTGGCATATTCTCGTTGGAGAATAAGTTAGCTCCGCGGCGAGCACGCCGCCGCCGCCCGCGCAGGGCAGTGGTGCGTAAGCCTCACGCGACAAGCAACTACTCTTGGTACCAGCTAGCGTAGAGCATGTAGTCGTTGGCAATGCGTTCGATGATTTGGCTGCGTTGCTCCTCGCTCACTTCGCGGATGCGTTTGGCTGGCACCCCTGCGTAGAGTGAGTTGGGTTCGAGTTTTGCCCCTGTGAGCACCAGTGCGTTGGCGGCCACGATGCACCCTGTGCCCACCACTGCGTTGTCGAGGATGGTTGATCCCATGCCGATTAGACATTTATCCTCGATTATGGCTCCGTGGATGGTGACGTTGTGTCCCACCGAGACATCGTTGCCGATGTGTGTCTGCGACGGGTTTTTCGACTTGTCGTATAGTGTATGGATCACTGTGCCATCTTGGATATTTGTGCGCTCGCCGATGGTGATGGAGTTCACGTCGCCTCGCAGCACGGTGTTGTACCACACCGAACTCCCCTTGCCGATTGTCGTGTCGCCAATTATAACGGCCGTTTCGGCCACGAATACCCCCTCTGCGATCTCAGGGGTTTTGCCTCGCACGCTTCTGATAAGTGCCATTTTTATACCTTTTATATATGTTATAATCCCTTTTGTTTCGCCTCGCACCACAGCGCCTCCTGCTGCTCGAGCGGCAGCTCGGCGAGTGTCTGTCCTGCCTGCTCGGCCGCCTGCTCCATATATCCGAAGCGTGTGATAAATTTACGGTTCGTATGCTCCAATGCCGCCTCGGGGTCGACCTCGTAGAGGCGTGCTGCGTTGATTAGCGCAAAGAATAGATCGCCAAACTCTTCCTCTGTCGCTTGGTGGTTGCCGCTGCGCATCTCGGCCGAGACCTCGTCGACCTCCTCCTGCACCTTTGCCCACACATCCTCGCGCGATGCCCAGTCGAACCCTGCCCCTGCAGCCTTTGAGCCGATGCGCAGAGCCTTGACCATGGCTGGCAGACCCACGGGAACGCCCCCCAGCGTGCCGCTCTTGCGAGCCTTCTTACGCAATTTTAGTGCCTCCCAGTTGCGCTTCACCTCGTCGGTGGTCGTGGCATCGACATCGCCATAGATATGTGGGTGGCGGTAGCGTAGTTTGTCGCACAGCTCGTTGGCCACCTGCGCAAAGTCGAATGCCTGTTGCTCCTCGCCCAGACGCGAGTAGAATACCACGTGGAGCAGCAGATCGCCCAGCTCCTCTTTGATGGCCGCCATTTCGCCCTTGTTGATTGCGTCGACCAGCTCGTAGCACTCCTCGATTGTGGCGTTGCGCAACGTCTCGAATGTCTGTTCGCGATCCCATGGGCACTGCTCGCGCAGCTCGTTCATCATTGTTATCAGGCGTGCGATCGCCTCTCGGTTCTTATCCATAAATTTATATTTTTTCAATCACAGCTCCCCTTAGGCATCAACTTTGCTACACTTCGCAGTGGCAGGGTTGGGGCTTAGAAGTCGCAGTGCGAAGGACTCTTCGCCTTGCGACGAGGAGTGAGGTCGACTACAATGCGCCCCCTCCTTTGATTGAAGTTGTTTCACATATCTTTCTGTTTATTTCTGTTTGCACGTAAGTCTCAATCCTGCCCCTTTTTACTGGTCACAAAGGTGAAAAACCGCGCCATCAAGTAGCTATATATCGACGTGATAAGCGAACAGATGACATTGGCAGGTGTTGGCCACACCCCATAGTGCTCTACCAGCAGCTTGAGCAACACGTAGCTAATCAACAACGACCCAGCGATCGATCCCAAGTAACGCACCATCTGCGACTTTTTGGTGCGCTCCGTAGCGCGGAACGCCACATAGCGGTTGAACCAAAATCCCATAAAAAAGGTGATCGGAAAGACGATGATGAGTGTTGCGACGTGCGACGAGACGATCCACCGCAACACCTCCAGCTGCTCCTTGTGGATGATATAGTTATATATAAAGTGGTACAACAGCGCATTGAACACAATGTAGTTCAACACTCCGCAGACGATGTAGCGCAACATCTGGCGCGACACAATGCGGTCGATCGGTGAGATGTAGAGCCGCTCGATCAACCATCCGATACCATTGGCAACCGCCTGATTTATACTCCTTAGCACCATCGCGAGCTACATCTTCTGGGGGTCGTAGACCCACAGTACGTTGCCCATCGCAGGGTTGTTGCGCTTCATATAGCTCACCGAGGTGTAGAAGTGATCCGACTCGAAGAGTGTCACCATATAGTGCCCCTCACGTAGCGTAGCGCCATAGACCGTGCGTGTGTCTTCGTTCAACTCTTGAGCGTCGATCAATGCACGGCCAGCGTTGGCCTTGGAGCGATAGACTCCATATACAACCTTGTACTTTGTCGCAGGGCGCGAGCTGCTCTCGGCTAGTGTCTTGTTCAACAACTCCGAGGCCTCGGCATTGGATGTGGTCTTGGCCTTGCGTGTCGAGAGTAGGGTTTTGGGTGGGGTCTCTGTTGCAATCTCCTCTGTTGCAACTTCATCCTCTATTTTGACCTCCTCTGTTTTTGCTACCTCCTCTTGGCACTCAGTCGTCTCAGAAATTGTCTCAGGAATCGTCTCAGTTGTAGCTTGGGCAACCTCCTCCGTCTCTTGACTGTCGAATAGTTTTGGGATCGCCACTGCGACCAATACTACCGCTGCCACCGCTATGATCCACACTCCCCAATTGCTCCTCTTTTTCTCTTCATTCTCTGTGACCTTTTCTGGTGTTGCAGATTTCGTAGCCTTTGCAGCCTTTGGTGCTGCCACACTCTTGATTACCACAGGGTTTAGTTTTTGTTCGATTATGGATGATGCCTCGAAACGACCACCGCGCACTACGCCGATCCCTTCGATCTCGACCTGTAGATTCTTGTGCACCGCCTCCGACCATTTGGTATATAGCGTCGAGGCTTGGTCGACACTACATTTGGTCTGCATTGCGATCACCGTGATTAGTGACGTATGAAGCTTCGCGGCCGAAAAGATCACCCGGCGACGAGCCTCTGCCGAGTCGTCGTGCTCGACACTCAACGAACCTATTTCGGGCAGATAGATGCCTCCTGCGGTTATCAATTCGTTGGTGATGAGTTTGTTGACCTCCACCACCATACGCTGAATATTCTGTGCCATAGCTATTTGCATTTTTTGTTCGACGGCTGTTTTAGACTCTGTTCCACAGGGTGTTTGGCCGAATACCAGATCAAACAGATCGCGCCGATGACAAACGGAATAGATAACCACTGCCCCATATTGAGCATCATATCCTGCTCGAAAGCCTCTTGATCGTTCTTGATAAATTCGATAATTATTCGCGTAAAGAAGGTGAATATCAACCCCACACCCAACATCATGCCTGGATACTTCTCACCCATCTTGCGACGATACATCCAACACAACACGAAGAATGACATCATGTAGAAAGCCGCCTCGTAGAGCTGCGTAGGGTGGCTCGGTAGCGATGCTGAGGTTGTCACCCACTCATGACCCACCACCTGTGTGCCCTCCATGATAGGGCGTTTTGCCCAGTGGTAGAATTTGAATGCCCACGGTAGGTCAGTCGCCGCACCATATATCTCAGAGTTGAAGAGGTTGCCCAAACGGATCAACGCTCCTCCAAGCCCCACGGGGATCATTACTCGATCCAACCCCCAGACATATGGCATCTTGTTGCGACGCGAGAACAACCATATTCCCACCAGCAGACCGATCGCTGCGCCATGGCTAGCCATGCCACCCTCGCGGATCGCGGTTATGATCTCCCATGGACGCACCAAATAGCGTTCGGGTTCGTAGAATATGCAGTGGCCAATGCGCGATCCGAGGATCGTGCCCAGCGTGCCGTAGACGAAAAATGACTCCGAGATGCTCTGTGCCAACCCCTCGCGACGACAAAACGTGTCGAACATCTTGGCCGCCAAAAAGATGGTGAGCGCCCACATCAAACCATAGTATCTGATCTCGAAACCACCGATCTCAACCAACACGGGGTTGAATTCCCACTCGATAAATAGAGCTGTTAACATAGTTGTATGGGCTATTTGTAGTTGTTCATCAATCGGGCGATATACTTGCCGATGATGTCGAATTCGATGTTGACCACGCTTCCTACCTCAATATTGTGGAAGTTGGTATTGTCATATGTATATGGGATTATCGAGACGCGAAACGACCTCTCGCCCGAGTCACACACCGTGAGGCTCACACCGTTGACCGTCACCGAACCCTTCTCGACTGTGCAGCTCGATGCCTCGGCAGGGTCGTATTCAAATACGAAGTTCCAGCTCCCCTCGGCACTCTCTTTCGATATACATTTTGCTGTAAGGTCTACGTGTCCCTGCACGATATGTCCATCGAGCAGAGCGTCGGGGCGCATCGAGCGTTCGAGGTTGATCTCGTCGCCCACGCTCCACAATCCGAGGTTGCTCTTTTGGAGCGTCTCTAGCATTGCTGTCACCGTATACTGCCCCTCCTCGATTTTGACCACTGTGAGGCAGACGCCATTGTGCGCTACGCTCTGGTCGATCTTCAACTCGTCGGCCATTGGCGCTGCGAGTGTAAAGTGCTTATTCTCTAACTCTTGCTCGATTTTTACTACACGAGCCATCTGCTCTACAATTCCTGAAAACATAATATTATATTTTAATTTCCTCTTTATATATATATATCAATACGCCCCAAGCTCCGCGGCGAGCACGCCGCCGCCGCCCGCGCAGGGCAGTTGGCGTAAGCCCTCAACAACCCACTGCCCCCACCGACACCACTTTGTCCGAGGGATTGCGGATCAAGTCCGCAATGACGCAGGGGGGGGTGCCCCACATGCCTACATATTATTCACAACAATCCTCCCATCCCCTAATTATTCACAATCAACTTCGCTGCCACCCTATACAACCTCACAATATCGTCGCCACTCACAAACAGATCGTCATACTTCTCGCTCTGCGATGCCATCAAACGCCATACACCCTCCTTCTCGCTGTGACGCACAATCCTTAGCACTGCAAACTCCCCCGTCACAACCACATACTCGCCCCCAGGGATTATCGCCTCCGAGCGCACCTCCTTGAGTATCACCACGCTCCCCGAGCCGATCGTATTGCTCATCGCATCGCCACAATACCTCATGGCGAAATCGGCCTCGATAGATGTGGGCAACACCATGCGCATCGCAGCCTTTAGTGTCGACGTGTCGCCATCGAACCTCTCCACATCGACATCATATAGATCGATGTGCGAGTATTGCGCCATCGGATCGATCAACATCTCACCCCGACCGCTCAGCAGCCACGTGAGGTTGATCTGCGGAAACGATGCCACCACCTCCTCGGCCAACTTGCGCGACACTCCATTGTTGCCACGTTGAATCTGATACAACCTCTCGCTACGCACAAGCCCAATGTGTTTGGCGAAGTGATTTATGGTCATATCGCTCCACTCAATGACACTCGCCAACCTATGCCATGCATTTTGATCTCTTTGGCTCATAAATAAATTTGTAACTCACGTTTTTTTTTCGCAACTTTGCACACTCGGTTCCGTAGTTCAATGGATAGAATATAAGATTCCGGTTCTTACGATGAAGGTTCGATTCCTTCCGGGACCACTCCCCCCGTGGCGAGTTTTGCTTCTGCACCCCTATTTCTGGTTGGACTTTGTTGCCTCCGATTCTGCTTGGTTGCCTTTAGTTTTCGTGAATCATCTTTTATATGGTTAAACAATTGCTGCTGCCATTGTTTGTCGTTGCGCTTAAAATGCGCAGACGTACTCATCAAAACCTTAGGCATCACCATCAGCCCCCTTCTCCAATAAGTAACGCCTACGCAACCGCAGGCGTTCTACTCATTGTTTTTAGGAGAAGAGTATAAAATTGGTGATTTTAAGGAGTCTTCAAAACAATAGCAAAACGCTATTAATATGTTGTCTTGCCTATTTTTCCTCGGCAGACCTCCACAAATATATGGATTTTTTTGTACATTTGTCTATTGGATAGCTATAAAAAATAAAATAATGAAAACGAAACATCTATTGGCAGCGGCTGTGGCCGTTGCGCCATCTGTGGTGATGGCCTCTCAACCCGATATAATATATATCTTGGCCGACGATCTGGGCTATGCCGATGTGGGTTTCAATGGCAGTGACATTCAAACTCCCAACATCGACCGAATAGCTCGTCAAGGGGTTCAGTTGCAGAACTATTACGTCTGCCCAGTGAGTACGCCTACGCGTGCGGGATTGATGACAGGACGCTATCCGATCCAATTTGGATTGATGCGAGGGGTGATAAAACCTTATATGGATTTCGGTCTTGATTTGGACGAACAGCTGCTGCCCGAGATGTTGGCCGAGGCTGGATATAACCATCGTGGATGTTTCGGCAAGTGGCATTTGGGACATGCTCGTAGCGAGTGGTGGCCTCATAATCGTGGCTTTACCGAGTTTGTGGGGTGTCTCAATGGGGCGTTGGATTTCTTCAACCACACGCGCGATGGAGAACTCGATTGGCACCACAATGGCGAGTCGCTCCACGAGGAGGGCTATGCAACCGATCTGATCGCCAACCACGCCATAGAGTTTATCGAGAGTGTGCCCATCGACGAACCATACTTCGCCTATATCCCATTCAACGCCCCTCATGCACCGATTCAAGCTAAGAAGGAGGATATTGCCAAGTATCCCAATCGCAGTGGCAAGTCAGCGACTTATGCCGCGATGGTCGATTGTATGGATCAAAATATCGGTCGAATTTTGGAGGTTGTCGAGAAGCGAGGTAATCTCGACAATACGATAATAATTTTTAGCTCTGATAATGGTGGTACGGGGTCGGCCGACAACGGTGTGATGCGCGGCAGCAAGACATACACCTACGAGGGTGGTATTCGTGTGGCAGCGTGCGCCATGTGGCCTGCAGGCGAGGTGTCGGGAGGGCAGATCATCACCGAGCGCATGGGCTATATCGATATATTCCCCACGCTGCGTGCCGCAGCCTACGATGGTGTGGCGATCCCTGCCGATCACAAACCGCTGGATGGTCGTGATGTGATGCCGCTTATGCAGGGTGAGCAGTGGCGTGGCAAGGATCGTATGTGGTTTAGCTATCTCGACCACACGGACGATTCGCGAATGGAGCGTCTGGGGGTTAACTACGGCAAGTGGAAGTTGGTCGTAACGCGCCCAGCACCCGATAATCAGCAGCAACCGCAGCCCGAAACTCTATGTGAGCTGTTCGAGCTAAATGAGCAAAATCAAGAGTTAGAGGTGGTTGAGAATAGCAAGATGGAGAAGCTGTTACTCAAGGAGTTGAAGCGTTTCTTGGCTCAAAAGCAACAAGCGCGAGTAGGTCGTCACACGGTGGCGGATCAGAAGAGTTTTGAAGCTCCATTTGAGTGGAGAGTGAAGAAGTAAAACATATTTTATGTCAATAGTAAGAAACGTGGAGAGCGATCTCGAGTTCGAATCGAGGATCCGCCCACACCAAATAGAGGAGTTCTCGGGGCAGCCCAAGACGGTCGAGAACCTGAAAATATTTATCCAAGCGGCACTCATGCGAGGTGAGTCGCTCGACCACCTGCTGCTGCATGGCCCCCCAGGGTTGGGCAAGACGACCCTCGCGGGGATCGTGGCGCAGGAGATGGGGGCGCAGATGAAGGTGACCTCTGGGCCTGTGCTCGACAAACCTGGCGATCTGGCAGGTCTGCTCACGAGTCTGGTGGCAGGCGATGTGCTGTTTATCGACGAGATACACCGTCTAAGCCCAATCGTTGAGGAGTATTTGTACTCGGCAATGGAGGATTTCAAGATCGACATCGTGCTCGATAAAGGGCCTTCGGCTCGCTCGATTCAGATCGAATTGGAGCCATTTACATTGGTCGGTGCCACCACGCGTAGCGGTTTGTTGACCTCACCGTTGAGGGCGCGATTTGGTATACAGTGCCATTTGGAGTACTACGACACCCCTACGTTGGCGCATATCATTCGTCGCTCGGCTCATATTCTGGGGATCCGTATCGACGACGATGCCGCGTTGGAGGTGGCGTTGCGTTCGCGTGGTACGCCTCGTATTGCCAATGCGCTGTTGCGTCGTGTGCGCGATTTTGCGATGGTCAAGGGGCGTGGGTATATCGATTTGGCTATCTCGAAGGTGGCGTTGAGCGCGCTCAATATCGATTCGCGAGGGTTGGATCAGATGGATAATAAAATCTTGGGTGTGATAATCGAGAAGTTTAAAGGGGGGCCAGTTGGTCTCAATACTATCGCCACGGCGGTGGGCGAGGATGCTGGAACCATCGAGGAGGTCTACGAACCATTCCTGATTCAAGAGGGTTTTTTGAAGCGCACTGCTCGCGGTCGCGAGGCCACGGAGTTGGCTTTTACCCATCTTGGCTTTACGCCGCCCGCCACATCGGGCGAACTGTTTTAGAGGGGGCGGAGAGTAGTCCTAATATATATAGATATGGCCGAAATTGGCGAGCGATTTTTTCTCGTCCTCATAACTCGCTATTCACTAGCTAAATAGCCTTCTGGTGCCCCTGTGGCACCAATTTTTTCACACTTTTTTGAAAAATAATTGTGAAAAAGTTTGGAGAATAGAAAATAACCCTCTATATTTGCAATCCCAAACAACAGGAAGCGTGTCTAACACACCGCGAGTTGCGAGGGGT
>JBCQUH010000061.1:0-10063 GCA_047174185.1 Rikenellaceae bacterium | reverse complement strand
ATCTGTGATTTGGGCGTGGCAGGGAAAATGTGTACCTTTGTGGAGAGTATAAATTGTATAAAAAGAATATATGTCGTTGGAGAGTATTGAGAGCAAGGATTCTGATGGTTTTGAGTGGGTGTGGGATACACCGCTGAGGGCTGTGTTGGTGGCGGTGATCCGCGATCGACAGAGTGTTGACGAGGCTATGGAGTATCTTGCGGAGTTGAAGTTTTTGGCCGAAACAGCAAATATAACAAGTGAGCGAACATTTACGCAGCGTATGTCGCAGCCCTCGTCGCGCATCTATGTGGGGCCTGGTAAGCTCACCGAGATTGCGGAGTATTGCAAGGAGCAGGAGATCGATGTTGTGATCTTCGACGATGAGTTGTCGCCATCGCAGACTCGTAATATCGAGAAGGAGATGCCGTGTGCGGTGTTGGATCGCACGCGTTTGATATTGAATATCTTTATGTCGCGTGCCACGACGGCCTATGCTAAGACGCAGGTTCAGTTGGCCAACTACCAATATATGCTTCCCCGTTTGACAGGTATGTGGACGCACTTGGAGCGTCAGCGCGGAGGTACGGGTACGCGAGGTGGAGCGGGCGAGCGCGAGATCGAGACCGACCGACGAATTGTCCGCAACCGTATAACCAAGCTCAAGGAGGATCTCAAGAAGATCGACCGTCAGATGTCGATGCAGAGGTCGAACCGTGGCGGCATGGTTCGTGTGGCGTTGGTTGGGTATACGAATGTTGGTAAATCAACCTTGATGACGCTGTTGTCGAAGAGCGAGGTGTTTGCCGAGAATAAACTGTTTGCCACTTTGGATACGACGGTTCGCAAGGTGGTGTTCGATAATCTGCCCTTTTTGTTGTCGGATACGGTGGGTTTTATCCGCAAGCTGCCTACGGAGTTGGTGGAGTCGTTTAAGTCGACGTTGGACGAGGTTCGTGAGGCCGATCTGCTGCTGCATGTGGTGGATATTTCGCACGCCAATTTCGAGGAGCAGATCGACGTTGTGAAGCAGACATTGCAGGATATTGGCGCAGGCGACAAACCCGTGTTTTTGATCTTCAATAAGATCGATGCCTATACTTATGTCGAGAAGGATGAGTATGACCTTACCCCTGCGACGCGTGCCAATTGGTCGTTGGAGGAGATGAAGCGTAGTTGGATCGCTGGAGCCAATACGCCATGCATCTTCTTGTCGGCTCGCGAGAAGATCAATGTCGAGAAGTTGCGCACGGATCTCTACGCTATGGTTCGCGAGATCCACTCGGGGCGTTATCCGTTCAATAATTTTTTGTATTAAATTACTAACCCTCTAACTTTTACAGTTATGGCAAATATATTATCTACTGAGGCGACAATTCTCAATAAGTTTTTGGCCGAGATTCGCGATTGCGACATTCAGCTTGATTCGATGCGTTTTCGTCGCAATATGGAGCGTGTGGGCGAGATTATGGCCTACGAGATCTCGAAGTCGTTTGATTATAAAGTTCAGGCGATCCAGACTCCACTGGGAGAGGCACAGATCGAGATGGTTGGCGACGAGTTGGTCGTGGCGACTATTATGCGCGCTGGCGTGCCATTTCACAACGGTTTCTTGAACTATTTCGACGATGCGTCGAGCGCCTTTGTCTCGGCCTATCGCAAGTCGCACAAGGATAATAGCTTCGAGGTAAAGGTTGAGTATATCTCGTGCTGCGATCTTGAGGGCAAGGTTTTGTTGATGGTCGATCCGATGTTGGCCACTGGGTCGTCGTTGGTGTTGGCCTACAATGCTCTGTGTCAGAAGGGTGGTCAGCCTAAGCATACCCATGTAGCGTCGATTATCGCTAGCGAGCAGGGTGTGGATTATGTCAAACGGAATATGCCTGCGGCCACTACGACTCTGTGGTGTGCGGCGGTGGACGAGGAGTTGACCTCGAAGTTCTATATTGTGCCAGGTCTGGGCGACGCTGGTGATTTGGCTTATGGCAAAAAATTGTAGTTTGCGATGGCACGAATAAGATTGACCAAGGAGTTCAGTTTCGAGGCGGCACACGCTTTGGAGGGCTACGATGGTGCGTGTCGCCACATTCATGGCCACTCGTACAGGCTGTTTGTGACGGTGGTGGGCGAGCCTTCGGGGGATGTGACGAGCGCGAAGTATGGCATGGTATTGGATTTTGGTGAGTTGAAACGTATTGTCAACGAGCAGGTTATCTCGCGCCACGACCACGCATTGGTGTTGGTCGACAGCGAGTCGACACGTGGAGTAGTAGCGGCGATGAAGGGTCTGTACGACAATATATTGTTGTGCGACTACCAACCGACGTGCGAGAATATGTTGGTCGATTTTGCCCAACGCATATCGTCGCAGCTGCCTTGCGGTGTGGAGTTGTACTCGCTGAAGCTGCACGAGACGGCCAAATCCTATGCCGAGTGGTTTGCTGCGGATAATGACTAAATGAATTGATGATGAAACGACTCTTTTTGATCGACGCTTATGCGTTGATTTTCAGATATTACTACGCCTTTCTGGGGCGTGAAATGCGCAATCGAGATGGATTTAACACCTCGATTGTTTTTGGTTTTGCTAAGTTTTTGCGCGACCTCTTGCGTCGCGAAAATCCCGATCTGTTGGGTGTGGCGTTCGACCCTGCTGGGGGTAGCTTTCGTCGTCGTTTATACCCTGAGTATAAGGCCAATCGTGCCGCTACGCCCGAGGATATATTGTTGTCAACGCCCTATGTCAAGCGACTGGTCGAGGCGATGTGCATCCCGATTTTGGAGGTCGCCGACTACGAGGCCGACGATGTGATCGGCACGTTGGCGCACAAGGGTGTCGAGGCTGGTTATCGGGTCTATATGGTTACTCCCGACAAGGATTATGGGCAGTTGGTCTGCGACCAGTGTGTGTTGTACAAACACAAGGGCGATGGGGTGGAGATCATCGATCGCGACGCTATCGCTGCCAAGTATGGCATCGACGATCCGCAGTTGGTGCGCGACATTTTGGCCATCTGGGGCGATGCTTCGGATAACATCCCTGGTGTCAATGGTATTGGCGAGAAGGGTGCGTGTAAGTTGGTTCAGCAGTGGGGCACGGTGGAGAATATTCTGGCCAATGTGTCGCAGATCAAGGGTAAGCAGGGTGAGCGTTTGGCCGATGGTGCCGAGCAGCTGCTTCTGTCGAAGGAGTTGACCACGATATGTTTGGATGTGCCCATTGAGTTCGAACCCTCGCAGTTGACGATGTGTCAGCCCGATGTTGAGGCTCTGCGTGAGTTGTATACGGAGTTGAATTTCAAGGCCTTTTTGGCCGAGTTGGGCGATGCCCCTGCGCAGCAGATCAAACAGTTGCAGCAGCCAAAGCAGCCATTGAGTGCTAAACAGACCAAACAGGCGGCAGCGATGGTGGGTCAGTTCGACTTGTTTGCCCCCCCAGCCGAGCAGCAGGCGATTTCGACGATGTCGACAGCCGAAAACACACCACATACATATCATATAGTCAAGGGTGTCGAGCAGCTGCGCGAGTTGGTCGAGCGGTTGATGAAGTGCGAGGAGTTCTGTTTCGACACCGAGACCACGGGTCTGGAGCTGTATGTCGATAGGGTCATAGGAATGTCGTTTGCGGTGAAGCCTCATGAGGCGTGGTATCTACCTGTTAGTAAGGAGAATATGGAGACGTATGCCGAGGTTTTGCAGCCGCTGTTTGCAGCCGAGCATATTGCCAAGGTGGGGCAGAATCTGAAGTTTGACATCGCGGTTTTGCGCCAGATGGGTGTCGAGGTCGAGGGTCGTTTGATCGACACGATGTTGTTGCACTATCTGCTCGATGCTGAGTCGCGTCACAATATGGATGCTTTGGCGGAGCGATATTTGAACTACTCGCCAATCAAAATTGAGTCGTTGATCGGTAGCGGAGCGCGCCAGACGACGATGGATCGAGTGGCTGTGGATCGAGTTGCGGAGTATGCGGCCGAGGATGCTGATGTGACACTGCGGTTGAAGCATGAGCTGTGGGCGCAGGTGGAGCGTGAGGGTCTACGTGAGCTGTACGAACGTATTGAGGAGCCGATGATTCGCGTGTTGGTCGATATGGAGATGACAGGAGTTGTTGTCGATAGCGAGGCGTTGGGTCGCTATGGCGAGGAGTTGAATGGTCGTCTAGAGGAGTTGTTGGCCGACATTCGTCGCGATGCAGGCGACGAAAAGTTGAATGTCAACTCTTCGATTCAGTTGGGTGAGGTTCTGTTTGGCCGCATGAAGATTGCCGACAAACCCAAACTCACCAAGACCAAACGCTACTGCACCGACGAGGAGTATCTCCAGAGCTTCGCAGGGCAACACGCCATTATCGACAAGATATTGGAGTATCGCGGTGTGAAGAAGTTGTTGTCGACCTATATCGAGGCTCTGCCACAGTTGGTTAACCGTGTGTCGGGGCGTATACACAGTACATATAATCAGGCTGTTACGGCCACTGGAAGATTGTCGTCGTCGAACCCCAATTTGCAGAATATACCTATTCGTGACGAGTTGGGTCGTCCGATCCGTGCCGCCTTTGTGGCCTCGGGTGAGGATCGACAGATCTTGTCGGCCGACTACTCGCAGGTGGAGTTGCGCATCATGGCGCATCTGTCGGGCGACGAAGCCCTCATCGAGGCGTTTCGCGCAGGCGAGGATATTCACACCGCCACGGCTGCCCGTCTGTTTCACAAGGAGTTGTCAGAGGTTACCAGCGACGACCGTCGCAAGGCCAAGACGGCCAATTTCGGGATTATATATGGTATCTCGGCCTTTGGTTTGAGCCAGCGACTCGACATCGGTCGTGCCGAGGCCAAGGAGATCATCGAGGGGTACTTCGCCTCCTACCCAGGTGTCAAGGGGTATATGGATCGAGTGATGGGCGAGGCGCGCCAGAGCGAGTATGTCGAGACGCTGTTTGGTCGTCGCAGGGTGTTGCGCGATATAAATTCGCGAAATGCTGTGGCGCGTGGATTGGCCGAGCGCAACGCTATCAACGCCCCGATTCAGGGTTCGGCAGCCGATATTATGAAGTTGGCGATGATCGGTATTCGTCGCGAGTTGTTGGCTCGTGGGCTTCGATCGCAGATGATTATGCAGGTGCATGATGAGGTGGTAATCGATATGTTGCGCAGCGAGGAGTCGCAGGTGCGAGAGTTGGTTGCTGAGCAGATGGAGTGTGCCGTCGAGTTGAGCGTGGCGCTACCCGTGGAGTGCGGAGTGGGCGATAGTTGGTTGGCGGCGCATTAATCAATGAGTTGAAAATTAGTTAGATATGAAACGTAAATTGTTGTTGATACTTCTGTCAATAGTTCTGCTTTCGAGCGGATGGTTGGGTTTTTCTGGTCTGCCGCTGTTGGTGGCGTTGGTGCCGTTGTTGTTGATTAGTGGCGAGGCGGAGGATAGCCGTCGCGGTTGGTGGAGTACCTTTTGGTGGGCTTTGGCCGCCTTTGTGGGGTGGAATTTGGCGACTATTTGGTGGATTGGCAACGCTACGTTGGCAGGGCCAATTGCTGCAACTCTCTTCTCGTCGTTCTATTCGATCTTTGGTTTTATGATCTACCACACGGTGTCGAAGCGTGCGCCCAAGGCGTTGAGCTACACGGTGTTGGTGGCTCTGTGGGTGGCTCTGGAGAGCTACTATATGTCGGGTGATTTCTCGTGGCCATGGTTGCTGTTGGGCAATGGGTTCTCGCACGATGTGTGGGCTGTGCAGTGGTATGAATTTACGGGTATCTATGGCGGTTCGCTGTGGGTGTTGGTGAGCAATGTGTTGCTGTATGAGGCGCTTCGTTCGGGCTTCAATGCGAGGCGTTTTGTGGGGTGGTGCGTTGCGGTTGTTGTGCCGTTGGTGGTGTCGTTGGCGATCTTTTGGAGCTACGACTCTTCGTCGACCAAGGAGTTGGAGGTGGCTGTTGTGCAGCCCAATGTCGATAGCTACGACCGCTCGATTACAGATACTCAGATCGAGGAGCACCTATTCGACCTGTTGGCCGATGTGCCGCTGAGTGCCGATGTGGTTCTATTGTCCGAGACTATTCTGCCCAGCCGCTATTGGCAATCGTCGTTTGACCGCTCGGCATTTGTCACTAGGTTGCGCAATCGCATGAGGGAGATAGGGTTGGTCGATGCGACGATCGTTGCAGGTGTCAACACGTTGGAGCTGTACCAAGGCGAATCGCGCCCCTATACCGCCCGTGCAATGCAGGGTCGCGATGGGATCTATTACGATGTATTTAACTCAGCTGCGGCCATCACGCTCGAAGGTTCGCAGCTTCGCAACAAATCGAAGTTGGTGATCGGTGTGGAGTGTACGCCCAAGGTGGTGTTGGATTTGTTTGGACTTTTCAATGTTGATATGGGTTCGATTACGGTTGGACAGATTGGCAAGGGTGGCGCTGGCGAGGCGTTCGATGTGGATAGCACGCGCATCGGAGTTGCGATCTGCTACGAGGGGTTGTTTGGTGAGTTTTTTGGCGATTTCGTGCGCGATGGCGCACAGTTGATGACCATCATATCGAATGATTGTTGGTGGGATAACACCCCAGGTTACAGGCAGTTGTATAGCATCTCGGCACTTCGAGCTGTGGAGTACAGAAGAGCGATTGCACGGTGTGCCAACACAGGTATCTCGGGCTTTATCGACGCTCGAGGAGTGTCGCAGCAGAGCATGGGCTGGGGCGAGCAGGGGGTGATGGTTCGTCGAGTTGCGATGAATGACCGTATGACGTTCTATGCAGTGCATGGTGATTGGGTGGCACGTATATCATTGTTGGTGGCTATTTTGTCGCTGTTGTATTATGTGTCGTATCGTTTTCGTAAGCGGCATTATTTAGTCGATTAATAATGGATTATTCGCAAACCATAGAGTATCTCTACAAAGCTATGCCCTTGTTTCAACAGGTCGGATCTGTAGCCTATAAGCCAGGTTTAGAGCGTGTTGAGAGCTTTTCTCAGATGATTGGATCTCCCCATTTGGCTATGCCGACGATTCATGTGGCAGGAACCAATGGCAAGGGTTCGACTTCGCATATGTTGGCTGCAGTGTTGCAGAGTGCAGGTTATCGTGTGGGGTTGTTTACCTCGCCTCACCTGCGTGATTTCCGTGAGCGTATGCGTGTCGATGGCCGCATGATCGAGCGCGATGATGTGGTGGCGTTTGTGGCCAACCATCGCGAGGCGATGGAGCGTTGCGGCTTATCGTTCTTCGAGATGACGGCCGCTATGGCATTCGATTTTTTTGCACGTTCGAGAGTCGATGTTGCGGTGGTAGAGACGGGACTTGGTGGTCGTCTCGATGCCACGAATATCGTTGTGCCGCAGTTGAGCATCATCACCAACATAGCCCTCGACCATACACAATATCTGGGGGATAGCGTGGCGCAGATCGCCGCCGAGAAGGGTGGTATCATCAAGCGTGGTCGCCCTGTGGTGTTGGGCGAGAGTTCGAGTGAATATACCTATGTTTTTGAGCAGCGTGCGCAGCAGATGCAGAGTAGGCTCACGCAGGCGCAGAGCCGCTTCGCGGTGGAGCGTGTCGAGGTGTTTGCCGATTTCCAGCGCATTACGATGAGCGCAGGCGCAGGGGTCTACGATCTCGATCTGCTGGGCGAGTATCAACACAAGAACCTTGTGACGTTGTTGGCGGCCGTTGAGGCGATCAATTCGAGTGAGGATATATCTCTTGAGGTGGGTGTTGAGGCGCTGCACGCTGGTCTGCGTCGGGTGGTGGCGTTGACCAATCTGGCAGGCCGTTGGCAGGTGTTGGGGCGCGATCCGCTCATGGTGTGCGACACGGGTCACAATCCGCATGGGTTGCGCGAGGTTGCGCGACAGATCGCACGCCAACGCTACGATAGATTGTATTGTGTGGTGGGTTTTGCCAACGATAAACGGTTGGAGGAGATATTGCCGCTACTGCCTACCGATGCATACTATATCTTTACGCAGGCCAATATATCGCGCGCCTACGATGCCCACGAGGTGGCGGCGGTGGCACGTGGTATGGGCATGGAGTGCGAGGTGGTTGTGGGCGTTGGTGAGGCTGTTGCCGCAGCGCGTGCTAGAGCCACTTCGCAGGATATGATATATATTGGCGGCAGCACCTTTGTGGTGGCCGAGATAGAGGATATGTAACTAAAATTCAACCTAAATATAGAGAGTTATGAAGAGATTATTTTTTGCACTCATGTTGACCATCGTGGGTGTGGTGGCCAAGGCCGAGGTGAAGATGCCAGCCTTTTTCGACAACAACATGGTATTGCAACAGAGCAGCGATGTGGCACTGTGGGGCGAGGATGCGCCAGGAGCAAAGATCTCGATCCGCACCTCGTGGGGCGAACGAGCAGCGGCCGTGGCCGATTCCGATGGCAAGTGGCGCACGTCGATCAAGACGTTGGCGGCCGACAATGTGCCTCAGAGCATCACCGTCAAGGGTACGTCGACCAAACAGATCGACAATCTATTGTTTGGTGAGGTGTGGTTGTGTTCGGGTCAGTCAAATATGTTGATGCGCGTGGCGGATAAAAATGCAACGCGTCAGAGTGTGAGGGGTGGCAACGACGATGTCATCGACTCACGCAATGCGTCGATCCGCTATTTCGAGGTTAAGCGTGCTGCAGCCGCTGAGGCGCAGTCCGATCTAGAGAGCGAGAATGGGTGGCAAGAGGCGTCGCCTGCAACGACGGGTAATTTCAGTGCCACGGCCTACTACTTCGCACGTCGTGTGAACGAGGTGTTGGATATCCCTGTTGGCGTGATCTGTACGGCATGGGGTGCGACGGCTATCGAGTCGTGGATGGATCGCGAGACGTTGAGCCAGTTCGAGGGCTATTCGTATCTGAAAAATGAGAAGAATAGCGCGAAGCAACATCGCGGTGGCTGGCTCTACAACGCCATGATCAATCCCTTCGTAGGCTTCGAGATCAAGGGCTTTTTGTGGTACCAAGGTGAGCGCAATCGCACTATTCCGCACGAGTACCAACCACTACTTACGACGATGATCGAGAGTTGGCGCGCGAAGTGGGGCGACGATAATCTACCATTCTACTACGTGCAGATCGCCCCATTCTTCGAGAGCGAGAAGGCCATCAATAGTGCATTTTTGCGTGAGGCTCAGATGAAGGTGATGTCGTCGTTGGAGGGCGTAGGTATGGTCTCGGCAATCGATATTGGCGAGGCGACAAACATCCACCCAGGGCGCAAACGCGAGGTTGGCGAGCGTCTGGCCTATTGGGCATTGGCTAAGCAGTATGGATTTGATGCCATCGGCTTCAGCGGCCCGATCTACAAGAGCATGTCGGTCAAGGATGGCCGCGCGACGATCGCGTTTGACTATGGACACAATATGCTGTGCTACGATGATGAGTTGACAGGTTTCGAGATCGCAGGCGAGGATCGGGTTTTCCACCCTGCCAAGGCCGAGATCGCACCCAAAGGCTCGACGGTCGATGTCTATAGCGAGTCGGTTGCTGTGCCAGTTGCCGTGCGCTACTGCTTCAAGAAGTGGGCGGTGGGTAAGCTCTACAACGCCTACGACCTACCTGCAAGCTCCTTCCGCACCGACGACTGGGACGACGTAGGGCGACAGGACTGATTCTCAGCAAGAGATAAACGCACAACGACACATTTTATATAGCTTTTGGTGTGTAATTTAACAAAAAAAGCATATATTTGCATATGTTACTATAGCAAAGTTATTGAACCTAAACGAGATGAATGTATCGAAGAATATATGTTACGTCGTGGCTCAATCGATGGTGGGGTGCGCTCAACTATTGACTGATATGGTTTTTGTGGCTCAAAATTTAGAGTCCAAATTACCCCCCCCCCCATGTTGTAAGATACTATAATCAATATATTACAAATGTCTAATGATGGATAATTAAACTCTATCATTGGACATTTTTGCATACATATACACCATATAAATACAGAACAAACATTAATAACATAAAAACAGAAGATTATGAAACACACATGACGCTACTGCTTCGCCAAAGGGGATGAAAATTTTTGAGTATCTTTGAGCATATATTTTAATACTCGAAGAATATGGGATCAA
>JBCQUH010000060.1:0-10160 GCA_047174185.1 Rikenellaceae bacterium | reverse complement strand
CTCTTAAAAATCATCTCTATTATAGATTTAAACAATACACAAAGATAGTGATAATTATCTAAATATCAAAGCGTTAATTTTTAGAAGTCCCCTTTAGTTCAAATTGATGCTTCACAACGCTCATGACGAAGCTAAATTCGTAATCCTGATACTTCACCAGATACTCCTCGCGAGGCATACCTCCCCAGCTGGTCACACATCCCAACCCCATCTGTACCTTGTCGATGCAGATGTTGGTGAAGTTGGCCTTTGCCACCTCGGGCGAGTGTCGCTGATCCTTAGACTCTCCGTCGTCCAACGACTCGATGGTGTAGTTGAGTGCCGAAGCCGAGAACTCACCGTCGCTTTTGAACTGCAATCCATTGGCTGCGGCGTTGAGTAGCTGCATCCATCGCAATCCACTCTTGGTGCCACTCTCCTGTGGGCGAATATATGGGTAGTACTGCTCCTCGACGCTTTGGCGATATAGCCCAACCAACGTAGAGTTACAGCGGTCGGCATAGTTCTCCACAGGGCCGCGACCGTAGAATCGAACCTCGTCGTAGCTCTTGGGCATCTGCAACTGCATGCCGAAACGGAACATATCCGACACCTCGGCACCCTTTGTGGTGGTGATCTTTTGGGTCACCTTCACCTCGCCCACGTTGTTGATCACGTAGCTAAGCGTCAACGTGGCCTTTACCGTCGGCATATCGTAGACCACATCTATCGTGGCCATATCGTCTACCACCTTATACTTTATCGAAGTTTTGTTCATCGCAGGACTCCTCCATGCCGCATACTTCGTCTGTAACTTTGCGCCGAAGTCGTTGTCGGTTGGTGCACGCCAGAAGTTGGGCGTTAGAGCCATCCCCTCGTCGATCAACATATCGTTGCCCGATCTGTAGTAACACAAGAATCCGTTGTTGCGCTGGAACTCTATGCGCCACTGCTCACCCTCGACGATCAAGTAGTTCTTGTCGTTGTCGATGAATCGTGGAGCCACCACCGCGATGTTCGATTTTTGGATATTCGTAAGTTCGAGTTTGTCGAATGAATATGGGCGCACCTCTAACTGGTTATAGGCCACACACTCGCCTGCTGGAAGTAGCTGCTCTTTTTGCTTTAGTTTGTAGTATACATTCAACAACACCTCTTTCGATGGGCAGATACCCTCCAGCGAGATGGGCAACGTCACACGACCGCGCTGTTGTGCTGCCACCTCGATGCTCTCGACCATGCCACGACGTACAACCTCGCCCTCGGTCAACAGCTCCCACTCCATGTAGTATGCCGAGAGGTCGCGGAAGAAGTTCTCGTTGTAGATCTCCAACTCACACTTCGAGGCATCGATAGCCGATGTCCAGATCGATTGATAGATGTGATCCACCTCGTGAGCGTGGGGGTTGGGTACTCGGTCGGGGCTTATCAAACCATTGTCCTGAAAGTTGTTATCCGAGGCATCGTAGCGGTTGAAGTCACCTCCATAGCCATATATCTCAACCCCCTCTTTGGTCGTCCAACGGTTTGATTGGTCGACAAAATCCCAGATGAAACCACCCTGATACTTGGGATATTTGCGGATCAAATCCCAATACTCCTTGAATCCACCCTGCGAATTACCCATCGCATGGGCATACTCGCACTGGATGAGTGGTTTGTCGATATTGCCTTTGCAGTACTTTTCGCTGCGCGCATAGTCGTAATACATTGGGCAGAAGATGTCGGTGTAGTCGTTGGTCTTAGCCTGCTCATACTGCACCACGCGACTCTTATCCTCGGCCTTGATCCACTTGTAGACAGCCTCAAAATTTTCACCAAATCCAGCCTCATTACCCATCGACCAGAATATGATCGAGGGGTGGTTGTAGCTGCGCTGCACGTTGCGTTGGTTGCGCTCCATGTGCGCCTTGGCGTACAACTCATTTTTTGCCAATGTCTTAGGGCCATAACCCATACCGTGAGATTCGATGTTGGCCTCGGCCACGACATACAATCCATACTTGTCGCACAACTCATACCAGTAGTTGTCGTTGGGGTAGTGGCACGTGCGCACAGCGTTGATATTGAGCTGCTTCATGCGCATGATATCTTGCAACATACGCTCCTTCGACACCACATATCCGTAGTCGGGATCCAACTCATGACGGTTGGCACCCTTGATCAAGATCGCTTGGCCGTTTACCAATAACTGACTATTGCGTAGCTCGATCTTGCGGAATCCCACCATCTGGTGAATCACCTCCACCGCCTCGCCACGACTCTTAAGCGTCGCCGTTAGCTTATATAGATTTGGCTGCTCAGCACTCCATTTAAGTGGGTTTTTAACCTCAAATGTTGTAGATAGAGTCGATCCAGAAAGGCTCTTTTTAGCAACCTCTGCCCCCTTGGCATCGCTTAAGACAAGCTCCACATCGCCCTTGCCCACAAGCGACATCTCGACGGTGAGCATGCCATCCTTGTAGTCGCCATCCAAATCGGGCGTTATGCGTAGATCCTCGATACGCGTCTTGCTGCGCGCATAGAGATAACAGTCGCGCCCAACGCCTGCATAGCGGAAGAAGTCCTGATCCTCGAGATAGGTTCCGTCGCACCATCTAAAGATCTGAAATGCGATCTGATTCTCGCCACTTTTCATATACTTCGTCACGTTGAACTCCGCCTCCAATTTGCTATCCTCGCTGTAGCCCACAAATTTGCCGTTGATCCACAGATAGATGTTGGATGTGACCGATCCGAAGTGCATAAACAGATCCTTGCCGTCCCACCCCTCGGGCAGTGTTATTGTCTTGCGATACGAACCCACATGGTTGTTCTCGGTGGGGAAGCGCGGAGGGTCGTTGTCAAATTGACTGCGCCATGGGTAGCCACGATTGACATAGATCGGGTCGCCATATCCATTCAACTCCCACATCCCAGGGACTGGCATTGTCCCCCATCCCAAGTCGTTGAAGTCGGTTTTGTAGAAGTCCATCGGGCGTTGGTCGGCATCTTTGACCCAGTTGAAACGCCACTGGCCGTTGAGCGACATATAGTTCTGCGACTGCTCCCTGCACGAACTCGTATCGTTGGGCGAGAGGGCAAAGTAGTTGGTGTGCATCGCGGCGCGGTTTACGCTATTGACCTTCGGGTCGAGCCACTCACCATTTTGCGTCTGAGCTGTAGCCGAAATAGCCATTATTGCGGCCAATCCAGCGGTTAGGAACTTTTTCATAAATTTGATAGGTTATAGTTTGTCGTTAAATTCAGCTTGAAAACCTATGTAAGGTATGGTTTATTTTTCGATTTTTGTGCATTAACCACCCTAAAATCTCAAAGTTAAGGAAAAAATAGTATATTTGCAATGGTTAAAAATCTAACCTCGACTGTTGGATCGAGGTCGGGTAGTAAAAACAAGGTATAATAAAAAGAGTTTAGTTATGAAACTACTTGAAGGAAAAGTTGCTGTTGTTACAGGTGCAGCACGTGGTATTGGTAAGGCGATTGCGATTGCCTATGCCAAGGCGGGAGCCGACGTTGCATTTACCGATTTGGTGATTGACGAGAATGGACAGGCGACTCAGGATGAGATCACGGCATTGGGTGTTAAGTGCAAGGGGTATGCCTCAAATGCAGCTTCGTTCGATGAGACACACGAGGTGGTGAAACAGATTGCCGAGGAGTTCGGAAAGATAGATATTTTGGTCAACAATGCAGGTATCACAAAGGATGGTTTGATGATGCGCATGAGTGAGAGCCAGTGGGATGCTGTGATTGCTGTAAACCTAAAATCGGCATTCAACTTTATCCACGCTGTGACACCTATTATGGCTCGTCAGAAGAGTGGCTCTATCATCAATATGTCGTCGGTTGTGGGTGTCAGTGGCAATGCAGGACAGTGTAACTACTCGGCATCTAAGGCTGGTATGATTGGTCTTGCCAAGTCGATTGCCAAGGAGATGGGACCTCGCGGAATCCGTGCCAACGCCATCGCCCCTGGATTTATCATGACTGAGATGACCGATAAGCTATCGGACGAGGTGAAGCAGGGGTGGTTCAACCAGATCCCCTTGCGTCGTGGAGGCACCCCCGAGGATGTTGCCAATGTATGTATCTTCCTAGGTTCCGATCTATCGGCCTACGTCAGCGGTCAGGTGATCCACTGCTGCGGCGCGATGAACTGCTAATGCCTCCCCGTGCGGAGTTAATACTCACTATTTGAAAAATTAACCCCAGAGTGTTATCATTATGATACTGCTCTGGGATTAATTTTTGTAGTATATGTCACACCTATTGCGCTATTGCGCTATTGCAGACTACTCATCCGCCTCCCACTTTAGTTGGCAGGGTAGTAGGTGTGTGGATGGTTGAAACTCCACGGAGTTATCGACATTGGAGTTATCTATACTCGAGTTGTCGGCATGCGACTTGTTGATCTGTTGCAGCAGCAGCTCCGAGGCTAGGTTACCAACCTCCTCGATCGGCTGTATGATGTTGGGTACGTGGTTGGGCAGTAGGTTAAAGATGTTGTTCTTGTCGAAGTAGACAACATCGATGTCTCGTCCGATAACAACACCTCGCTGAACCAATATCTTCGCACCAATGGCCGAGAGACGGTTGATAGCAAAGATTATTGCGTCGCACCCTCCATCCATCTCCAATATCTCGCTCATCGCACTCTCCATCTGAGCTTGTGGCGTGTCGTAGTCGACCAACCATATATGCTCAGGCAACTCGATATGCGCCATCGCCTCGCAATAGCCGCGTTGTCGCTCCGAGATCTGGATCATATCGTTGTCGATACTCACAAAGCAGATCCTGTGGTGGCCAGCGGCCGAGAGTCGCAACACGCTCTTGTATATGGCTGTATAGTTGTCCGAGAGCACATTGCAGCTCTCCACATCACGATAGTAACGGTCGATCAACACTAGTGGCATATTTTGACCAAGAAGGGTTTTGATATGCTCCTCGCCACCTACGGTTGGAGCGATGATAAACCCATCGACGCGACGATCTTGCAACATCGTAATCGTGTTGCCCATCTGCTCGACACTCTCATTGGTGTTCATAATCAAGAGGGTGTAGCCAGCGTTTTGAAGGTGGGTTTGGATCACAAACACCAATTTGGCAAAGTAGGGGTTGGTGATATCGGCCACGATCAACCCAACGCTCTTCGACGAACCCAACTTTAGACTCTTCGCGATCATATTGGGGTGGTAGTTCAGCCGTTTGGCCGACTCCAGAACCCTCTCGACCATCCCCTTGCTGATACGTCCATTATGATATTTGCCCGACAAGACCAACGATACCGTAGTGGTCGACACGCCAAGCTCTGCTGCAATATCCTTTATTGATGCCATATTTGTGATAATTGTTTAGAATCTGTTTAAATTTCTCTCATCTATTTTGCTAAGGATCTGTCACTTCGCTCTCCTCTCTTAGCAATTATAGCGAGAAAAACTTAGACATATTCTTAGACAAAAATAGATAAATTTTTTGAGACATGGCGTGTTAAATCAAAAAAAAGATTGCCCAAAGTCACGATTTGTGACCCTAGGCAATCCAATTGTTTGGTAGCAGAAAAATCTACTGCTCGATAAACGTTAGCTCAGCAATGCTCGTCGACAACGACTTGAAACGCTCCAACACCTTGTCGTACTGCGCAACCGCCTCGGCCGACTTTTCGTACTTGCTTTCGCACTTGTGAATAGTGTCGATCTTCGAGTAGTCATCCCACAATCCAACACCTTTCAACGCCACTGCCGCAGCGCCCAACGATGCAGCCTCTTGGTCGATATTGCTCTTCTCGATTGTCATCGCGTAGCAGTTGGCAAAGATATCCATCCATACAGGACTCTTCGCTCCTCCGCCCACCATCAACATCTCGTCAATATTGGGGTAGAACTTCTTGAACACATCCAACGCGATACGAAGATTGAGGGCGATACCCTCCATCGTAGCACGCAAAATATCCTCGCGAGAGTTGCTTAACTTCAAACCCGTAAAGGCTCCCTGCATAAATGGTGTTGGCTCCAACATCGAACCACCTGCCAAGCTAGGGTTAAACAACACTCCGTTTGCACCAATTGGCGAGGTCGATACCAGACGGCTAATCACATTGTAAGCATCCTCACCACCATTGTTCTGAGCCTCTACCAAGTCGCAGCACAACACGTTGCGAACCCACTGCAATGAGCTACCAGCCGAGAAGATACACGTCGCCGATGCATACATACCCTTGATCAAATGGGCAAAAACATAGGGCTTGCGCTTGAAGTCAACAATCGGTTGGCTCGATACAATAGCGATCCATGCCGACGATCCCAGCGATGTGTAGACGCGTGACTCCGCGATTCCCTTTGCGCCCAACGCCATACATGAGTTGTCGACACCTCCGCTGATAACAGCAACACTCTGCGACAATCCCGTAGCCTCCGCTGCCTCGGCAGTTAGATAACCCACGATAGCATCCGAGGCCAAAATCTCGGGGAAGATCTCCTTGTCGAGACCTGCCGCTGCGATATAGTCATCGCGGTAGTCCCAGCCCAAAAGGTCGTAAGCTCCACTTCCCGATGCATACGAATAGTCGGTGCACAAACGTCCCGTGAAGCGGTAGTTACAGTAATCCTTCGTTCCGATCACCTTGTCGATCTGTGAATAGATCTCTGGCTCATTCTCGCGATACCACATGATCTTGAAGATCGAGTAGCACGACGCTGGAAATCCAGCTCCAGTCGCTGTATACCACTTCTCGTAATCCACACCCTCGAAGAAGCGATCCACCTGCTGCGTAGCGCGAGCATCAGACCATATTGGGGTCTTATCGCGAAGTAACGATCCATCCTTGCCGATAGGCACAACACCCAAACTGTGACCCGAGATGGCAAGGGCTACGATACGCTCGCTGTCGATATCCTCGCGCGAGGTCAACCTCTTAGTCGATGCAACGATCGCTGTCCACCAATCCTCGGGAGCCTGCTCCTGTTGATTCAACGTAGGGTAGTGCGTTGCGTAAGGCTCAAATGTCGAGGCGATGATCTCACCCTCGGCCGTAAAGACCGAGCTTTTGAGACCACCAGTTCCTAGGTCATACGCAATGACCAATTTATCTTGCTGCTGCATCTTCCATGATCTTTAGTGCCGAAGCGTGTCCAATACCAAAGCGTGATACTCCTGCCTCGTACATCTCCAATAGAGTGTCAAGATCGCGAACACCACCTGCTACCTTCAACTTGATAGTGTCGCCTACGCTCTCCTTGATCAACTTGATGTGGTGCATGGTAGTTTTTCCAGCCCAACCTGTACCAGTCTTTACGAAATCTGCACCTGCGTCACGGATCAACTTCGAGGCGATCTTGATCTCCTCGTCGCTCAACAATACAACCTCCATGATAACCTTGAACAATACTCCCTTCGCAGCCTCACGAACAGCCTTGATATCCTCCAACACCTCGTCGATCAAACCACTCTTTAGCTTACCAACGTTGAGAACCATGTCAACCTCGTCGCAACCCATAGCAACCAACTCCTTAGCCTGGAAAACCTTAGCTGCTGTAGTCTCGCCGCCCGATGGGAATCCAACGATACCACCAACCTTATTCTCTGGGTATGGTCTCAACTTCTCGATAACCATCGGTGTGAACGATGGCAGAGCGAATACACAGATGAAGTTGTGTTTCACTGCTCCATCAATAATTGCATTGATTTCACTGACCGATGACTCGCACTTTACTGCGCTAATATCTACCATGCGAGCAATCTGCTCAGCTGTTAATTTTGTCTCCATTTTTTATTCTGTTTTTATTATTAATAATCTCGAATTATAGCGCCAACTTCAACAACTCTTTGATGTCGGCCTGACTCACTGGTGGGTTGCACGATAGGTAACCATCGGCTCCGAAGCTCACCTTTACCACGTTCTCTACGATTGGCTCGAAATCAGCCTCCGTAACGCCCATATCCGACATCTTCAAACCTGCTCCGATCTCGTTGAGGAACGCTGTAAATGCTGCGATTCCCTCCTCGATAATCTGCTCGTCGCTCTTGCCCGTTGGGTCAACCTGCATCACATTCTTTGCGAAACGAACATACTGCTCAGGACGACGGCTGCTAAATAGAGTCATCCACGATGGCATCAACATAGCCAACGACGCTCCGTGAGCCACTCCGTGACGCGATGTCAATACGTGAGCTACCTGATGGATTGGTGTCCAAGCATCACCTGGCGATGCCCAACCATTGATCGCACACGTTGCTGCCCACTGCAAGTGCGAGCGTGCTGAGATATCCTTAGGATCCTTCAAGATCTTTGGGAAGTTGTCGATCACCGTACGCATAACACCCTCTTGGAAGTAGTGCTGTAGGTCACTATCGCCTGCTCCGTTGATGTAGATCTCCAATACGTGTGAGATTGTATCTGCCGCTGCATAAGCACTCTGCTTGAGTGGCAGGGTCATTGTCAACTCAGGGTCGATGATCGATACCGTAGGGAAGAGGCAGCTAGCCCAGATATATGACTTCTCCTTTAGCACCTTGTTGCTCACCACAGCACACTGATTCATCTCGCTACCAGTCGCTGGAAGTGTTGGGATCATCATCAATGGCAGAGCCTTTGATGGTGGAACAGATGCTCCAGCACCATCGTGACGGCTATTGACCATGTTCCAAGGATCACCCTCGTAGTATACGCCTGCCGCTACAACCTTTGCTGCATCCATCGCGCTACCGCCACCAACACCGATAACCAACTGCACACCATTATCTTTACAATATTGTGAACCCTTCGCTACAACTGCGATGTCGGGGTTAGCCTCAAACTCGTAGAATGGGAACACCTCAATACCCTCGGCCTCCAACAACTTTGTGATACGCTCCATAAGTGGCTCCAAGAACATGAGATCCTTGTACGACACAACACAAACTTTATTTCCAAACTCCTTAGCCACTGTGCCGACATTCTCGACCTCTCCTGCTCCGAATACAACCCTCACAGGGTTGTAGTAATCAAATCTGTTCATCTTTAGTTTTTTATATTTTTAATTAAATCACTCTATAACTTATAACTCTATAACTTATCACTCAAAATGTGTTACGCACATTTGCAATAGCACTTCTTGCACTTAGCCAACATGAAGTATCCGCCCACGATGATTGCCGCCATGATAGCGTAGCCGGCAAATGCTGGTAGTGCAAAGATGTTGAACTGCCAGAACACTGGGAAGATAGTGAATGTCAACACCAAAGCAAATGTCGGAGGGTCGATATGTGTATCGGCACGATACAGGAACAAACATGCACACATCTCGCCCAAATAGGCCGCCAAGATACCAAACGTCACACCCCACTCGATGCTACCCGTGACGGTGCTGACCATCGATGCCGATAGCGCGATGTGGTGCGTCACAGGCACCTTGAATCCCATCAACATAAAGATAAGTAGGAATGTCACAAATCCGAAGATCAATCCGCTACTTCCTGGTATCACCTGCGCATAGTATGCAGCCGCTAGACCTACGGTAAATCCGAGGATCAACAGTGGCTCAGGACGTGACTGGTAGTTGACCCACGCAGCGTTCTCGTTGGGGATCCAGCAGCTATCGTCGCCCTCGACCTTCCTGCCAAACAGACCTGTCTGGCCATATACAAAGCGGATGATGATCATCGCCAATATAACAACCAATGCAATCACATTCGTCCACGCCATCTCGTTGTAGTTGGGCACCTGCATCAAAGCCCAAAATAGGATATATCCAATAGCTCCAAATAGACCTCCGATCATCAACACCTTTGGGTTTTGCAATCCAATCAACGATGTCGAGATGTCACGTCCGCTATCGATTAGTTTATGCTTTGCTGCATAAGCTGCCGCTGCCGTACCACCGACAAACGATGTCTGAGGCCCTAGGAAGTGACCCCATGCGACCATCCCCATAAAGTCGCCATTGCCATTGACGAAGTTGACCGTCGCGCCAATAAGCACCGCCAAACCACACAAGATCCACACTGGGAAAGCGCCAATCACCGCGCCAAAAATTCCTCCTGCCATCGAGACAAGAAGATCCAAAAAGCTAAATTCCATAATTAATATTTAAGGTTAGTTAATAGGTCCTAAATTCAACTTGTAAATGCAACTGAGGAGTTGAAGTGTTGCAGGGAATGAGATAAAATATTTTTTCAGAGAGGAAAGAGAGGTAAAACTCTCC
>JBCQUH010000059.1:0-10545 GCA_047174185.1 Rikenellaceae bacterium | reverse complement strand
GCTATTATTCAACACTTTAAAGATACAAATAAATGTGTAATTATGCAAATTATTGGGCATAAAAAAGACTGTCCTAAACTTTCGTTTTTGGACAGCCTCCTCCATTTCTCTTCAGACTTCGTTACTCAGCGATTGGAATTACGCTAACATACGATTTGCCTCCCGATTTCTTGCAAAATGCCACTGTACCGTGAACCAATGCAAAGAGTGTATGATCCTTTCCGATTCCTACATTCTCACCTGGGTTGTGACGTGTACCACGCTGGCGAACGATAATGTTTCCAGCCTTAGCAAATTGACCTCCAAATAGTTTTACTCCGAGTCGCTTGCTCTCTGACTCGCGGCCGTTCTTTGAACTACCAACACCTTTCTTGTGTGCCATCTTCTAAACTTATTAAAGGTTTAAGCAATTACGATATCTTCGATAAGAATCTGAGTCAAATACTGACGGTGACCGTTCTGCTTCTGATACCCAGTTCTTCTTTTCTTCTTGAATACGAGCACTTTGTCGTCTTTCAAGTGGCGAAGAATCTTGCACTTTACCGAGGCGCCTTCTACTACAGGTGCACCTACATTAACCTGACCGTCGTTGTCTGTGAGCAGGACTTTGTCGAAACTTGTTGACGAATTTTCTTCGCCCTTAAGACGGTGAACATAAAGTTTTCGACCTTTTTCAGCTTTAAATTGCTGACCTGCAATCTCTACTATAACGTACATTTAATATAAAATTGTAAGTTTTTGCAATAAATTTTGCCCACAAATATACGCAAAATTTCTAACATACAAACGATTAAGTAATTATTTTTTGCAAATTTATCCTTTGGCAGCAATTTTGCACCCTTAAATCGCGTTTTAATTTCGACCAAAGTATTCCGATTCCCAAAATAAATTCGTAAATTTGGTCGAGTTTAAAAACTAACCTTATCACCACTTCAACCATGGACGAACAAAACATCAAAGATTACCTACTACCATATGTCTTTGCCGCTGCCCTACGAGGAGGCGAGGCGATAATGAAGGTCTACAACTCATCGTCGGGATACGATGTATCGCTCAAAAGCGACCAGACACCCATCACCGATGCCGACCGCGCAGCCCACAACGTCATAAAGGAGACGCTCGGCCCCACACGAATCCCAATCCTCAGCGAGGAGGGGCGCGAAATGGAGTACGAGGAGCGTCGCAACTGGGAGATGTTCTGGCTCGTAGACCCTCTCGATGGCACCGTAGAGTTCATCAACAACAACAACGAGTTTACAGTCAACATAGCCCTCATGTATCGCAACGAAGTGGTCGCAGGGGTGATCTATGTACCATACCACAAACGACTATACTTCGCCTCAAAGGGCCATGGCGCATATGTGTGCGAGGATATCCTCGACGAGGAGTACACCTATATAATAGAGAATGCCGTGCGACTTCCACGCATCACCACGCCGCGCGACGCACAACGTGTGGCGCTGTCGCGATCGCACACCACAGCCGAGACCCTAGAGCGCATAGAGCAACTGCGCGCAGAACACCCCAACATCGAGATCGTCGAGCAGGGTAGCTCCTACAAATTCTGCATGCTGGCCGAGGGCGAGGCGGACTACTACGTGCGCACAACCCAAACCTATGAATGGGATACCGCAGCAGGCGAGATAATACTCTCCGAAGCAGGTGGCGCAACACTAAATATCGGCAACAATTCACCCCTCGCATACAACAAAGAGGAGCCGCAAAACCCTAACTTCCACTGCCGAAGCGCTGTGTCTCGGATATAGTTGTTGAGTTGCTTTCGCGTGGCGTTAGATACCCTATGAATATATTCGCAGGAGGGATTGCAGATCAGGGTCCACAATGACGGATGAGAAAGGTGTCGAGGAGATGATTTTGTCAAAGTTCGCAATGACGTAGAGGGGGGGGCAATGACTAGACAATTACCCCTCCAAAAGGTTTTTCAGACGGTTGTAGTGGCGGTCAAAAAATAGTTGTATATTATTGAGGACATGGAGTACGGACGTGTGGTCTGCGCAACAATGGAGAGATTAGCTGATTATCGTTTAGAATTTGATGCGAAGGGGGAAGTATGCGACACCGCCCTCTGAGGCGTTTACGATCTGCGGCAGCTCGCCACCGACTAGCTCGCGAGCCATGGACACAGAGCCGAAGATGCTCTGGTTGGCCTGAGCACCAAATGCCGAGAGGATCAAACCCCAGCCGCTAGGCTCGTCGACCACCTCTTCTATGGGTAGCACACCCATGGCGAGCTGCTCCATCGCATAGGCCAACGCATGGTTTATACCCCCCACCCCATCGATCAACCCTCCGTCGAGGGCATCTTGTGCCGTCCACACACGCCCTTGACTCAGCGTGTCGACACGCTCGGGCGCTAGGTGGCGTGTCGATGAGACCAACTGCGTGAATTGGTCGTAGATCTCATCGACGCTGCGCATTATGGCGCGTTGCTCGGTGGTGGTAGTGTGGCGAAGTGGCGACCCGAAGTCGGCCGAGGGTGAGGTACCTACCACATCACTGGCGATGTGCAGCTGTCGGTCGAGCAGCTGCTCGACCGACAGAGCCATGCCGTAGACCCCGATGGAGCCTGTAATAGTAAATCGGTCGGCAAATATCGCATCAGCAGGGGTGCTGACGTAGTAACCGCCACTAGCGGCCACCGAACCCATTGAGACCACCACCAACTTCTCACGTCGCAGATTGACCACCTCGCGAGCCACAACATCGGCCGCTATCGCACCCCCTCCAGGGGAGTCGACACGTAGGATCACCCCCTTGACCTTATCATCTGCGGCCACTCTGCGTAGCATCCGCGCGAGTCGTCGTGCGTTGACTCCGCTGTAGTCGTCGCTCTCCACACCTATCACACCATCGACATAGATCATCGCCACATGGTCGTCGGCCGTAGTGGACAACGAGGTGATGAAGCCGCTATATTGCGCAAGGGTAATGGTGCGCGGAGTGTTGTTCTTGAGCACTACACCTCGCTCTTCGAGCAGGCGGTTGTAGTCGCGCAGATATATCTTGCCGTCGATCATGCGACGCTCGATGGCCTGCGAAGCATCGACCACCACCTCGTCGCAGGCGATCTGCTCAAGCTGCCGAGCAGAGATATTGCGCGACTGCGCCACCTCGTCCACCACGCTCGCCCACAACTCATCGACGATGCGTTGGCTCTGAGCACGGCTCTCAGGCGACATCTGCGTGCGCGTAAATGGTTCGACGGCCGATTTATAGATACACGCCTCGGGGCGGAAGACCTCGACCTCGATACCGAGTCGCTCGAACAGCCCACCATAATATAGTCCACCCATAGCCATGCCGCGCCACTCGACACCCCCCAGAGGGTGGACAAATATGGAGTCAGCCGCCGAGGCTATGTAGTACTCCAACTGCGAGTAATCCTCGGCATAGGCATATATCGGCTTGTCGCACGAGGCACGGAAGCGCCCCAGAACCTGTCTCATCTCGTGTGCCGAGGTTAGCGACATCGAGGCCGAGCCATCCATGCGCAGCGATATAGCCACGATATTGGGGTCGCTTGCCGCCAACTCAATGGCGCGGATCGTATTGAGCAGTGTCACCTGTCGCTGTGCCACGTTCAACCCCAACAGTTGGTCGAGGGTCGGTGGGGCTGGGGTGTTGACCACCATCTCGTCCATGTTGATCTCGAGCAGCGAGCACTCTTGACGGCTCACCGTCTCGGTGAAGCTGGTCATGGTGAGCGACGATATGGCGAGGGTAACGGCTATTATCATTATAACAAACCCTAGCGCGATTCCGCAGAGGGTGATGGCCGTAGATTTGAGTAGTTTCAACATAATTCGAGTATGGTTTTTGATGAATATATGCAAAAATACTCAAAATTTGTGCAAAAGCAAATATTTGTATTCTTAACCCAAGCTGGGCGATTTTGGGGCTTTAGGTTAAAAAGATATTAAAATAAATGATTATTATTTTGAAAATCGAGGTAAACTTCATATCTTTGGCACAAACGGTAGTTTGTATTAAGAAAATAATTTATTAAACACCTTTCTATATTATGCCAATTAAATGTATCGGTATTCTCACTTCGGGAGGAGATGCCCCAGCAATGAATGCAGCAATTCGCGCTGTGACACGTACAGCCATCTACAATGGCTTCAAGGTAAAGGGTATTATGCGAGGCTATAAGGGTCTTATAACCAACGAGATAATAGACCTCACGTCGAAGAGCGTGAGCAACATCATCCAGCAGGGTGGTACCATCCTAAAGACGGCTCGTTGTAAGGAGTTCCGCACACCAGAGGGTCGCGCTATGGCCTACGGCAATATGGTGGCGGCAGGCATCGACGCTTTGGTGGTGATCGGTGGCGACGGTTCTTTAACGGGTGCTAAGCTGTTGGCCGACGAGCACAATGTGCCGATCGTGGGGCTGCCAGGTACGATCGACAACGATTTGGGAGGCACCGACAACACAATCGGATATGACACGGCACTCAACACGATCGTCGAGTGCATCGATAAGTTGCGCGACACAGCCACTTCGCACGAGCGTCTATTCTTCGTCGAGGTGATGGGTCACACGGCAGGCCACTTGGCGCTCAACGGAGCGATCGCTTCGGGTTGCGAGGCGGCAATCATCCCCGAGATGGATACCGAGGTTGACCAGTTGGCGGAGTTGATCGACGCAGGATTCCGAAAGAGCAAGAATTCGGCAATCGTATTGGTGGCCGAGAACCCTGCGACAGGGGGTGCACTAGGGTTGGCCGAGCGTGTCAAGAAGGAGTATCCCGACTACGACGCTCGCGTAACGATCTTGGGTCACATACAGCGCGGAGGATCACCCACGGCGGTGGATCGTATCCTTGCATCGTGCATGGGCGAGAAGGCGATCGAGGCGTTGGTCGAGGGTCAGCGCAACTTGATGGTGGGTGTAAAGAATGGCGAGTATGTATTTGTGCCATTCAACAAGGCGATCTGCCACCGCAACAAGATAGACCGTTCGGCAATCGATCTGGTCAAGATGTTGTCGATCTAGGTTATCCTACATTACATGTATTACTAAGGGGGTGTCGAGGAGCTTCGACACCTTTTTTTGTGCCGCGATGTCTGAGTTTCCAAAAAAAATAGTACATTTGGTATAGCAAACCTAAAAACACAGATAAATTATGAGCAAAATAAAGAGCTACACCCTGAAAAATGGCGGCATCGAGATGTTGGTAACCAACTTCGGAGGACGCGTAATGAAGCTATTGGTGGCCGACCGCAATGGCGTGGTGGGCGATGTGGCATTGGGCTACAACACCACCGACGAATATCTCAACAACAAGGGCGAGCGCTACCTTGGGGCGGCATGTGGTCGCTATGCCAACCGTATCGCAAAGGGGCACTTCACCATCGATGGCGTGGAGTATACGCTACCCATCAACAACAATGGCCAGTCGCTGCACGGTGGCGAGGGTATCGACTCTATAGCTTGGGATGTGGTGAGCGTGAGCGACACGAGGATCGAGTTTCGATTGATCTCGCCCGATGGCTACGAGGGTTACCCTGGGGAGTTGACCATCGATATGAGCTATGAGTTGACGGATGAAGGTGAGTTCGTGATCGACTACAAGGCCGTGACGACCAAAAAGACATACATCAACCTTACGCACCACTCATACTTCAACCTCGCAGGCGAGGGGCGTGGCGTGGCGAGCAACCATGTGTTGCAGATCATGGCCGACGGATTTGTCCCCGTCAACGAGGTGAGCATCCCCTATGGGCACGTAGAGGCGGTGGAGGGTACCCCCTTCGACTTCCGCCAACCAAAGGTCGTCGATCGCGATCAGGCGGCGGAGTATAAATATCTCAATGCCGCGACAGGTTATGACCACTGCTGGGTTGTCAATGGCGAGGTGGGCGAGTGTCGATTGGCGGCCGTGGTGAGCGACCCACAGTCGGGACGACGCATGAGTGTCTACACCGATCAGCCTGGTGTGCAGTTCTATAACGGCCACTTCTTCGACGGCAAGACGACATCGAAGGATGGCGCAGGGTGTTACCTCTCGCGAGGCGGATTTGCACTCGAGACGCAGAACTTCCCCGATGCCCCCAACAACCCCAACTTCCCATCGGCACTGCTCACACCAGAGCAGGTCTACACCCACCGCTGCATCTACAAGTTTGACGCAAACTAAGTTATAAGTTATGAGTTATGGAGTTATAAGTTATAACTCCATAACTCATAACTTTTTTAGTCACGGAGGATTTTGAAAGATCCATCGAGTCCGAAGCTGATGATCGACGATGGTTGACGCGTGGGCTTACCCTCAAATCGGGGGTGGATAACCATATCTACGCCATTGACGATCTCAGGATCTACCTCGTTGAGGCGTTTGGGCGTTGCCTCGCCCGAGATATTGGCCGATGTCGAGACGATGGGTGCGCCAAGTCGTTTGATCAACGCCTTACAGAATTCGTGGTCGGGCACTCGAATGGCGAGCGACCCCTCCTCGGGCAGTAGGTTTTCGGCCACGCCAACCCCTCTAGGCATGATTACGGTGGTGGGTTTGGTGGCCAACTCCATCACCTCGAAGGCGATGTGTGGCGGACGTTGGACATATCGCACCGCCATATCGAGGTCGCCACAGAGGACGATCATCGACTTTTTGTCCACCGATCTCTTTAGCTCATATATCTTGGCCACCGCCTCTTTGTTGCGCGCGTCGCACCCCACACCCCACACCGTGTCGGTCGGATAGAGGATGATACCCCCCTTGCGCAGTATCTCGACTGCGGCATTTATGCTATTTTGCATCCTATTTGTTTTTAAAATTATGGTGCAAAGTTAGTTATTTTTCGCGATTTTATGCTACATTTGTGGATCTGAAACAATTAAATTAAAATATACAAATGGGAAGAGCATTTGAGTATCGCAAAGCGCGAAAGATGAAGCGCTGGGGAAATATGGCGCGTGTGTTTACCAAGATCGGTAAAGAGATTGAGATTGCAGTCAAGAGCGGTGGGCCTGATCCCGCGGCAAATACACGATTGCGTATCTTGATTCAGAACTCCAAGGCGGAGAATATGCCCAAGGAGAATGTGGATCGCGCAATCAAACGTGCAATATCGAAGGATACGGCCGACTACAAAGAGGTGGTATACGAGGGATATGGCCCTCACGGCATCGCGGTGTTGGTCGAGACGGCGACGGATAACATTAACCGTACGGTGGCCAATGTGCGTATGCACTTCAATAAGTGTGGCGGTTCGTTGGGAACCAACGGAAGTGTGGCCTTTATGTTTGAGCATAAGTGCACATTCAAATTTAAGGTTGCCGAGGGTATCGACCCCGAGGAGTTGGAGTTGGAGATGATCGACCTAGGGGTCGATGAGTTCTACGCCGAGGATGGCGAGGTGACGATCTTTGCAGCCTATGAGTCGTTTGGCGCGGTTCAGAAGTGGTTGGACGAGAACAACTACGAGATCGTATCGGGCGAAGGTGTTCGCATCCCTACCGACACCAAGGAGCTAAGCGGCACGGAGCACGAGGATATGGAGAAGCTCATCGAGCGCTTGGAGGAGGACGAGGATGTGGTCAACGTCTACACCACGATGGGCGAGGAATAAGTTATGAGTTATAAGTTATGAGAGAGTCAGAACGACTCAGTAATTCTCAGAACTTGCTGAGAATTACTGAGTCGTTCTGAGAAATACAAAAACACACACAATTTATGAGATGGTTATCTTTTGTAGCGATTCTGCTCTGTGGATGTCAGGTAAGTAACACGACAGAGATGGCAGAGGAGCAAGAAAAGGTCGTCACAGTGTGGGTTAACCAGCCATCTCAGAGCAGGGTCTCAATCACGCCCGACAGCGACGCTCAGCTGTGGAGTACATCGTGGGAGCAGGGGGATACGTTGGGTGGTTGGAGCGTCGGGGGTGAGTCGATCGCGCAGTTCGATATGGCGACCGAGGTGGCGGAGAATGGCGAGTCGGCAATCTTCTCGGGCGAGGTGGAGAGCGACTGCGAGTTGGTATTGATCTACCCCTATGAATCAGCTTCTCAAGTGACCAGCGCAGGGCACTACCCTATTGACCTAGCGCGCCAAACGGTCGATCTGGCCGACCCCTACAACTCGATGGCCGCCTCAAAGTTGTATATGGTAAGCGACCCCGTGGCCATCTCCACCGATGGCGTAGCGCAGCAGCCGACCGATATGCGGCACATGTTGGCCACCTTGGAGATACACTTCACGCCAGCCGAGAACATCGACAAATCAAGCTACGAATACACACTATACCAGATCGAGGTGGAGTGCACCAACGACTACACGAGCAGCTCGCTTGACCTCTTCGACACAGGGTATATCGACATCGCGGCCGAGGGTGGGGCGCAATTTTGCGGCAGCACAAATGGCTCGGTGGTGGTCGACATCGAGAACTCACCACTATTGAAGTACGACGAGGAGGTGGTGATCCCAATGGTTATCGCCCCTGCAACGCTCGTCAAACAGAGCTACATAACCTGCTACCTAGACCTCACCTTCCGCGTCTACCGCACAAATATCTTCACTGGACGAAGCTACCTCGACGAGTGCAAATGCCGCAAGGGGTTCACCAGCAATGTCGAGTTTGTACGCGGAACATACAACATCATCACAGCTGCAGCAGGTGGCACTCTCGGCACAGGATTCTCCAACGAGGATACCCCATCGCTAGAGGTAAACCTAAACTAAATCAGTGGTGCAAAGCGCAAAAAAAGAGGTGTCGCTCTCAATTGAGCAACACCCCTCTTTTTGTATATAATCGTCTGATTACTCAGCCGCTACAACGCTTACCTTAACCGTAGCTTTAACATCACGGTGTAGACGTACAGCGAACTCATACTCGCCAACAGTCTTGATAGCATCTACAGCGATTGCCTTGCGGTCAACCTCGACACCCTGTGCTGCCAACGCCTCAGCCAAATCAGCCGACGTAACAGTTCCGAACAAACGTCCCTCCTCAGCCTTAGCAGCTACCGACAACGACATCTCGCCCAACTTAGCAGCCAACGCCTCGGCATCAGCCAAGATCTTAGCATCCTTGTGAGCGCGCTGGCGCAAATTCTCCGCCAAAATCTTCTTTGCCGAAGCTGTTGCAGCCTTAGCAAATCCCTGAGGGATCAAGTAGTTGTTAGCGTAACCTGGCTTAACATTAGCGATATCGTTAGCGTAACCTACGCCCTCGACATCTTTTATCAATATAATCTCCATCGATCTTATCTCCTTCTAATTATTTCATACAATCGGTTACGAAAGGCAAAATCGCCAAGTGACGCGCACGCTTCACTGCCTGAGCTACCTTCTTCTGGAACTTCTGAGATGTTCCAGTCAAGCGACGAGGCAAAATCTTACCCTGCTCATTAAGGAACTTCTTCAAGAACTCACCATCCTTGTAATCTACATATTTGATACCTAGCTTCTTAAAGCGACAGTACTTCTTCTTCTTTACATCTACCGATACTGGGTTCAAGTAACGGATCTCTGACTGTGGTCTGTTATCTGCCATTGTTTACTCCTCCTGCTTGTTTGAAAGTTTCGCACGACGACGAGCCGAGTACTCAACTGCATACTTGTCCTGCTTGAATGTTAGGAAACGGATTACACGCTCGTCACGACGATACTGTGTCTCCAACTTCTCGATAATGTCACCTTCGCCAGTGAACTCTAGTAGAAAATAGAAGCCAGTTGTCTTTTTCTGAATAGGGTAAGCGAGTTTTTTGATTCCCCAGCTCTCCTTATTCACAACCTCACCTCCGTTCTCGGTGATAACACCGTGGAATTTGTCACAGACCTCTTGCACCTGAGCCTCAGAGAGAACAGGAGTGACGATGAAAACGGTTTCGTAATTGTTCATAATTACCTGTTTTTAATTAAATTAGTTATTCTATCTCGACCCACGCCAACACACATCGGCTCGATCAAGCGCACAAATATAGTGTTTTTTTGCTCAATATCAAAATTTTACACCTTTTTTCTCAAAAAACCTCCACAAACCCTCCCACATATAAAACAATCGACCCGACTAACGCGCAAACGTTAGTCGGGTCGATACCTATATTATATTATTATATACCGTTATTGAAATGAATAATCAGTTGGATCATCCGTGTAGATAATCTCACCAGCACCTGCAAATTCTCCTGCATCTGGCACAATATCGGTATCTGGGTAGTAAACCTTATCCAAGATACAAACAACACTCAATGGGTCATACGCCGATTGATTATACTGTGACGCGTTACCTCCACGAACAGCCGCTGCACGAACCGTTCCATTAGCTGCTCCACCTGTACCATACAAAGAGCCACTCCAGATATATATCAAATTAGGGTATGTAACTACATTTCCTGTGAACGGAGAATAACATGCTACCGCTGAATTATCAACATATTCATTGTAAACAGTCTTAAAATGTATGTCTGTTCTACCATAACTAATATATTTCAATTCAGTAATAAGTGGAAGACGCCAAGCCCAAGGTATACCTGGAATACGTTCTTTATTAGCACAATAATCTACAGCCTCCCACCAA
>JBCQUH010000058.1:0-10674 GCA_047174185.1 Rikenellaceae bacterium | reverse complement strand
TTGGAACAACTGCGATCCCATACCAACACACATTACACCAGCTTTGATCCACCCCTTGAGGTTCTCCTCCGTAGGCTCTACAGCCCCTGTAGCCATGATATTAGACCATGGGAGTGGTGCTTTGACATTCTTTACGAACGATGGGCCACCAACATTTCCTGCTGGGAACACCTTCGTAAGGTCACATCCCAACTCCTGAGCATACCCGATTTCGCTCACCGATCCGCAACCTGGGGTATAGGGCACCAAGTGGCGATTGCACACCTTTGCAACCTCCGCATTGAGATATGGGCCTACTACGAAGTTCGCGCCATACTGCATATAGAGCGCTGCCGTTGGTGCATCGACGATCGAACCAATTCCAACGATCATCTCTGGACACTCCTTCTGGGCAAACTTAATCAACTCGATAAAGACTTCGCTTGCGAAGTCTCCGCGATTGGTAAACTCAAAGGCTCTAACGCCACCCTCGTAACTCGCTTTTAATACGTTCTTTGAGATCTCTGCACTCTTGTTATAGAATACGGGTACCATGCCCGTTGTCTGCATTGCCTCTAGCACCTGCATTTTTGAAAATCTTGCCATAATATTTCTCTGTTTTTATTTATCGTTGTACACGTCCACTTGCATCACCACCTGCCAATGCCTCGACCTCTTCGACGCTCACGTGGTTGAAATCTCCATCAATCGTATGTTTCAAGGCAGAAGCTGCCACTGCAAACTCCAACGCCTCGCCCTGATTTGGCTTAGTCAATAGACCATGGATGATACCGCCCGAGAACGAGTCACCACCGCCTACGCGATCGACGATTGGCTCGATGTCGTAGCGCTTCGAGGTGTAGAACTCCTCGCCATTGTAGATCATCGCCTTCCATCCGTTGTGCGTTGCCGAGAACGACTCGCGAAGGGTCGACACCACATATTTGAATCCGAACTGCTTCATCATCTGCTCGAAGATACCCTTGTACCCCTCGGCATCGGTGTTACCACCCTCGACATCGGCATCGGGCTTGAAGCCCAAACACAACTCAGCATCCTCCTCGTTGCCGATACACACATCGACATACTCCATCAATGGACGCATAACCTCTTGGGCGCGCTCCTTTGTCCACAACTTCTTGCGGAAGTTCAAGTCTACCGACACCGTAACGCCATTGCGACGTGCTGCCTCGCAAGCCAACTTCGTCAACTCCGCAGACTCGGCCGACAACGCTGGGGTGATACCAGACCAGTGGAACCATGCAGCATCCTTCATGATAGCATCGAAGTCGAAATCGGCCTTCGTAGCCTCGGCAATTGCAGAATTGGCGCGGTCGTAGATCACCTTCGAGGGGCGCATCGACGCTCCAGTCTCCAAAAAGTAGATGCCAACACGATCGCCTCCGCGAGCTATAAAATCGGTCTTGACACCAAATTGACGCAGTGCATTCACCGCGCTCTGGCCAATCTCGTGCGTCGGCAATTTCGACACAAAGTAGGCCTCGTGGCCATAGTTAGCGCAGCTTACTGCCACGTTTGCCTCGCCGCCGCCATAGATCACGTCAAACGAATTGGAGCGAACGAATCGCTTATTCCCAGGTGTTGAGAGGCGAAGTAGAATCTCGCCCATTGTTACAATCTTCATCTCTTTAAATTTATTATTTTATAAAAATATACTTGTACTCTACATATAATACGATTCTCACCACTCAATTACTCAACATATCCTCAAATTTATCTAACGATCCTTGAACCGCGAGATATATTGCATCGGTGTCTCGCCATACACCTCCTTGAAGTATTTCGAGAAGTATTTTGGTGTGTTAAATCCAAAGCGTTCCGAGATCTCTGTTTGGGTGTAGCCTCGACCCTTGCCGCTAGCCATCCATCGTGCTGCGCGTCGTATGCGCACCGTGCGGATAAACTCCGCTGGTGTCTGTTGGGTCGTAGTTCGGAATCGACGATAGATGCTCATGCGATTGATCGACAGCTCCTCGCACATCGTATCGACTGAGTACTCCGTATTGTCGAGGTTTCGCTCCACACTCTCCAGTGCTCGACGCATAAATCGTTCATCCGACGGAGACAATTTCGATATGTTTAACTCCTCGATTATCTCTCCCTCTTCGTTGCCACTTCGCTTCTTGCGCTCCTCGATTAGGTTGCGTATACGTGCGTGCAACACCCCCCAGTGGAATGGCTTCGAGATATAGGCATCCGCCCCCGACTCGTAGCTCGATAGACGACTCTCGTTGGAGGAGTGAGCCGTAAGCAAAATGATCGGTATATGCGACATCTCCTCACTCTCCTTTATCGCGCTACACAGCTCCAACCCATCCATCTCGGGCATCATAACGTCGCTGATAACCAGATCGGGGGCACTTCGCATTATCGCCTCGACTCCTTGTCGTCCGTTGTTTGCCATCTCAATATCGTATAGCTCGCTCAGCTCATTTGCCATATAGTCGCGGAACTCCTTGTTATCCTCGACGATGAGTAGTTTGTGTCGCTGCGAGGGTGTTGAGGTGTGTGTAGCGGCGGCTATCTCCCTCTCCTCCTCGGCTCTCTCCTCCTCTGTGGTCGGTGGTGTGCTCTGCCTGACCTCGCATGGCTCTATGTCCATTGGAATTAAGACTCTAAAGGTCGCTCCTCGACCCAACTGCGACTCAACCCTAATCTCGCCTCGATGCATCTCCACATAGCTCTTCACCAAGTTGAGTCCGATACCCGTCCCCTTTGAGTCGACGTTGTTGCTCGCCTGAAAGAAGCGGTCGAAGATCTGCTCAATATCCTTTTGTGGGATCCCCTGCCCCGAGTCGCAGACCTTGATCTCGACCATCGGTGCACTCTCGTTGCGTTCGATCTTCGCAAGCGAGAGTGTCACACTCCCCCCTCGTGGTGTGAATTTTATGGCGTTCGACAAGAGGTTGTTTAATATCTTCTGCATCATGCCGTGGTCAAAGGCCATCGTCAAACTCTCGCAATCCTTGTCGAATATCAACTCGATCATATTTACCTTAGCCGAGTCGCAGAACGACTCATAGGTCGTCTCGACAAATGCAGTCATCTCGCCCATGGTCGCCTTGAGCTGCTCGCGTCCCATATCTATCTTGCGCGAATCGAGCAGGTGGTTGACCAGCTGCAACAGACTCTTGGCATTGCGATAGATACCCTCCAACTGCCCCTTGATCTGTTGGTCGCCCACCTTGTTGAGCAACGACTCCAACGGTATGATTATCAGCGACAGCGAGGTGCGCAGCTCGTGGTTGACGTTGACAAAGAAGCGCATCTTGATCTCCTCCACCTCCTCCTTGCGCAGCTGCTCCTCGACGAGTTGGTGTTTGAGGTTCTCCTTCGTATTGCGCTTTATGATAGATCTCACGACGAGGTATATGGTCGTCAACAATAGTGCTAGGTAGCTGGCGATAGCCAAATTGGAACTCCACCACGGAGGTAGGATCACCACCTCGAGCTGTGTCGTCTCGTCGCTCCACCACCTGCCGTCGCTACTGCTCTGTGCGCGGAAGCGATATTTGCCTGGGTGCAGCAGCGAGAAGGTTGCACTAGCCACGCTATTGACATCGCGCAGTACGACCCAATCTTTGTCGAAATTCTCCAACATATAACGATACTGAGTATGGCTCGGATTGCTATAGTTGAGGATCGAAAATTCGAATGTCACAAAGCTCTCATTGTGGTTGAGGCGCAACTGCGTCATCTCGCTGAGTGGGCGATTCAATATCTCGTCGCCCAAGAATCGCTCGCCAACGCCAATGGGTCTGTTGTAGAGGCGCAGATTGAGCAGGATCGGTTTGGTGCGACTCGACGAGTTGGCCAATCGCGAGGGGTCGGCAATGCGCAACCCATTGGAGGAGCCAAAGTAGACTCTGCCGTCGACTCCTCGAATTGAGCTATGTGGGAAGAACGCCACATCTTTGATTCCGTCAAAGTGTGCAAAGTTGACAACCATAATCTCCTCCAGACTCCACTCCTTGCGCATCTTCACGATCGACACACCTGCCGAGGTTGAGATCCAGATGTTGCCCGACCAATCCTCCACCACACTCATCACCTTGTTGTTGGCCACTCCATCCTCGCCTCTGAGCACGCGATGTTGGTGGGTCGAGGGGTTGTAGACAACCAATCCGTCGAGTGTGGCGATCCATATCAAGCCGCGACTATCGACAATCAGGTCGTAGCAGCTACTATTGCGTTGTGGGAACTGTAGAGCCTCGCTCTCGATGCTTCGTGTTTGGCGGTTGTAGATAAACAATCCGTTGTCGCCATTGACTATCAGCCGATTGTTGTCTATGGGGGTTATGCCTCGGGTGATGAAACATTTGGCGTTGGTCGTCTCGCCGATCAGCGTGATCTGGCCACTCGCCTCGTTCAACACTCCGATGCCGCCATAGACCCCCACGTAGATCTGTTGGTCGGGGCTTTGGTAGAAGGTGCGTATGCTGTTGAGGTTGGGTGTCGAGTTGAGGTAGCTAACATTGATGTCGGGCATATCGTCATACACATAGTGGGTGATCTCTCCGCGGTCGATGCAGAATGCTCCGTTGTGGAACGTCCCCAGCCACACTCGTTGACGATTGTCGCGGTATAGACCCACGCATATCTCCGAGGCCAATTCGGGGTAGGGGAGTGTGATGCTGTTGCTCGCGGGGTCATATCGGAACAGTCCATTTACCGTGCCCAGCAACATTGTGCCGTTGGCCTCGTTGAGCAGACATTTGATATTTTGGTCGCTCAACCGCCCTTGTGAGATGGTCGAGTTGTCGAGACTCTCGAATGTGAAGATATCGCGATGGTGGTAGAGCAACCCCTCGGTCTCGGTGGCGATCCAGATGCCGTTGTTGTCGTCGGCATATATCTGCGTGATGTCGCTATTGTGCTCCACGTTATTGCCGTCGACAACCGCCAAGTGGGGTAGCTGCTCAACCTCGAATGTCGTATTGTCGATACGTCGCACACCCGACTTCGACGAGCCAACCCACACATATCGCTCGTGGTCGAAGGCGATGGCCGTGAAGAGATCTGCCTTGTCGAGGGTCGTGTTGATATTTGCATTTTTGTAGTAATTGCGCGTATCGTAACACATTAACTCGTTGTCGGTGATGATCCACAGCTGTTGGCGATTGTCGGCCACCATCTTGAAACGGCTCAACTTCGAGATGTCGCTATTTGGGGCTATTAGCTGCCGCTCGATGTATAATAGGCTCTGCGACCGCTCGCTCCACTGGGCAAGCAGACCGTTGTCGCACAAGATCCATAAGTTGTCGTCTACTCGGCTTATGGCCATCGGATTGCCCATTATATCGGCCAAGGCTATCTCGATCTTCTGTTTCGACGAGTCGTTGTAGTAGTAGATGGAGTGTTGCGTCGAGTTGTAGATGAGGTATTGACTTCGATTGACGATGAAGATATTGTCGATACTCTCCGTTATCGCCATCTCCTCTCGTGCCAGAGAGTCTACGTTGTAGATAAATTGTTCTTTTTGCAGATCGTAGATCCATGTGTTATCTCGATTCTTGATCCACAATCTATCGTGAGAGTCGTAGTAGATCTCCTTCATGCCGTTGTACTCGGTGTAGGGGATCTTGTCGAGGTCATATCGTAGGCTCAGAGTCGATGCCCCGTCGAATGTGTTGAGCATAGATGCCGTCTCGATACACATCACGCCATTGGGCAACATTATCATGTTGCGGACATTGTTGTCGGGAAGCGATGAACTAGCGTCAAACTTTCGGAAATAGCTCTGTGGCAGAGCTATCTCGGCAGAGCATATCGCGTATAGTAGTGTCGCTATTGCAATTATTTTTTTCATCTCCTCACTGAGTCTCGTAGTCAATGCCAAATTTACACATTATATATAGATATTCAAAATGATTTAACCCTTTTCAACCACATTTTCACCACATTTTCGAATTTCGATTGAGTAAATGGCTGTGGATATTCGTAGTATTGGGTATAGATAACCAAAATTTAATTTAAGTAAATTGTAAAATGAAGAGAGGATTAATAACTTTGAGTCTGTCGTTGGCGATGTTGAGTTGTCAGACGCAGAAGCAGCAGCCATCGTTTGTCGATGGTGCGTTGGAGTATTGTGAGGCGCAGATCGAGCGTAGCCTTGAGCAGTTGGCACCAGCTGACTACATGCAATCTCCACGTAATGTAGAGCCAGGTGGTAGCGAGTGGAGTCAGCGTCGTGTTGCCAAGGATCAGTGGACGGCAGGTTTCTGGCCAGGTGTCTTGTGGTATGGATACGAGGCGAGTGGTAATGAGAAGATCTTGGCCGAGGCACGTAAGTATACCGAGGCATTGGAGTTTATCTCATATCCGCCAGCGATCGACCACGATCTAGGTTTCTTAATGTTCTGTAGCTACGGTAATGGTTATAGATTGACTGGTGACGAGTCGTATAAGCCAATTATCAACCGCACGTCGGAGACCCTTGCTACGCTCTACAATCCAAATGTGGGTACGATCCTTTCGTGGCCTCGTGAGATCAAGAAGTTTGGTAACCACAACACTATTATTGATAATATGATCAACCTCGAGATGTTGTTCTGGTCGGCCGAGAATGGTGGTTCGGAGTATCTTCGTGAGGTGGCTATTAACCATGCCGACAAGACGATGGAGAATCACTTCCGCGAGGATGGTTCGTCGTACCATGTGGTTGTCTACGATTCGATCAGCGGAAACAAGATCCTAGGGTGTACTCACCAAGGATATGCCGACGACTCTATGTGGGCACGTGGTCAGGGTTGGGCTATCTATGGTTACACGATGTGTTATCGCTTTACTAAGGATCAGCGCTATTTGGATTTCGCTCAGAAGGTGACAGATATCTATCTTGAGAAGTTGCCTGCCGATATGATTCCATATTGGGATTTCTACGCTCCTGATATTCCAGATGCTCCACGCGATGCTTCGGCTGCAGCACTTGTTGCCTCGGCGCTTATCGAGTTGTCGGACTACGTTGGCGGAGCTAAGGGCGAGAGCTATTTCTCGGCTGCTGAGGCGATGTTGAAGGAGATGGATAGCAACTATCGTTCGAAGAATTCACCTGCATTCCTTGACCATGCAACGGGTCACATGCCTGCTGGATCGGAGATCGATTACTCGATTGTCTATGCTGATTACTACTATATCGAAGCTTTGTTAAGACTTAAGAACTACTACGCGGAGAATATATAGTAGGGATGATTTGTAACAAAATGCAGCGTATGTGCTCTATATGAGCGCATACGCTGTTATGTTATAAAATGTCCCTATTTTTGTTATCCATGGGGCTGCGCTGTCGAGGGGATTGTGTTATTTTTATGTAACTAAAACCTAAACCCGTAATAATTATGAGTGTTTCGATTAACCTCGATTTGAGACAGGATGAGATGATCCGTACTCTCTATCAGCGTTCCCAAAACGAACTTCTAGGATATGTTACCAAGCGTATCGGTTCTCGGGAGGATGCCGAGGATATTATACATGATATCTTTTTGCGACTGCTCAATTACAATATGCTACTCAACGAGCAGATGTTGCAGGGGTTGATGTATAAGGTTGCTCGAAATTTGATTATTGATTATTATCGTCACAACGCTTGTTCATCGCGTGCTCAGGAGTTTTTTGCCAATTTTGCACCTCGGGTTGTTAATACTACTGAGGATACGGTGATGGCAAATGAGGTGGCGCGAGTAGAGCAGCACTGCATCGATCAGTTGCCGCATAAACGAGGGTTGATCTATGTGCTCTGTTCCAAAGAGGGGCTTACCACCGAGGAGGTAGCTCTTAGATTGGATCTGTCGCAGCGCACGATCGAGAACCACCTCTTTATGGCGCGCAAGGAGATACGCTCACTCGTGAGTACGTTCTATTAGGAACCATTAGGTCGGTGGTAAAATAAAAGGGTTAACAGCGTGAACCTGTTAACCCTTATTTTGTGCCGAAGCCTTGCGCTGTTTAGTCGCGGCTCCAGATATGGCTGCCGTCAAGCAACTTCGTATACTCGCTCTCCAACAATGCCTTCATGCGTGCAAACTCCTTTGGATTGCTCTGCGATAGATCGTCGCTCTCGTCGATATCCTCCATTAGGTTGTAGAGCTTGAAATCGCTCATTGCACAGCTTTTAACCTCGTCGATATTACCGTCGTAGATATTTTCAATCTTAGGTAGGTAACCGCTGCCATCGGCCAACATCAACTTACATGTGATCTTCCAATCTCCGTCGCGAAGGGCGATAACCTCGTCGTTCGTAGCGCTGTAGAATGCCCACAATAGTGGTTTGTTGCGGACGAACTCACCATCGTCAAATAGATCGAGGCATGACTTTCCATCCAACTCACGGTCGGGAAGTGCCACACCTGCCAACTGACAGAATGTTGGTAGATAATCCAACGACGATACCACAGCATCTGTTGTTCCGTTGAATGTCTCTTTGCCAAACCACTTCATGATACCTGCAACGCGGATACCACCGTCGCGAGTCCACAACTTCATACCGCTAAGCTCACCTGGGCTACCATACGAGTGTTTAGCTCGTGAGTAACGCAATAGCGTCTCGGGACCATTGTCCGACGAGAATACAACCAATGTGTTGTCGCCATAGTGCTCACGGATATAGTCGATTAGACGGCCTGCATGGGTATCCATATTCTCGACATTGGCGAAGAACTCAGCCTGCTCGCGGCTAACCGATACGGGCAGATACTTCTCAACCAAGTGCTCTGGAGATGCCACATTCTCGTGTGGCTCGTGGAATGTCACCTGTAGATAGAATGGAGCCTCGGGATCCTGCTGCTTCAACCACCCTAGAGCCTCGTCGACAACCAACTCGCACGAGAAGCCCTCGAGCTGACCTGCAGGCACACCGTTTCGGATGAAGTTATTTGGATTCTCGTGTGATGGCGATGCATTGTTGTGTGTTGCAAACCAGTGGTCGAAACCAAGATCGCCTGGTGAGGGCTGGCCGCTATTTGGGTTGTTGAACTTCGATGAGCAGTGCCACTTTCCCGATAGACAAGTGACATACCCTGCGGTTTTGAGCAACATGGGGATCGTCACCTCATCCTCGCGTAGGTGGACAAGGTCGCGACAGATAGGAGACTTCGTGCCACCTGGGATAAAGTCGTAGAACCCTGCACGGTTGGGGTTACGACCAGTCAACAATCCTGCACGCGAAGGCGAACTGACAGCCGCTGCCGAGTAGAAGTTTGTCAAACGGATTCCCTCGGCTGCCAACTGATCGAGATTTGGGGTCTTGATCTGTGGGTGTCCAAAGCATCCTAGGTCGCCATATCCCAAGTCGTCGCAGAGAAGTACCACGATATTGGGCTTTTCGGGGGTAGCTGTCACCGACGTACAGCTAGTGAGTGGTTGTAGTAGCGCCAATCCACATAGTGGGGTAGCCACACGACCAATTGTCTTTAGTTGTTTCATAAAATTTGTTATTTAGGTTGTTAATTACTCCGCCTTTTTGGTGTAGACCTTGAAGTCGTTATATCGTGCTGCGCGAGTATACATCTGTCGCAATCCTATGCGTCCCTCCTCGAGTTTGGCCTTGTCCGAGACATCCCAACGATATAGCTGCCTCTTGCCATCGCCCTCGACCCTCATAAACAATCGAGCATCGGTCTTGATGACCGTGATCTTATATGGTATGTGGGATTTGAAGAGTCCGATCTTGAAGAAGGTAGGCTCGACCTCGATATCGTGAAACGACACATCCTCATCTATCGGGTATTTGCGAACCCTCAGATAGTCATTCTCGGGATCCTCGTTGACCATCGGGAATGCTGCGTAGCTAATGTGTAGTGGATTCATATACTTATAATATATACTCATCGTCGGGGTGGTTCTCAGGTCACTCCACTTCGAGATATCCTTGTCGTATACCCCCTCGCCAACTCCTTGGGCTTGGATATACAATATATTGACGTTGATGGTCTGCTCGTCGGTTCTCGTATATGTATACTCGATCTTGACATCCCCCTCGAACGACTCCTTTGTCCACAACACAGCGTGGTGAGCGTCGTTGCGGAATTCGGGACCCGATACAAAGTCCATACCCTTGTCGCTATTGTCGACCGTTGCGATCAATCCATCGAGAAACCAATTCTCCTGCCAATCTCCGCGACACGAATCATCCAACTTTAGCGACCATTCGCGCGAATTGTTAATCGCCCAAAATTCTTTGTGTTCGTCGCTAATAGATCTACTGCAGCTGCATAGTAATGTGGTAGCTAATACTCCAATTAATGCTTGTTTTATCATGGTTGTAATTTTAAGTTGAAGCCAATAAAAATACTTTTTGTCCCCTCTTTGTGCTAAAAATTATACAAATATACTTTAATTTAGATTAAAATATGTATCTTTGAGTAAATTTATAGTGAAAATCGTATTTAAAGATGTGTGTGTCGGAAGGTATAGATGAAAATTTAAAACAATTTATAAAACTACAACCATGTATAAAACAGACAACAGGACGGTGATAACACTCGATGCGGGTGGTACAAACTTCGTCTTTGGCGCAATGCAAGCCAACAAATTTATTATTGAACCAATTACACTACCCTCTCATTCGGATGATCTTGATGAGTGTTTAGGACAGTTAGTTAAGGGTTTTTCAATGGTGATTGAATCGATTGATGTTAAGCCGTCGGCTATCAGTTTCGCCTTGTAACTACTCACGCC
>JBCQUH010000007.1:0-55800 GCA_047174185.1 Rikenellaceae bacterium | reverse complement strand
GAATGTATATAAGGAGGATGGAAAGTTGGTTATAAAGGCCATTAAAGAGGAGGTTACTAATGAGTTCTATGTTGCCAATTCATCTGTTTGGACAGAGGCTGCTGCAACTGGAGAGTATACATCTGCAAGTGTTATGACAAACTATAGCTTCTACTTTGGTCGTGTTAAGGTTTGCGCTAAGGTTCCAACAATCTCTTGCGGCGGATGGCCTTCAATCACGATGTATGGTATTAGTACAGAGGCTTGGCCGTTGAATGGCCAGGTGGATATTGCAAGCTACTTCAGCGGTCAGCTTTACCACCGTTTCGGATGGGGTTACACAACAACATCTGCATTCTGGAACTCTGCTAAGACAACATTTATTAGTGATGAGGAGCGTGAGGCTTATGCTAACGAGTACCACACTTGGTTGTATGAGTGGGATGAGGATCAGTGTAGTATCTATGTTTATGGCGATGAGACAGATGAGTTTGGAAACTTCACAGATTCAACACTTCTAAACACTGTAGATTTGTCTTATACTGCCAACTTGGTGGGTAACAAGGTTAACCCATTCAAGTGGAAGTATCAGAGCATTAAGTTCAACCTAGCTTTGGGAGCTTCGGGTGGAGATATTAACGATGAGAACTTGCCACAGATGGAGATCGACTATGTTGAGTTCATGCAGTATGAGTGGCAGTTTAGATAGAGATTAGGTGTATGATTCACCTTGGGGCTTATTTTCGCGAGGCCTGAGGTGAATCGTATCAACCAAATATGGGAAACTGATAGTTGACGTAAGAGTCAGCTATCCGTTTTTTATTTGTGGCTATATTATGGGGACTGTGTGTCTGTTGTGATAGAGGGTGGGAAGGTGTATAGGTTGTGTGGATGTGTGTGTCAGATCTTCTGTATGGTACCCTCCTAGGGGGCTTTTGTCATTTTTTTGTTGGGGGCTTACGCGCCACTGCCCTGCGCGGGCGGCGGCAGCGTGCTCGCCGCGGAGCTATGACTATAAAGCAGTAGCGGCAAACCAGATCAAATCTGGTTTGCCGCTACTAGCGTTTTATAACCCCGTTTGCTTATGCCACTGCCGATCCGATAAGGAATGTCGCAGCAACTGTCAAGATCGCGTACAACTCAGGGAAGGCACCCAAGATCAAGGTCTTTCCCATTACGTCGTGACCATTGCCGATCGCTGTGATACCATTGGCACAGATCGCACCCTGATAGATAGATGATGCAAGGTTCGCAATACCAACCAATAGACCAGCGCCCAATACCGCAGCACCCTGCAAAATAGTTGTGTTAGCATTGACCAAGTCAAACATATTTGTCACCATAAAGTAACAAACGAAACCATACAATCCCTGAGAACCTGGCAAGGCTGACAATACCAAGTAACCTCCAAATCCGTCGGGGTTCTTCTTCATCGCTCCTACGGCCGCCTGACCGCAAGTAGATGTTCCGATTGCCGATGCACATCCCGACAAACCAACCATGAAGGCAATACCTACATAGGCCAAAATTAATGCTGTTGAATCCATAATTAAAATACGTTTAAGTTTATTTTTGTTAATTAATATTTACTTTTTTACTCCTTATCCGATTTTGTGATCGGTTTAAATTCGCGCGTCGACATCTCGAAACCTGCATTTTTGTAGAACTCCACAAATGTCAATCGCATAGGGTGAACCATCGATGAGATGGTCGACATAAATAGATTGATGCCGTGTCCGAAGAGTAGAATGATCGACGCTCCCAAGACCTTGAAGATCAACGCCACAATACTCTGGTCGCCCCATGCGGCATCCAAACCTGTGATTCCAATGGCCAGATCATTGAACACCAACGCCAATACACCACCCGACAGACCGATCGCAAACAGTCGAACATAGCTCAATACATCTCCCAAAAGACCTGTGATATTGTTGTATGTATCCCACAATCCAGGGCCTATATTTGCAAAGATATTCTGCCCAGGTGTATTGAAGAAGATCAACAATACAGCCCCTGCTACCAACAGTGCGTAGAAAGGAATCGAGTCGAAACCAAATCCCGTAACGCCCATATTGGTCAACAGAGCCGATGCAATAACCGCGATCAACATCATAAACCATCCGATCGTTCCCAATGCATACTTAACACCAAAACGATGTGTCGTAATGACGATATTGATAATCAGCGCATAGATAATCTGCAACATACCGATCACCAGCGAGATCGTGAAGAACTCCGTCTGGAAGTTGATAAAGCGGAACCCCTCAAAAATTGGTATGCCGCTCAACTCCATTCCAAAGAGCGAATTAGCCCATACGCCAAACAGCACGGCCGTTCCACCACAGAACATCGACAACTTCGACACCGTGCGCATCGACTCGCCACCCTTGAAGAACAATCCAATACCTGCGGCCAAGATAATCGCTCCATACCCTGCATCGCACAGACAGATCGCGAAAAACAACATATAGAATGGTGCAAAGAATGGTGTCAAATCTAACGTGCCATACTTTGGCAGAGCATACAACTTCGTAACCATCTCAAATAATCTCGAGAAGCGATCATTCTTCAACTTCACGGGTGTATTATCCTCGGGTGTCGGCTCGCTCTTGAAATAGATCAATCCTGCTTGCGATTCCAACAATTCGTCAACTTGCGACGCTGTTTCAGCCTCGGCCCACGCCTCCATAACCAACAGCGATCCCTCGGCCTCGTGTTGCGACGACGAGCTAATGCGGCTCAACTGCAACTGCTCCCTCAACTTTACACCATGCTCTACGATCAGATCCACCGAGTTGGCAACCTGCGACAGATCGCCATTGAGCGCCAACTTCTGACTCTCCAACTGCGCAATCTCTATCCTCGCCTCACTAGCCGAAATTGTCAATGGCTTAACCATCTCGGCATCTATATCTACCTCCAATTTCTCGCCATTGCGACCATCGAGAACCACCACGAAGTAGACACGTCCATCGACCTCATTGATTGGTGCAATAACTAACTCTTCGCCACGCTCCGCCACAATCTTGTCGAAATCCGTCTGACCACATACGAAGTAGCGCAACTCCAAACCACCTTCGCTCAACTGTTGCAACGACTCCTGCGAGAACTCACCCCACGCCAATACCTCGTCCGACAACTTCTCCAACTGCGCAATCTGTGAGTTGTACTCGCTCATGCGACCACTCAACTCACAATACTTCTCATACGCCTTATCGCCCGTCGCACAACTCTTTGCCGACGCATCGTAACCCTCGCTCTGCTTGAACTCCTCCACGAAATGCTCCGCTTTGGCATGCGATTCGACCTCCATAATCAACTCGCGATCGCTCTCCGAAGGCTCCCAACCCAGAGTCGTGATGTCGACCATCCCCAACTCGCGCAGACGATCCACAAACCCTTTACACTCCACCGCGTGAAGTATAAACTCATATTTAGACATCTTAACTATCATACTCCTGCCCCCTCCTGCTCGGCTGCTTGTTGTTTAGTTTTGACGATCTTCTGTGCCGATTTCGACAAATTCTCCTCATCCTCCATAAAGCGCTTGATCTTGCGAATAGCATCTTCGTAGCCTGGGATCTGAACCTTCTCGTAGAGGTTAACCTTCTGCGTCGTCTTGCGACGAGCATAGTCCAACAACTCCATCTTATGGTTATAGATCTCGAACTCGATACTCAACTCCGCCAACTCCTTCAACACCTCTACGCCCGACTGAAACCAAATGGGCGAGGAGAAGAGGTCGTACTCAACCTCCTCGAATATCACACGCTCCAACAGCGGAGAGCGAACTCCCGCAATCTTTTGAATCGTTAGATCCACATCCTTGATGCGAACCAACTCGGCATCGAACTCGCCCCACAACGAGACCATGTAGTCGTACTTCGCAACCAGACTATCCAATCGTTCCCGATACTCCTGCGCCGTCGTCTTGGCTCGCTTCACCTCCGAACGAAGTGCCGACTCCTTGCTCTTGATGGTCGGCAATGCTTTGCGTCGCATCTTAAGCTGTTTGTCGAGGTCGCCCAACGATGTCTTATTATATTGAAATTTAATTGCCATAACTCCTCTTTTTTAATGAAATTCTCACCCTCTGAGACTATGACTTCCAATACTTATCAACCAAATTTTGTTTAATCGCAACCTCATCTGCCGTGAAATACTTCGCAAAGAGACTCCATGCGGTATCCAACATCTCTTCGATCTCGATATTAATATCGATAGCCAACAACTTTGCCGAATAGTCATGAGCAAACTTCAATGAACGCTCGTCATAATCCGACAGATCAAATCCATTCTCCAACTTGGTCTTAGCACCTGCGGCATCGGCATACAATCGCACACAAGCATTCATCACCTGTGGATGATCCTCGCGTGTCTTTTTGCCAATCACCAGTTGCTTCAAACGCGACAGTGAGCGGAATGGATCGACAATAACCTTTCCTGTATCCGAGTCATTACGCAAGAACAACTGACCCTCGGTGATATAACCCGTATTATCTGGAATAGCATGTGTAATATCGCCTCCCGATAGGGTAGTAACCGCTATAATCGTGATCGAACCTCCATTGGGCAGCTGAACAGCCTTCTCGTAGATACGTGCCAAATCCGAGTACAACGATCCTGGCATCGAATCCTTTGATGGAATCTGATCCATACGGTTCGACACAATCGCCAATGCATCGGCATAGAGTGTCATGTCGGTCAACAACACCAATACCTTCTCGCCTTTGTCCACCGCAAAATACTCTGCAGCGGTCAATGCCATATCGGGCACCAACAGACGCTCCACAGGGGCATCCTCTGTAGTATTAACAAACGACACGATACGATCCAACGCTCCAGCATTCTCAAAGACACTCTTGAAGTACAAGAAGTCGTCGTTGGTCAATCCCATACCTCCCAACACAATCTTATCGGCCTTGGCGCGCAACGCCACATTGGCCATTACAGCATTGTAGGGCTGATCGGGATCGGCAAAGAATGGGATCTTCTGACCCGATACAATTGTATTATTCAAGTCGATTCCAGCAATTCCCGTCGCAATCAACTCCGATGGTTGGATACGACGAAATGGATTCACCGTTGGGCCTCCGATCTCACGCTCCTCGCCCTCGATTGGCTCTCCACCCTCCAATGGCTCTCCATAGGCGTTGAAGAATCGACCTGCCAAATTCTCCGACACTCGCAACATTGGCGGAGCGCCCTGAAAAATAACCTCCGAATTGGTCTTTATACCCTCGGTACCTGCAAAAACCTGCAACGTAACACTATCACCCATCAACTTTACAACCTGTGCCAACTCGCCATCGACCGTCGCCAACTCGTCGTTGCCCACACCGTTAGCCTTGAGCGTTACCGTAGCCTTGGTGATATTATCTATCTTGGTATATACCTTTTGAAATGCACTCTTTATCATAACTCTAAATTTTTATTTTGCGACATTCTCACCCACCAACTCCTCGATCTGCGACTTGTAGCCCAAGAACTCCTCCGACTGCCACACCGTATAGTTCATCTGGCGGAACAAGTTAATCAACCTTTTGAAACACTGCGTACACTTCTCGAAATCGGCAAACGTAAAGCTCGTATTGCAAACATCCAATACCATATTAAACATAAACTTCTGTCGCTCAATAGGGGTACTTGCATCGATATCATCAAATGCATCCTGCTGCAAGATCACAAAGTCGATCAACTCCGACTTCCAGAACTTCTCGTGATAATCAACTGGCACACCGTCGTCTCCCAAGATATTGATCTGATCGTCGGCCTCTTTGCCTCGCTGAACAATCGTCTTTGCCGAGTAGACTTTATCTGCCCACCCCTTCTCGACATGCTCATCCAAATACTCGCTAACCTCGGGATACTCCAAATACTTCGAGTAAGAGTCCAACGGATCGATCGATGGATAGCGCTTTGAATCGGCACGACCCTGAGATAGGGCGTAGAAACAACGTGCCGCCTTCTTGGTCGACTCCGTAACTGGCTCCTTCAAGTTACCTCCAGCAGGAGATACCGTACCCAAGAATGTTACTGACCCTGTGCCGCCACCAACCAACTCAACCAATCCTGCTCGTGAGTAGAAATTCGAGATGATAGCCGACAAATCCATCGGGAAGGCATCTTGACCTGGCAACTCCTCCAAACGGTTCGACATCTCACGCAGTGCCTGTGCCCAACGTGATGTTGAATCGGCCATTACCAACACCTTCAAACCCATCGCACGATAGTACTCACCAATGGTCATACCCGTGTATACCGATGCCTCACGCGCCGCAACTGGCATATTAGACGTATTGCATATAATAATCGTGCGCTCCATCAAGTTGTGACCCGTACGAGGATCGATCAACTCGGGGAACTCAGCAAAAATCTCAACAACCTCGTTGGCACGCTCTCCACACGCCACGATGATGATAACATCCGCCTCAGCCTGCTTCGAGATAGCGTGCTGCAACACCGTCTTTCCAGCACCAAAAGGGCCTGGGATAAATCCCGTTCCACCCTCAGTCAATGGATTAAATGTGTCGATTGCTCGAACACCTGTCTCCATAATCTTCGATGGACGTGGTTTGGCCACATAGCTGCGAATAGCCTGCTTCACTGGCCACCTCTGGATCATCGTTACAGGGTACTCGTTGCCATCAATATCGGCCAACACCGCAACCGTATCGCTCACCTTGTAGCTGCCTGCCGCAACCACACTCTTGACCGTATAGCGACCCGACATGATAAATGGCACCATGATCTTGTGAGAGACCCACTGCTCCTTGACCTCGCCCAACCACGATGCAGCACTCACCGTATCGCCAACCTGAGCGATAGGTGTAAACTCATACTCAGCCTCGTAATCGATCGGATCGGTAGCCGATCCACGCTCGATAAACAGACCATCCATCTTCTCGAGGTCATTTTGCAGACCATCATAATTTCGAGACAACAAACCTGGAGCCAACGTCGCCTCCAACATATATCCTTCGAACTCCACCTTATCGCCAATCTTCAACCCTCGAGTGGAGTCGAAAACCTGCACATAAGCTGCGTCGCCAACAATCTTGATGACCTCAGCCATCATCTTTACATCGCCACAATAGACATAACAGATCTCATTCTGTCCGACTGCGCCATCGCACTTCACGATCACGATATTGGCGATAATTCCGCTTACACAACCCGTAGTTTTCATACGTTTATACCTATTTATTATTTATCAATTCCTTACCACTCAATCCGCTCATCAGCCTCTCAAACATCTCGCGACCGATCTTGGCATCCAACACCCTCCAACGAGCCACAATATTAACTCGTACAAGATAGGACAACACAACATCTAACGTAAAGTACTCACCCTCGGCCAACTCCTCGGCTATCTCCCAACGCACAAGGTCTATTTTGTGCTCCTTCTCCAATATATTTTGTTCGTCGCTCACCGCTGTAATAACCGTGTCGAGATAGCTCAGCTCGCCTCGCAGACCAAAATCCACAGCTGACGAACGAACCAACTGATCCACAACGTCGCCTCGGCCAACAACCACATCGTCAATAGCGCGACCTGCAACACGCGCCGACAACGCAGCTGCCACATTGCGAAGATTGCGATCCGACTCGCTCCAACGCTTCATAAATCGATTGCTCACACCCTCGCACGCCTCGTAGTACGCCCCAAAGAGAGCGCACTCAAAACTTTTCGAACCATCCACACTCTCGACTTTCGTCGTCGAACGACCTCCGTCATACGACTCGATGACCTCCACAACACTCTGTGGAAACCACCCCTCGTCGCTAATGTCACCGCCCGAGGTCACTCTGTCAATCTGCTCTCTCGTGAGACGACCCAGAGGATTGAAATTGGAGCGACCGCGCATAGCAGCCGCCAAATTCTCGCAATCATAGTAGTTGTAGAGCAACTGCACCAATCGACCATCCTCCACGGAGAGTGCACCATACACATCGTCGAGAATCGAGTCGATATCCAACCCCTTGGCATCTGAATCGAGCGCATACTCGCGCAGACCAGCCACTAGGCTTATATATAGTTTGCTAAAGATCATATTAACTACTGTTTTAAATTCACAAATTTACAACCTCACCACCACTCTCATCAATCTCTAAAACAGTAACTTATAAACCTTGTCGCGAAGGTATCCGCGCATAAGAGCATCGAAGTCTACGTCCGAGAACGAGATGTAGTAACCACCATCCTTGGCACCAATCTTAAATCCGCTCTTCACTGTATCCGAGTAACCAACCTCGACTCCTGCGGCCAACAACTTTGCCGAGCTACTCTTCAACGCCTTCTCCAACGCCGCCTTCTCTGCCGCTGGCAACAACGCCTCCAAACTCACCGAACCAGAGTCTCCGCTCCAATTCTTAGCAACCGCCAACAACATCGACGCGATAAATTCGCCATCCATCGCTGCACTCTTAACACCCGACTCGATCGACTCGGTAATGATCAACGACGCAATCTCAGCCTTGATCTTAGCCAACGCCTGACGACCTGCGAGTGTAATCTCGGTCAATGAATTCTTAACCATATCGGCTGCAGTATTCTCAGCGCTACTTACAATACGATCTGCCTGTACCTTCGCCTCCTCGACAATTTGAGCAGCCTCCGCTTTCGCCTTTGCTACAACATCATCTGCCTCGGCACGACCCTTCTGTAGACCCTCGTCATAGAGTCTCTTGGTCAACTCTTGAAGTTTATTTTCCATATATTCTAAATTTAACCTTGATATTAAATATTCAATACACACTTTACATTTCGCAATATAAAAATTTTTTTCGAAAAAAAACCTCCTTTCGCCATTTTATAAGACGTAAAGGAGGTTTTTTTTACACGGTTGTAACATTTTCATTTATTGGTGCTGTGGTCTCAACAAATCGAGCAACACTTTGACGGGGGTAAAAGTCGAGATCGGAACCTCGACAAAGATGGTATTCCAGCGCGACATCGCCCCATTCCACAACCCTGGTAACTCCTGCGCACGAAGTGTGCGACCAGCGCTCGACTTCTCCGAAATGAACCCTGTCGTTGGGTCAACATACTCCGACAATGCAAATTGCTCACCACGATAGTCTCGAACTCCGCAGATCAAATCCACTGGGTTGAAGTGTGTTGCCTCTTTCATCAACCCAATCTGCTCGGGGGCAATCTGACTCGACTCGGCAATCTGCAACGACTCCGACCCATCGCCATTCATAGCCCAGAATGGCCCTCCGCCAGGCTCTCCCTCGTTGCGAACCATACCACACACGCGCATAGGCCGATTCAACACCTCGCGAAGATCCGACAACGATGCCTCTTGAGAGACCTTGACCATCAACTGCTCTGTCACAAACGAGAATATCTCGTCGCGATCGGCCTGATCGGCATCAATTGCATTGATATACCCAAAACAGAGACTCTGCAACTCCAGCAACAATCCCGACAACGCCTGCTTATATTTAACAGTATCGCCACGCAATGCATCGGTGGTGACATTATCTATAGTCTTTATAAATATAAGGTCAGCATCAATATCTCCCACATTCTCGATCAATGCACCGTGACCAGCTGGGCGAAACAACAGCCGCCCTGCATCGTCGCGGAATGGCTCATTCTCCATGTCAACAGCGATCGTGTCGGTCGACGACTTCTGTGTCGAGAACGATATGTCGTAGCTAATGCCATAGATCGACTCGTACTTCGCCTTACACTCCATAATCAACGCCTCGAAACCCGACAAGTGCTCGGGCGAGACCGTAAAGTGGATACGCACCACACCATTTGTCGAGGCATAGAGTGCACCCTCGACCAAATGCTCCTCGACCGCCTTGCGAGCACCGCTCTCGTAGCCATGGAAGCTAACCAACGCCTTAGGCTTCGCGCCATACTCCAACCCATTCGATATGATTGCACTCACGATCTCTTTGTCGCTCGCACCCTCGGGCAACAACTCCTTTAGCTCTGGCCAGAAGGCAAACTTCTCGATATTGGCCAACAGCGTATCGATACCAGCGCCTCGTTTGTCGTCGTTGACAAACTCAAATAACTCCTTGAACATTCGTGTAGCGGCACCCGAGGCGGGGACAAACTTCACAACCTTCAACTCACAACTATTTGATTTGTAGTACTCCGCAGCGCGAACCATCTGCTCCTCGCTCATCGACACAATACCATCGCCAACTCGTGCAGCGCGCACGATATTCAAATAGGGGAATCCCGATCTGAAATTTGCAATTTGACGCTCGACCAACGCCTCACTCAAATCATGTGAGGCAATCTGCTCCATATCTTGATTTGTAAACATAGCTTAAAAAAAATTAAAGTGTCAATATATCTTTATAGATTAATCTCAAAAGAGGCTATCCGACGACAAAATTACTAATTTAATTTGTATATTTGCAACTATGATTAGAATTTTTAAAAACATATCGCTGCGTGATCGCAACAGTTTTCACATCGATGCTGTGGCGCACGAGTTGATTGAATTCGACTCGGCAGAGGATATGTGCGAGATATTTGCCTCGATAAATCGTGACAAAAAAGAGTGGATGGTGATTAGTGGTGGCAATAATGTCCTATTTGTCAATGATGTAGAGCAGACGCTACTCACGCCTTGTTGCAAAGCAATCGAGGTAGTCGACGAGAGTGTAACATCGCTCACGCTACGCGTCGAGGCAGCTGTCGAGTGGGATGATGTGGTGGAGTGGTGTGTGGAGCGTGATTTGTGGGGTGCCGAGAATCTGTCGTTAATACCTGGCAAAGCTGGTGCAGCACCGATCCAAAATATTGGAGCCTATGGTGTCGAGGTTGCTCAATTAATTAAATATGTAGAGTATTTCGACCCGTCGGACTGCAAGGTAAAGCGGATAATGCGCCAAGAGTGTCGGTTTGGTTATCGCCAAAGCATATTCAAGGGTGAGTGGCGCGCCAAGATGGTTGTGTTGGCGATCGTGATAGAGTTGTCGAAACTACCCAATCCACAACTCAACTATGCCGACATTGCTCAACGAGTGGAGGCAAGGGGGGGGGCGACGCTGCGCAACATACGTGATGTGATTGTCGAGGTGCGTCGAGAGAAACTCCCCGACACCAATGAGTTGGGTAATGCAGGTAGCTTCTTCAAAAATCCCATTGTTGAGAGGTCTAAGGCCGTGGAGTTGCAGGATAGATACGCCTCGATGCCGATATATCCAGTCGACGAAGAGCGTGTGAAGTTGGCCGCTGGATGGTTGATCGATCAGGCTCAGATGAAGGGGTACAGAGATGGTGCAGTGGGGGTACACACTTCGCAGGCGTTGGTTTTGGTCAACCACGGAGGGGCGAGTGGTGCGGAGGTTGTGGCTTTGGCGCAAAAAGTGCAGCAGAGGGTAGAGGATAAATTTGGAGTAAAAATCGAGGCAGAGGTAAATATCGTATAATCATGGTTAATCTATTTGGACAATTCATAGAGAACATCGAGCGTAACAAACTCATCACACACGACGACAAGGTGCTGTTGACCGTCTCGGGAGGTGTCGATTCGATGGTGTTACTAGATCTATTTGCTCGTAGCGACTACGAAATAGGTGTGGCTCACTGCAACTTCAAGCTGCGTAATAAGGAGAGCGACGAGGATGAGGAGTTGGTAAAGAGACGAGCCGAAGAGTATGGTGTGCCGCACTATAACATTCGGTTTGACACTACGGCCGAGATGGAGCGCACGGGAGAGTCGATGGAGATGGCTGCACGTAGAATCCGCTATGCATGGTTCAACGAACTGTGTGATACACACGGCTATACCGTCATTGCCATTGCGCACCACGCCAACGACTCAATCGAAACCTTCTTCATTAACCTCTTTCGCGGCACGGGACTGCGCGGTTTGACTGGCATCAAGACCCAATTGGGGCGTGTGGTGAGACCTCTGAACTTTACCACTCGAAAGACTATTTTGGAGTATGCGTCGACAAACCATATACCCTATAGAGAGGATTCGTCGAATAGATCGACCAAATATTTGCGCAACAAAATTCGGTTGGGTTTGATACCTCGTATGTTGGAGATAAACCCCAAATTCACATATATGATGGAGGGTAATATCCGACGTTTGAGCGAGGCTCAACAGTTCATTACCAGCTGTATAGATCAGATTGCCGAGGTGGCTATTACCGAGGAGGAGGGGATATATACGCTCCACATCGACCGAATTGCCGACAACAAATCGCGTTGGTTTGTCATCTACGAAGTGTTGAATTCACGATTTGGATTCAAGAGCGATGTGGTTGATTCACTCTACAATGCACTCAACGACAATGTCTCGGGGCGACGCGTATATGCCAAAGATTATGTGGCATACACCGATCGCAAGGATATTCTCATAACGAGAATCGACGATAACGACACATGCGAGATCGAGGTTCGACAGGGTATGCAACGTGCATTCTGCGCAAACTCGGTGTTGCACTTCGAGAGTATGGTGATCGACCTTGTGGAGAGTTTTGATTTGGGCGAGAACGTGGCGCTTATCGATGCCGATAAATTGGAGTATCCGCTAGTGTTGCGTCGATGGAGCGATGGCGACACATTCACACCTCTAGGGATGAGTGGTCACAAAAAGGTGAGCGATCTATTGATAGATCTCAAGGTCTCGATGCCCGACAAAAATCGCCAATTTGTACTCACCTCTGCTGGCAAGATAGTGTGGGTCGTTGGACGACGTATCGACGACCACTTTAAGGTGGAGGGGCAGAGTGAGAATATATTGAAAATAACAAAAGAGATAGTATAACGTGGCTAAACGAGGTGTAGGTTTTAGAGAGTGTGTTGATCAGTATAATAGGGTATTGGTTGATGTGAAGAGTCGACGCTTCGCCCCGATCTATCTGTTGATGGGCGAGGAGAGCTACTTTATTGATCAGGTGAGCGACCTGTTGGCCTCGTCTGTGTTGAGCGAGGCGGAGCAGGCCTTCAACCAGATAACGCTCTATGGCCGCGATTGCGACGCTGGAGCGGTGATAAATGCTGCTCGACAAGTGCCAATGATGGGTGGGCTGTCGGTAATTATCGTGCGTGAAGCACAGATGATGCGAGGCATTGAGAAGTTGGCCATCTATGCTGCCAACCCTGTGGAGTCGACGATATTGGTGATCTGCCACAAGGAGAAGAGTCTCGACAAACGATCTGCGCTGTATAAAGCCATCGCTAAGTGTGGCGTGGTGTTGGAGTCGATTACTCCGCGCGAGTATGAGATTGGTGGATGGTTGACATCTTACCTGTCGAGACGTGGGTTATCGCTCAATGCCAAAGCGTTGGCGATGTTGACCGACTCGCTTGGTACATCCATTTCGAAGATCGAGAGCGAGGTGTCGAAGCTTATTATCGCACTACCTCAAGGCACACAAATTATCACAGAAGATGATATTGAACGATATATTGGCATATCCAAAGAGTTCAATAACTACGAACTCTGCAACGCCATTGTGTCGCGCAACCTCGAGCGTGCGCTACGCATTGCCAACCACTTTTCGCACAACCCAAAGTCATATCCGTTGCTGCTTACTGTAATTGTGTTGTTCAACCAATTTAAACAGATGTTTATGTTTAACTACCTGCGGTGGATGACACAACATCGAGGAGCGGCATTCCCAAGTGACGCAGAACTTATGCGGATACTCAAGGTGGGTAATCCATACGCAATAGCCGATCTAAAGCGCCTATGCGGAGTATGGCCCAATCGCAAAGTATTCTTTGTTCTGGGGCTAATGCGCGAGTACGATGCCAAAAGCAAGGGTATTGGAAGTGGTAGCATGAGCGAGGGGGAGCTGTTGCGCGAATTGATACTCAAAATCTTCGCTGCATAATTTTGGCCATGTCTAGTGAGAACTACATATATCAGGTGATTCACACCCTTGCGCACCATCCGCTATATGTGGATGAGCATTGTCGATTGTTGGAACACAACTTCATGGAGGTCTATTTCAGGCCTCTATATCTTGACTCGCGCCAGATACACAGTGATATAGTAGCACTACTCAAATCGCAACGAGTGACCCAAGAGTTGTCGGTATATGTAGAGGTGCGAATTGACATAGAGGGGGAGGTCTCGATGCTCATCAACGAAGTGTCGATCTACGAGGGTTATGTGCTGCGCTGCATCGACCCTGCGGCCGAGAATGTTGTTATGGAGCTTCCGTTTGGTGCATATCACACCTCGGTGCGTCGTCAAGTGCTCGGATTTGCCAACGATATAGCTCGCAATATCGGAGGAGATATCGCGGCCGAGTGTAGCAGCAGTGGAGTGATTGGATCAGTGGGCGGTGGTACACCCTTTGGAATTATAAATCGCGTGGTAGTGGCCTCGACATCGTTCCAGAGCGTCGAACGAGGGTTGGTGATGACGGCGGCTCGCGAGTGTGGATTGGAAGTTCGCGAGGCTATCATAACTCGCAACGACCTCCTGAACTTTGACGAACTATTCTACTGTGACCACTACGGCATCACATCCATCACTCGATTTGCCAAGCGCCACTACATGTCGATCATAACTCCCAATATCGCAGCCCAAATGGCAACACCGTGGATCAGCCCCAATAGTATATAATACGACGTTGGGTTCAAACACCAAAGTGCTTGAACCCAACGCCCAAAAGGGGCTAAATATCTTACCCCTCACATTTCACGCCCTCTAGAGCAACTTTTCGAGCTTTGCCTGTAGAGCATCTTTGCTCGTTGCGCCAACCTGCTTGTCGACCACTTCGCCACCCTTGATCATCACGATAGTAGGGATGTTGCGCACGCCAAACTGAGCCACGATGTCATCATTATCCTCAACATCGCACTTTCCGATAACGATACGTCCCTCGTACTCCGTAGCCAACTGCTCGACGATTGGCGCAATCGTGCGACATGGGCCGCACCACTCTGCCCAAAAATCAATTACTACTGGTTGTCCAGATGCCAAAAGTGCATCGAAATTCTCTTTTGTGATTGTAACTGCCATAATATTATTCTATTTTAGTTTTATGAAATTGTATATTTTATACTCTTCTGTTCCAAATATCCTACCAACTCCTTGGTCATACAGACCTTCTTGCTCTTCGAGAAGAGGTTGAGCGTAGTTTGAGTCTCGGGATCATAGATCTTGAGTCGAATTGTTGTAGAACCCTTCGAGATCTTCACCGCCTCGATCAAACTCTCTATCACCTCGTCATCCACCTCATTGCTATGTAGGTGGAACACCAACTCGCTTATCGAGTCGCGCATCTCGCTTAGCTGAGTTATCGATGTGATCTTCATCTCCAACTCGCCATGGCGGAATGGGTGTTCCTGCACCTTGATACGAATAAAGACAAAGTAGTCTTGGTATAGGAACTGTCTAAACTGCTCATAATCCTTGCCAAAGAGTGTGAACTCATGCGATCCATTGTAATCCTCCACCGTGAATCGTCCCCATGGTTTGCCGCTCTTCGAGATCAGATTTTGTACCCCCACAACTATTCCAGCCACACATATCTCTTGATTGTAGAACTGATCGAGGTTCGACAGATCGCTAACTTGTGTCTTGCACAGATGTTTTACGATCGCCTCAAATTCGTTGAGTGGGTGTGCCGAGAGGTAGAGACCAATCACTTCGCGCTCGTGCTTGAGCGTCTCCAGATCGCTCAATGCGTGTGCACCCGTTGGGATGGTCGGTTTTACAATATCGGCCGCCCCCATCTCGCCTCCAAAGAGACTCTGTTGAGCATTGTTGCGCTCGGTTTGAACTCGTTGACCATACTTTATATATTGCTCGAGTAGGGTACTACCCGATGCCTCGTCGGGGGCAAATAGTATCGAACGATGAAAATCTATATGGTTATCAAACGCCCCTGCCCACGCCAAACTCTCCATACACTTGCGGTTGACCACCGAGAAGTTGACACGCTCCATGAAGTCGACAATATCTCTGTAGGCTCCATTGCGCTCGCGCTCCTCGACAATGCTCGCCACCGCAGCATCGCCAACACCCTTGATACCTCCCATTCCAAATCGCACATCCCCCGACTCAATAGCTGTGAAGGTGTGGCGTGATTCATTAATATCGGGGCTTAAAACCTTGATGTTCATTCTGTTACACTCGGCCATATATCCCGACAGAGTCTTAATATCCGCCAGATTTCGACTCAGCAGTGCCGCCATATACTCCGAGGGGTAGTTGGCCTTGAGGTATGCCGTTTGGTAGGCAATCCACGAGTAGCACGTAGCGTGAGATTTATTGAACGCATACGAGGCAAACTTCTCCCAGTCTGCCCATATCTTGTTGAGCACCTCCTCTTGGTGTCCATTTTCCACCCCTCCAGCGATGAATTTAGGCTTCAACTCATCCAACTTATCGCGCAACTTCTTACCCATCGCCTTACGCAGAGTGTCGGATTCACCACGCGTGAACCCACCCAACAGGCGCGAGAGAAGCATGACCTGCTCCTGATAGACCGTAATACCGTAGGTATCCTTCAGATAGGTCTCCATGATCGGTATATCGTAGATGATCGGCTTGCGACCATGTTTGCGATCGACGAAATCGGGGATATAATCCATCGGCCCTGGGCGATAGAGTGCATTCATGGCGATCAAATCCTCGAATGTCGTGGGTTGCAGATCACGCAGATACTTCTGCATACCTGCCGACTCAAACTGGAACGTGCCCACCGTGCGCCCCTCGCTATACAACTTATATGTCTGTGGATCGTCGATCGGGATCTCCTCGATGTCGAACACCTCGCCGCGTGTCTGTTTAATATTGGCCTGAGCATCTTTGATGATTGAGAGGGTTTTTAGACCCAAGAAGTCCATCTTGATCAACCCTGTATCCTCGATTATCGAACCCTCGAATTGTGTCACCAACATCTTCTCACCACTCTCCTTGTCGTCGGCCGTACTCACTGGCACCCAGTCGGTTATGTCGTCGCGGCAGATGATCACTCCACACGCATGAACTCCCACGTTACGCACATTGCCCTCCAACATACGTGCATAGCGAATCGTGTTGCTCAACACAGGATCCGTAGACTCCTCGGCCATCTGCAAATCGGGGATTGACTTGATGGCATTGGGCAAATTCATCTTCAAATCATTGGGCAGGCGGTCGGGAATCAATTTACACAATCTATCCGACTCCGTAAGTGGCAGACGTTGTACTCGCGCCACATCCTTGATCGCCGATTTTGTGGCCATCGTTCCAAAGGTGATGATGTGCGCCACCTTCTCCTTGCCATATTTATCCGTCACCCACTTCATTACTCGTCCTCGTCCATCGTCGTCGAAGTCTACATCGATATCGGGTAGCGAGATACGATCGGGATTCAAGAATCGCTCAAACAGCAGATCATATTTGATCGGGTCGACCAGCGTAATTCCCAACGAATAGGCCACCGCCGAACCTGCGGCCGAACCACGACCAGGACCAACCGACACACCTAACTCCTCGCGTGCCACGCGTATAAAATCCTGTACAATAAGGAAGTAGCCTGGGAATCCCATCGTCTTCATGATGTAAAGCTCGAAATTCATTCGCTCCTTAACCTCCGTAGATAGTGGGTCGCCATACTTCTTCTTGGCTCCAATATATGCGATTTCTGCAAGATAGTCGGCCTCCAACTTGATACGATACAACTTGTCGTACCCCCCCAAGCTCTTGATCTTCTTCTCGCCAGCCGCTCGCTCCAATACAACATTTCCAACCTCATCCTGCGTAAACTCATTGTATAGATCCTCGTGCGTCAACCGTTCGCGATACTGCGCCTCGGTGCCAAACTCCTCGGGGATCTCAAATGTCGGCATGATTGGTGGGTTGTCGATCGAGTAGCACTCTACCTTGTCGCACACCTCCAACGTGTTGGTCAATACCTCGGGCGTGTCACCAAAGATCTTGGCCATCTCGTCGCACGTCTTCATCCACTCCTGTTTGGTATACAACATTCGTTTCGGATCGTCCAGATCGCGACCCGTGCTCAAACAGATCAATCTGTCGTGAGCCTCGGCATTCTCTTCGTCGACAAAATGCACATCGTTGGTCGCCACAATCTTTACATTATGTCGCTCCGCCAACTCCCTAATCCCTGCGTTTACCCTGCGTTGAATCTCGCCAACCTCGTGGTTTGCACGCTCAACTGTAGCTTCGTGTAGCTGTATCTCGAGATAGTAATCCTCGCCATAGACCCCTTTGAACCACTCAATAGTGCGGTCTGCACCCTCAATATCATTATTTTCGAGAAGCTTCGGGATCTCGCCTCCCAGACATGCCGAGCAGCAGATCAACCCCTCGCTGTAGCGCTCCAAATCGGCTCTATCGGTTCGAGGACGCATATAAAATCCATCTGTCCACGCACGCGAGACGATCTTCACCAGATTGTGATACCCCGTGAGATTCTTGGCCAACAATATCAAGTGGTAACCGCTCTGGTCAATCTTTCCCTCTTTTTGCCTCTTGTCGCCACGTCGTGCAACATAGACCTCGCAACCGATAATCGGTTTGAAGGCCATCTTGCGCTTTAATTCATATATCTTCTCTTGATTCTCCTCAATGCGTCGTTGTCCATCGACTCCCTCCTCGAGCGCTAGAGTGCCCTCCTCGATCTTGAGATTCTCCCCCTCTAACTTCGCAATCTCACCCTTGAAACCCTTCTTCTTTTTGCCTAGATAGTTGCAGAACTCCTTGATGCCAAACATCGAGCCATGATCCGTCACGGCAATTCCTGGCATTCCATCCTTCATCGCCTTGTCGACTAACCTCGCGATCGACGCTTGACCATCGAGGATCGAGTATTGTGTATGTACGTGTAGGTGAACAAAGGGGTAATTCATCGCTAAATATTATCTAATTCTTAATCTAACAAAGGTATAATTTTTAGTCGAGATTTCACACCCATTTCCAATTTTTTTATACACAAAAAAACAGAGAGCTAACTCTCAAAAAGTTAGCTCTCTGCCGTATGAAAATATGTTACCCCTTGCGAGATTAAGCCTTCTCAGCTGATCCCAAAACGCTAACACACTTGTGCTTGTACAACTTCTTCAACTCGTCGCGAGCTGGGCCCAAATACTTGCGTGGGTCGAACTCTGCTGGAGTAGAGTTGAAGATACGACGTACAGCTGCTGTCATCGCCAAACGACCGTCTGAGTCGATGTTGATCTTACATACTGCGCTCTTAGCTGCCTCACGAAGCTGCTCCTCTGGGATACCGATTGCATCCTTCAATGCACCACCGTTTGCGTTGATCTCTGCAACATACTCCTGTGGTACTGACGATGCTCCGTGCAATACGATTGGGAATCCAGGGATACGCTGCTCGATCTCCTTCAAGATATCGAAACGCAATGCTGGTGGAACCAAGATACCCTCAGCGTTACGTGTACACTGCTCTGGCTTGAACTTGTTAGCTCCGTGTGATGTTCCGATCGAGATAGCCAATGAATCAACACCTGTCTTGCTTACGAAATCCTCTACCTGATCTGGCTCAGTATATGTGTGGTGGTCTGAAGATACCTCATCCTCAACTCCTGCCAATACTCCTAGCTCACCCTCAACTGTTACGTCGTGTGCGTGTGCATACTCAACAACCTTCTTTGTCAACGCTACGTTCTCCTCGTATGGAAGGTGTGAACCGTCGATCATTACTGATGAGAATCCCATATCTACACAGCTCTTACACAACTCAAATGAGTTTCCGTGGTCAAGGTGCAATACGATTGGAATATTCTTTCCCAACTCCTTTGCATACTCAACTGCTCCCTGTGCCATATAGCGAAGAAGAGTCTGGTTAGCGTAGTTACGTGCTCCAGATGATACCTGAAGGATAACTGGTGATGAAGCCTCAACGCAACCCTGAATGATTGCCTGCATCTGCTCCATGTTGTTGAAGTTGAATGCTGGGATAGCGTAGCCACCCTCAAATGCCTTCTTGAAAATCTCCTTTGAGTTTACAAGACCTAGTTCTTTGTAAGATACCATAATTTTGTCGTTATTAAATATATTGAATATAATTTGTTTTAAACCCTGCGTCGCAAAGATAATTAAAATATATCAATAACGACAACTTTTATGCTGTTTTTACAATATATTTTTACCATATATATTCGTTAAACGAAAAACGACGCTCTTTTTACGGAGCGTCGTTTTTAATATATTTGAAAGAGGGGGATTACTCCTCGCTCTTCTCCATTGCTGCCTTCAACTCAGCCAATCCTGCGATGTCGCCCAATGTTGTCTTCTCTACAGATGCATTTAGCTTCTTAACTGTAGACTTCGTAGCGTCTGCTGCTGCGCGCTTCTCAGCCTTCTCAGTCTGCTGCTCACCACGCTTCAAATCCTCTGAGATACGTGTGTGTGACAATGTGATACGCTTCGTAGCCTTCGAGAACTCGATAACCTTGAACTGCATGCTCTCACCAACTGCTGGTGTAGTGCCGTCCTCCTTAACAAGCTGACGTGATGGTGCAAAACCCTCTACGTTCTCTGCCAAAGATACTACTGCGCCCTTCTCGCCAACCTCGGTGATTGTACCCTCAACGATTGTGTTGATGCCATACTGGCTCTCAAACTCGTTCCATGGGTTCTCCTCCAACTGCTTGTGGCCTAGGCTCAAACGACGGTTATCCTTGTCGATCTCCATAACTACAACTTCGATAGGTGCGCCAACCGATGTAAACTCGCTAGGGTGCTTAACCTTCTTTGTCCAGCTAAGGTCTGAAATGTGGATCAAGCCATCAATTCCCTCCTCGATCTCAACAAATACTCCGAAGTTTGTGAAGTTGCGAACCTTCGAGTTGCAACGTGATCCGATAGGGTAGCGTGTCTCGATTCCCTCCCATGGATCTGGTGTCAACTGCTTGATACCCAAAGACATCTTGCGCTCCTCGCGATCCAACGTAAGGATAACTGCCTCTACCGTGTCACCTACCTTCATGAAGTCCTGTGCCGAACGCAAGTGCTGGCTCCACGACATCTCCGATACGTGGATAAGACCCTCAACGCCTGTTGCTAGCTCTACGAATGCACCATAATCTGCCATTACAACTACGCGACCCTCAACCTTGTCTCCAACCTGAAGGTTTGTGTCAAGAGCCTCCCATGGGTGTGCTGTCAACTGCTTAAGACCAAGTGCGATACGCTTCTTCGCGTCGTCGAAATCCAAGATTACAACGTTGATCTTCTGATCCAACTCTACGATCTCCTCTGGATGGCTTACGCGACCCCATGATAGATCTGTGATGTGGATCAATCCATCTACGCCACCAAGGTCGATGAATACTCCATATGATGTGATGTTCTTAACAGTTCCCTCAAGGATCTGTCCCTTCTCCAACTTAGACATGATAGCCTGCTTCTGAACCTCAAGCTCAGCCTCGATAAGTGCCTTGTGTGATACAACAACGTTGCGGAACTCCTGATTGATCTTAACGACCTTGAACTCCATGGTCTTATCTACATACATATCGTAGTCGCGAATTGGCTTAACGTCAATCTGTGATCCTGGCAAGAATGCCTCGATTCCAAATACGTCAACGATCATACCACCCTTAGTGCGGCACTTGATATAACCCTTGATGATCTCGTCGCTCTCCAATGCCTCGTTGACACGATCCCACGACTTAAGCTGACGTGCCTTCTTGTGAGACAACGCTAGCTGGCCATTCTTGTCCTCTGCCGACTCAACATAAACCTCTACAACGTCGCCTACTGCGATCTCTGGGTTGTAGCGGAACTCTGAGATTGAGATTACGCCCTCGCTCTTGTAGCCAATATTGACTACTACCTCGCGCTTGTTTACATTTGCTACTGTTCCATCAACAACCTCGCCTACTGCGACATTTGATAGAGTCTTCTCATAAGCCTCCGAAATAGAGTCTTTTGATTGATCATAAAGTGCCGACTCGTTCTCGAATGATGCCCAGTCGAAGTTCTCGTTTGTTACGTTTGTTACTTCCATTTGAAAGATTTTGCGATACAATCGCTCATTAAAATTGTTATTAGTTTTTGTCGATCAATACAGTCTCCCGAAAAAACCGACCCGCAAATATAGTGATTTTTATTTGATCACCAACCATTTACACACATTTTTACACCTTTTTATCTGTTCTACTGCGAAATTTTGATCAACTGTTCGCGATAGGCGTTGAGTATCTGAGACTTAGAGATGAATCCCAAGTATCTATTTTCGGGCGACACCACGGGCAACATCCACGTATGTTTATTCTCGAATTTGCGCAGTACGCTGTTGATCGACTCACCCTTGATAATCTTATCGGGTGGTTGTATCGTATAGTGGCGTATCGAGTTCTTGTGCTTTTCGTGTTTAAACATATCTTCGCGAATATCGTCGAGCTGCACAACCCCCAACAGTTTGCCAAAATTATCGATCACAGGGAATATGTTGCGACGTGCCGACGAGATGATATGTACCAAGTCGCCCAACGTATTAAACTCTTTGAGGCGCACAAAATCTCTCTCCATCAAATCATCGACATTCAAGAATACCATCGCCGCCTGATCTTTGTTGTGGGTCACCAACTCTCCCGATTTACTCAATGGTTTGGTATATATCGACTCTGGTTCGAGATAGTAATCCACCGCAAAGGCGATCGACGCTACGATCATCAACGGGATAAACAGCCCATAACCGCTCGACAACTCAGCGATCAAGAAGATCGAGGTGAGTGGCGCGTTCATCACACCCGACATAACACCTGCCATTCCCACCAGCGTAAACGACACGATCGGAAGATCCAACCCCAATAGAGTATTGCAAATAAGCGCCAGCGAAGCACCCGTAAACGCTCCGATAAATAGCGATGGCGCAAATGTTCCACCCACACCTCCTGCGGCATTGGTCGAGGCCATGGCGATCACCTTGAAGAACATCGTGGCGATCAAGAAGGCAATCAAGACCCAATTCACATCGCGCAGTCCAAAGAATAGCGAGTTGTCGAACAGCTCCTTGGGGTTGCCTGCCATCAACGACGCAATGCTATTGTAACCTTCGCCATATAGTGGTGGGAATATATATATAAGTAGGCCAATAATTACACCACCCACCAACCATTTGATCCACTGCTGCTCGATCTTCTTAAACATGCAACAGACCCAGTCGTTGACCGAGGTGAGGTAGAACGACATCAAGCCGCAGACGATTCCTAGTATGGCGAAAAACGGCATCTGGTCTAGCGCAAATGCATCGCTTGGCGAGAGTGCAACGGCCAATATCGGATCAAATCCGCGCAACATAAACGATATTGTCGTGGCCGATATCGAGGCGATAAGTAGCGGTGTGATTGAGCTGACCGTGATATCCAACATCAAGATCTCGAGCACAAAGACCACTCCCGTAATCGGAGCCTTGAAGATGGCTGCCAATGCAGCTCCTGCACCACAACACAGCAGCAGTGTGGTGTGGCGATAGTTGAGTCGTGCGATCTGACCCACCGTCGAACCGATTGCCGCACCCGTCAATACGATCGGTGCCTCAGGCCCAACCGAACCTCCAAACCCGAGTGTGGTCGACGAGGCTATGATCGAACTCCACGTATTGTGCGATGGTAGTTGCGAATTGCGTCGCGATATGGCGTGCAGTACTCGAGTCACACCCTCCGATATATTATCCTTGACAATATGTTTGACAAATAGTGTCACGATGATAATACCCACAATAGGGTAGATCAGCAGCAACACATGCGACTCGTCGATCGAGAACCAACTTGTCAACCCCGATTTGAGTAGATGCAATATAAACTCAAAAACGTAGATGGCAAATCCAGCCAACACACCAATAACCACAGCCAACAAGATGAGCATCTGACGATTGCTCAAACGTCGGCTAAGGTTTAGCAGGTGGCTATATATGCGTTCGTGGGGTTGAATCATAGTTGTTAGGCTCTTAAAACTTTTAGAATCTGTAAATTCCCATTATTTCGCGCATCATGCGAAGTGTCTCATTGGCGCTGGCGCTAGCTTTGGCAGCGCCCTCCTCGGTCACATCGTGTAGATACTTCGTGTCGTTGTAGATGTCGGTAATGCGCTCGCGAATTGGCGAGATGGTCTTGATAATATCCTCGGCCAACTGCTTCTTTAGATCGCCATAGCGAATCTCGCACGCTGCATATTTATCCTTGAAAAACTCGATTGTAGATATCTCCGACACCGACTCCATGATGGTGAATATATTCTGCACAGGCTCGCTGATTGGGCCATTCATCTCGGTTGGGCCTGAATCGGTCGTCGCCTTCATCACCTTTTTGCGGATCGCCTCGTCGCTATCTGACAGGTAGATGCAGTTGCCCTCGCTCTTGCCCATCTTTCCCGAACCATCCAACCCAGGGATCTTGATAGTATCTTCGCCAAAATTATAGGCCTGACTCTCGGGGAAGAAGTCGACGTTGTACATCGAATTGAAACGACGTGCAAACACACGCGTAAGCTCCAAGTGCTGCTCTTGATCCTTGCCCACAGGTACCTTTCCTGCGCGGTGCATCAAGATGTCGGCTGCCATCAACACGGGGTAGCACAATAGACCTGCGTTTACGTTGTTGGGCTGCTTGCGAGCCTTGTCCTTAAACGACACGGTGCGCTCCAACTCTCCGAGGTAGGCGTGCATCGACAAAAGGGTCGAGATCTCGGTTACCTGAGGAACGTCGCTCTGTACATATAGCGTAGCCACCTTTGGATCGAGTCCAGCGGCGAGATACTCGGCCAACACTCCACGGATATTATTGTGTAGTGTCTTTGGGTCGGGATGGGTCGTTAGAGCGTGATAATCGGCGATAAAGAAGTAGCAGTTGGCATCGTGCTGCATCTTTGTGAAGTTTTTCAATGCTCCGAAGTAGTTTCCGAGGTGTAGCTGTCCTGTGGGGCGTATTCCGCTTAGTACTGTTTCCATATATTAATTATATCATTTATTTAATCGCAACCATGCAAAGTGCACAAAATTCGCCACAAAGATATAAAAAAGTGTGAGAGGTTGTCCAAAAGTTGCAATCTATAATTTTTTTTTATAACTTTGTGGCATACGATAAGCGATGCAATTATGACAATAATACAACTAGAGTACCTATTGGCGGTGGCCAATTGTGGGAGTTTTTCGGCCGCGGCGGAGCACTGTTTTGTGACTCAGCCGTCGTTGAGTATGCAGATTAAGGCGTTGGAGGAGGAGCTGGGCGTGGTGTTGCTCGACCGTTCGCGCAAACCTGTGATTGCCACCGAGGCGGGGCAGGTGGTGTTGGATGCTGCACGGCAGACGCTTATGGCCTACAACAACATAAAGGAGTCGGTCTCGGAGCTAAAGGGAGAGACGGCAGGCAAGTTGCGTTTGGGTGTGATCCCCACGATCTCGCCCTACTTGCTGCATAAATTCATCCCCACCTTCGTCGAGAAGTATCCACGAGTCGAGTTGGAGGTGCGCGATATGGTGACGGCCGATATTGTCGAGGCGCTCAAGCGCGATCAGATCGATGCGGCGATTGTTGCGGCCGATACTTGTGGTGATGGGATCGTTGAGCATGTGTTGTTTGATGATGTTTTTTACGCCTATATATCGCCCTCTCATCCGCTCTCGTCGCGCAAGGATATATCTATAGATCAGATCAATATGCGCGATTTGGTGCTGTTGAGCAGCGGCAACTGTATGCGCGATCAGGTGGTCGAGTTGTGTCGAGCCAAACATGCTAGCAGTTCGTCGCACTATACATTCGTTTCGGGTTCGATAGATACGTTGATTCGCATAGTCGATTGTACGAATATGTTGACCATTATACCTCAGATGTCATTGGAGTATATTCCTGCGCGCCATCAACCACGTATCAAGAGGTTGGCAGGCGGATCTACTTCACGCAAAATAGCTGTTGCGGTGAGGCGCACGTATGTAAAAAACTCTATCATTAAGGCACTGAATGACACGATATTGAGCTGTGTTAAGGGTAAAATGTAAATTATTATGGTGCAAAATTCGTAATTTCGCTAGAGATTTTGTACTTTTGCCGTTTGTGTGCGTGGCGAATTAGAGAGATTAAAAGATTAAATTAAGAATATAAAGGGTAATTATTAGTATGGAGAAGATGTTGGCAACGGTCGTAGAGGCTATTCAAGATAAAAAGGGTAAGAATATTGTGTCGTTGGACATGACGGGTATCGAGGGGGCTATCTGCTCCTATTTCGTGGTGTGCCATGCCGCGTCGACTACTCAGGTGGAGGCTATATCTAATGGTATTGAGGAGATGATGGAGCAGAAGTTGGGCGAGAAGTTGTATCGTGTCGAGGGTCGTCAGACAGGTTTGTGGGTCGCTATGGACTATGTCGATATTGTAGTGCACATCTTCCAGACGGAGTTGCGCGACTTCTATCGCCTCGAGGCTTTGTGGTCGGATGCACCACAGACGAAGTTCGAAAGCGAGGAGTAGGGGCGTTTGTAATTGAAAACTTATAGAATTTTATAATGGGACAAAACGAGAGTTCTAATATGAATAAAAAGATGCCCAATTCGGCAACGAGTTGGATGAAGCGTCCGTCGTGGATGTGGGCATATATTGCCATTGCGGTGATGATGATTGTCTACTACGTCTCGACTCAGGAGAATCAAGATCCGATCAAGAGTGATTGGATGAGTGTCGAGCGCATGATCGAGTTGGGCGAGGTTCGCGGCATTGTCGTGGTCAATCGAGATATGGCTCAGGTGACACTCACCGACGAGGCTATCGAGGCCTATCGTTCGAATGAGGAGAATACGGCCTTGAGGAGTATGCCACAAAAGGGGGTTCAGCTCTTCTTTACCATTCCCTCGGTCGATGCTTTTCGTGCCGATTTGGCCTATGCTGCAGCGGTGTCGGGGCACGAGGTGCCAGTGGCCTATGAGACGGTCGATGGCGGTTGGCGCGATATCCTGCTTAGTATCTTGCCATGGGTGTTTATCATTGGATTTTGGTTCTTCATCATGCGAGGCATGTCGAAGGGGGGCGGTGGCGCTAGTGGCATAATGAATGTCGGGAAGTCGAAGGCTCAGGTCTTTGATAAGGAGAATGCGACGCGTGTTACCTTCAAGGATGTTGCTGGATTGGAGGCTGCTAAGGTCGAGATAATGGAGATTGTTGACTTCTTGAACAAGGCGGATAAATATATCGAGTTGGGAGCGAAGATCCCCAAGGGTGCACTGTTGGTAGGCCCTCCTGGTACGGGTAAAACGCTGTTGGCGAAGGCTGTGGCAGGCGAGACTAATGTTCCGTTTTTGTCGGTTTCGGGTTCCGATTTTGTCGAGATGTTTGTGGGTGTTGGTGCGTCGCGTGTGCGCGATCTGTTTGAGCAGGCCAAGAAGAAGGCTCCATGTATTTTGTTCATTGACGAGATCGACGCTATCGGTCGTGCGCGTGGTAAGAATGGTGGATTCTCGAGCAATGATGAGCGTGAAAACACTCTTAATCAGTTGCTTACGGAGATGGATGGTTTTCAGACCAATGCAGGTGTTGTGGTGCTTGCCGCGACCAACCGTGTGAATATATTGGACAAGGCGTTGATGCGCGCAGGTCGTTTTGATCGTCAGATCGATGTCGATCTACCCGATGTTGTGGAGCGTGGTCAGATCTTCGAGGTGCATCTCAAGAAGTTGAAGTTGGATCCAAAGTTGGATCGAGAGTTTTTGGCGCGCCAGACCCCTGGGTTCTCGGGTGCCGACATTGCGAATATGTGTAACGAGGCGGCGTTGATCGCGGCACGTCACAATAAGTCGTTTGTCGACAAGGAGGATTTCTTGGCCGCTATCGACCGTATCGTAGGTGGTATGGAGCGTAAGAATAAAATTATCACGGGCGACGAGAAGCGTCGTATTGCCTACCATGAGGCTGGTCACGCTACGGTTAGCTGGTTGTTGGAGTCGGCTAATCCGTTGATTAAAGTTACGATTATCCCACGCGGTAAGGCGTTGGGGGCGGCGTGGTATCTGCCCGAGGAGCGTCAGATCACCACTCGCAACAATATGATGGAGCAGATGGCTGCGACGTTGGGTGGTCGAGTTGCCGAGCAGTTGGTCTTTGGCGAGATCTCGACTGGCGCGTTGAACGATCTGGAGCGTGTGACCAAGAGTGCTTATGCGATGGTGGCTTACTATGGTATGGGAAAATCGGTTGGTGACTTGAGCTACTACGATTCGACGGGTGAGAGCGAGATGAGCTTCTCGAAACCCTATTCGGAGCAGACAGCGCAGAGGATCGATGCCGAGGTTCACGAGTTGTTGGCCGAGGGTTATGCAATGGCCAAGGAGGTGCTTGAGCAATATCGCGATGGTTTGAACCAGATCGCAGAGTTGTTGTTGGAGCGCGAGGTTATCTTTACCGAGGACGTAGAGCGTATTTTGGGACGACGCAAATGCGATGTCGAAAAAGATGCAGAGGAGGTTGAAGAGGTAGTTGAGGCAACAGAAGAGGTTGCTGCAGAGGTAGTGCAGGAGGATAAATAGAGTCGAAACTTAAGAAGTGAGGGGAGTATAATGGAGAATAAAATGCCAGATTTATTGGTTCGCACGTTGAGTGGCGCTCTGATAATAATATTTACGGTGTGTGTGATCTTGTTGTCGCAGTGGGGTTTTGGTGCGCTGTTGTTGGCTATTACGTTGGGTGGTGTGAATGAGATGTATCGTATGATTAGTGACCATGGAGCGCAGCCTCAGCGAGTTTTGGGATTGGTAGCGTCGGCTATGATCTATCTCTTTAGCTTTGATTACTTTTTTAATGATAGTGTGTTTAACATTCCGCTGTCGTTGTTTTTGATGCTACTTCTACCCTCAATGTTCTTTGTTGAGTTGTTCAAGGGGGGCGATAATTCGTTGCGCAATCTTGGGTCTACGGTGTTGGCACTCTTCTACGTTGCATTGCCCATGAGTCTGTTGGTTGGTGTGCCGTTGATGATGAGTGAAGATGGGGTGTGGAATCCCTGGTATATGGTGGCATATATGTTTATTATCTGGGGTAATGATTCGTTTGCCTACCTATTTGGAATGTTGTTTGGTCGTCACCGATTGAACGAGAAGATCTCGCCCAAGAAGAGTTGGGAGGGATTTTATGGTGGTATCGCAGGGGCGATTGTCGTGTCGTGTGTCATCGCCTATCTGTTTGGCGGAACCTACCTGTTGTGGAGTGGTTTGGCGTTGGTGGTCTCGGTTACGGGTGTCATGGGCGATTTGGTGGAGTCGATGTTTAAGCGAGATTGTGGTGTTAAGGATGCAGGGGTTCTTATCCCTGGTCATGGCGGATGGTTGGATCGTTTCGATGGATTAATTTTGTCGGCACCCTTTGCATTGGCCTATTTGTTGATTATTAAGATGACGGGGTTATGAGGATAAGCAAGGAGGGATATCGAGTAATAGGTATCACGGGGGCGATCTGTTTTGCGCTGTGGCTGTGGTTCTACAATATGCTCAGAAGTGATGAATTCAGCTTTTTGATATGGTTTGGAACATTCTTCTTTTTGTTGTTGTGGTTCTTTGTTATGGCCTTTTTTCGCGAGCCGAGGAGGGTCAAGATTCACGATCCACACTTGATCTTCTCGCCATGCGATGGTCGAGTGGTGGTGACAGAGGCGGTGTTTGAGGATGAATATATGAAGGAGACGATGTTGCAGATCTCGGTCTTTATGTCGTTGACTAATGTACATGTTAATTGGGTTCCAGTGGCAGGTGTCGTGGAGTATTTCAAACACCATCATGGACGTTTCTTGGTGGCGTGGCATCCCAAGTCGTCGACCGAGAATGAGCGTACGACGACGGTTATTCGAATGTCGGATGGAGGTCGAGTGATGTTTCGACAGGTGGCAGGCTTTATTGCACGTCGCATCGTGTCGTATATGCGAGTTGGCCATTCGGTTGATCAGAATGGATTTGCAGGGTTTATCAAATTTGGCTCGCGAGTCGATATTTTGATACCTATAGATAGTGAGATATTGGTAGAGATAGGCGATGGTGTAGTTGGGTCGCAGACACCAATAGCGCGGTTGAAACGTAAATAGATTGTTGGGTTATGAGCAGTGAGACATCGACAGATAATCGAGTGACACTTCAAGGGGTTTTGAAATTCCTTGCAGGGGCATTTGTTGTTGGGGTAGTGCTCTGTTTGATGTGGTACTTCTCGGAGGTTGTCGTATATATATTGGTGTCGGCCGTCTTGGCGATTATGTTTCGCCCCATGGAGAAGCAGTTTGGGCGTATGCGTATTCGCGGAGAGATGTTGCCCGATTGGGTCTCGGCGACGTTGACTCTCTTTGTTATATGGGCGCTCTTTGGGGTCTTCTTTTCGGTGGTTGTTCCATTGGTCTTTGCAAAGTTGTACCAGATCACGAATTTGGATTTTGTAGCTGTGATCAACACGATCGAAGAGCCGATACTAAATATTCAACACTACGTCCAGAACCGATTGTCGTTGCCCGAACAGGACTTTGCAATCGATAAATCGTTGATCAAGTGGGTCGATGATGTGACCAATTTCGATATGATAAATAGTGCGCTGACATCGTTCGTGAGTGTCGTTGCAACGTCGGTGATAGCATTTTTCTCGATTTCGTTTATCACCTTCTTCTTTTTGAAGGAGGATGAGTTGTTTGAGTCGATGGTGGCATCTCTGTTCCCATCTCGTTATAAGAATAATGTTTCGCGAGCGTTGAATTCGATCTCGTATCTTTTGTCGCGCTACTTTGTCGGGCTGTTGTGCGAGAGCGCTATAATTGCCACGTCGATAGGTTTGGTTTTGATCTGTTTTGGGATGCCTTATCGTGACGCGCTGTTTATGGGTGTTGTGATGGGGTTGTTGAATGTTGTGCCATATGCAGGGCCATTTATGGGTAGCTGTTTCTGTTTGTGTTTGGGGGTTATAACACCTATTGAGTCGATGGGTATTGTCTACACGATTGTGACAATTTTGGGGACAATTATGGTGATCAAGGGTGTCGATGATTTTGTGTTGCAGCCGCTTCTCTATTCACAACGCGTCAAGGCTCATCCGTTGGAGATCTTTATCGTTATTTTGATGGCTGGTTACGTTGCAGGAATCGTGGGTATGTTGTTGGCGATCCCGTCGTATACGGTGTTGAGGGTGTTGGCCAAGGAGTTCTTTTCGCGTTATGCGTTGATTCGACGCATGACAAATCAGTTGTAGCGATGGTTTTGGAGGGTATTGTAGTTAGAGGTCGACGTTTGGGTCGCACGTTGGGTTTTCCGACGGCAAATATAGCGTTGGATCAGACGTTGGATATTGAGAGTGGTGTCTACCGTTCGCGCGTCGAGGTCGATGGTCGGCTCTATTGGGGTGTTACCAACGTGGGTTCAAATCCGACGGTTGGGGGTGGCGAGCGCCATGTAGAGAGCTATATATTGGATTTTGATCGAGATATTTATGGAGAACATATTCGAGTCGAGCTGTGTGAACTTATGCGTTCGGAGCAGCGCTTTGAGAGTGTCGAGGCTCTGCAGACGCAGGTCTTGAGCGATATTTCGAGAGTGAGAGAGATGGTTTTGATGTAATTATGTAACTTAAATAAATAAAAATAGACGTATGTATTTAGATTTGTCAATACCTTATAAGGTAGCAGATATCGACCTTGCAGATTGGGGTCGCAAGGAGATTGAGGTTTCGGAGCACGAGATGCCAGGATTGATGGCTGTGCGTGCGAAGTATGGTGCGCAGAAGCCTTTGAAGGGTGTGCGCGTTATGGGATCGTTGCACATGACTATCCAGACTGCGGTGTTGATCGAGACATTGGTGGAGTTGGGAGCAGATGTTAGATGGTGTTCGTGCAATATCTTCTCGACTCAGGATCATGCCGCTGCGGCAATCGCTGCGACGGGAGTGCCTGTCTTTGCATGGAAGGGCGAGAGTCTGGAGGAGTATTGGTGGTGCACGGCGATGGCATTGAGCTACCCAGGTGGATTGGGGCCAAATTTGATTGTCGACGATGGAGGTGATGCCACGTTATTGATCCACAAGGGTTATGCGGCAGAGGGCGATGCTTCGACCCTCGACTACGAACCATCGTCTCACGAGGAGGCAGTTATCTTGCAGACATTGCGTACGGTGTTGGCCGAGGATGCGCAGAAGTGGACGCGCACGGTGAAGGATTGGAAGGGTGTGAGCGAGGAGACTACAACTGGTGTTCACCGCTTGTATCAGATGGAGCAGTCGGGTGAGTTGTTGATCCCTGCGATCAATGTCAATGACTCGTGCACTAAGTCGAAGTTCGATAATTTGTATGGCTGTCGTGAGTCGTTGGCTGATGGAATCAAACGTGCTACGGATGTAATGATCGCTGGAAAGGTGGCTGTTGTGTGTGGTTATGGCGATGTAGGTAAGGGTTGTGCTGCCTCTTTGCGTTCGTATGGCGCACGCGTTATTGTGACCGAGATCGACCCAATTTGTGCATTGCAGGCTGCCATGGAGGGATTCGAGGTGAAGAGTTTGGATAGCGCATTGACCGAGGGAAATATCTATGTTACGTGTACAGGAAACCGCGACATCATCACACTGGAGCAGATGGAGCAGATGCGCGATCAGGCGATTATCTGTAATATTGGTCACTTCGATAACGAGATCCAGATGTCGCGTTTGGATGAGTCGAGTGCACGTAAGTTGACGATCAAGCCACAGGTGGATAAGTATACATTCGAGGATGGACATTCGATCTTTGTCTTGGCCGAGGGACGTTTGGTCAACTTGGGCTGTGCTACGGGTCACCCATCGTTTGTGATGAGTAACTCGTTTACCAACCAGTGTTTGGCGCAGATTGAGTTGTGGCAGAAGGATTTGTCAGTGGGTGTCTACCGTTTGAGCAAGGAGTTGGACGAGGAGGTTGCGCGTCTGCACTTGGCGAGCTTGGGTGTCGAGTTGACGGTGTTGACCGAGGATCAGGCATCGTACATCGGTGTTAAGCCCGAAGGCCCTTACAAGCCCGACCACTATCGTTACTAGCTAAAGAGAAAGAGAGATACGAAGTATCTCAAGCACCTGCGAGGGTGCAATCCCTGCCCGTCGGAGACAGTTTGCGTAAGCAAAGCCCGACACTTCTAAAAGCGACTTTTTGAAAAAAGTTGCCTAGGAGGGCTTCGGCACGAAGAGCCGACATCACCAACGAGCAATATGAAAAAAAGTATGAGATCATTTTGGATCTCATACCTTCTTTCATCCAACTATCACTCGCTGCACACCGATGTCGTGAGGGTCGGTGGGTAGATCCGATACGATTTGGTGGGCGTAGCAGATGCCGATGGTTGCGGCTCGAAAATCTGGTGAGGCGAGATATCGATCGTAGAATCCTCCACCACGACCTAGTCGCTCGCCCGTGAGCGTGAACGATACTCCAGGTAGAATCATTAACTCGATCTGTGAGGCTTCAATTGGGTCGCAACATAGAGGATCGGGGGCATAGATACCATATTTTCCACATATCAGAGCATCGGGGCGATAGGCGTAGAACTGCATCGACTCGCCCTCGATCACGGGCAGTGCCAGCTGCTTGCCCATGGTATACCACCGCTCGATGGAGGCCATTGTCGATACCTCGTCGGCCATGGCGACAAACAGCGCTACGGTGTGGGCGGCTGAAAATGTGTCGAGTTGCTCAATCTGCGAGGCTATTTTGCGCTCGGCCTCGGCTCGTCTGACTGAAGATATTTCTCTATTTTTTTGACAAATAATGTTGCGAATGGGCTGTTTGTTCAATTTAATGAGGTTTTTGGTTAAATAAATTCTTAAAAATTATTGTTATTTGAGCGACAATTGTTACCTTTGTGTGCAAATATAAACAATTATATATTTATCAAAACAAAATCAAAAAAATTATGAACTCTTTCTTAATCAATTCTTCGTTAGGCAAGAAGCTTGTGATGAGTTTGTCGGGATGTATCCTCATTCTCTTCATCTTGTTTCATATGTCTATGAATTTGGTGGCGATCTTTAGCGGCGATGCTTACAACATGATTTGTGAGTTTCTGGGAGCTAACTGGTATGCGTTGGTAGCAACAGCTGTATTGGCAGGTTGTATCGCGTTGCATATCGCTTATGCTATCGTGTTGACGGTCAACAACTATGCAGCACGCGGAACACAGCGTTATGCAATCACAACTCAAGAGAAGGGTGTGGCATGGGCTTCAAAGAACATGTTGGTTTTGGGCTATGTCATCGTAGCAGGTCTCTTGTTGCATTTGTGTAACTTCTGGGCTAAGATGCAGCTAGTCGAGATCATGGGTGGCCACGAAGCGATGGTTGGCGGTGTTATGGTGTCGCCACACGATGGTGCTTCGATTATGCGCTACACATTCACACAGTGGTATTTTGTTGCAGCCTATCTAGTATGGTTTGCCGCTATCTGGTTCCACCTTACACATGGTGTATGGTCGATGTTCCAGAGCGTTGGTTTTGCCAACGACACTTGGTATCCACGTTTGAAGTGCATCGCTAACGCGGTTGCAACCCTTGTATTCTTGGGCTTCGCATCGGTAGTAGTTGTATTTTTCGTGCGTTCATTGGTTTGTGGCGCTTGCTGCTAGAGGCTTGTAGTAGCAATATTATTTAGAAGTAGAACATAAAAAAATAGTACCAAGATGGCATTAAATTTGGATTCTAAAATTCCTGCTGGTGAGTTGTCTCAAAAATGGAGCAACCACAAAGCAGCGATCAAAGTAGTTAGCCCCGCAAATAAGCGTAAGCTAGATATTATCGTAATCGGAACAGGTTTGGGTGGCGCTTCGGCAGCTGCATCGTTGGGTGAGCTTGGCTACAACGTCAAGATCTTCTGTATCTCGGATTCACCACGTCGTGCGCACTCTATCGCAGCACAGGGCGGTATCAACGCAGCGAAGAACTATCGTAATGACAATGACTCAGTATATCGTCTATTCTATGATACAATCAAGGGCGGTGACTACCGTGCACGCGAGGCAAACGTATATCGTTTGGCCGAGGTGTCGAACTTGATTATTGATCAGTGTGTGGCACAGGGAGTACCTTTTGCACGCGAGTACGGTGGATTGTTGGACAACCGTTCGTTTGGTGGTGCGCAGGTGTCGCGTACCTTCTATGCACGTGGTCAGACAGGTCAGCAGTTGTTGTTGGGTGCATACTCAGTATTGAATAAGGAGATCGCTGCAGGAACTGTCAAGAGCTATCCACGTCACGAGATGTTGGATTTGGTTATTGAGGATGGTGAGGCACGCGGTATCATCGCACGTGATTTGGTTACGGGTGAGATCGAGCGCTATGGTGCTCACGCAGTTGTAATGGCTACGGGAGGTTACGGTAACGTATTCTTCTTGTCGACAAATGCGATGAACTCAAATGGTTCGGTGGCGTTCCAGTGCTACCGTAAGGGAGCAGGTATCGCTAACCCATGTTTCACACAGATCCACCCAACATGTATTCCAGTCAATGGAACACAGCAGTCGAAGTTGACTTTGATGTCGGAGTCGTTGCGTAATGATGGTCGTATCTGGGTTCCTAAGAAGTTGGAGGATGTTGCAGCGTTGCGCGCTGGTACATTGAAGGCTTCGCAGATTGCCGAGGAGGATCGTGATTACTATTTGGAGCGTCGCTATCCTGCGTTTGGTAACCTTGTGCCACGTGATGTTGCATCGCGTGCAGCTAAGGAGCGTTGTGATGCTGGTTATGGAGTGAATGGTACAGGATTGGCTGTATTCTTGGACTTCAAGTCATCTATCGAGCGTTTGGGTAAGGAGGTTATCAAGCAGCGTTATGGTAACTTGTTTGATATGTATGAGGAGATCAAGGATACCGATCCATACGAGGAGCCAATGATGATCTTCCCAGCGGTTCACTATACAATGGGTGGAACATGGGTTGATTACAACTTGATGACTTCGATCCCAGGTTTGTACTCTATTGGAGAGGCAAACTTCTCGGATCACGGAGCAAACCGTTTGGGAGCCTCTGCTTTGATGCAGGGGTTGGCTGATGGATACTTCGTATTGCCATATACGATTGGTGATTTCTTGGCTAAGAAGATCCAAGCGCCAAAGGTTAAGACCGATACAGCGGCGTTCGACGAGGCTGAGGCTGCGGTTAAGGCTAAGATCGAGAAGTTGTTCTCAATCAAGGGTAAGCAGACCGTAGATGATATCCACAAGAAGTTGGGACACATCATGTGGGAGAATGTCGGAATGGCACGTACCAAAGAGTCATTGACTGCGGCGATTGAGCAGATTCAGGCTTTGCGCAAGGAGTTCTGGGCAGATGTCAAGGTTGCAGGCGAGGTTAAGGGCTTCAATCAGGATTTGGAGAAGGCATTGCGATTGGTTGACTACTTGGAGTTGGGCGAGTTGATGGCACGCGACGGTTTGAACCGCGAGGAGTCATGTGGAGGTCACTTCCGTTCGGAGCACCAGACCGAGGAGGGAGAGGCTAAGCGTAACGACGAAGAGTTTGTATATGCAGCTGTTTGGGAGTACAAGGGGGCGGATCAAGCGCCAGAGCTTCACAAGGAGATGTTGAACTACGAGTTTGTTAAGCCAGCTCAACGTAACTACAAAGACTAATTAACGGGCGTTATACATTTTAATTTTTCAATACGATGAATTTTACAATTAAAATATGGCGTCAAAAGGACGCAAAAAGCAAAGGTCAGTTTGTGGAGTATCCAATTAAGGATATTTCGGCCGACACATCATTTCTTGAGATGTTGGATATTCTCAACAATGAGTTGAACCATAAGGGCGAGGAGCCAATCGCATTTGACCACGACTGTCGTGAGGGTATCTGCGGTATGTGCTCGTTGCACATCGACGGACATGCACATGGTCCCGAGGGTGGTGTTACAACTTGTCAGATCTATATGCGTAAGTTCAAGGATGGTCAGACAATCACTGTTGAGCCATGGCGTTCACGAGCATTCCCTGTGATTAAGGATTTGGTTGTTAACCGCTATGCTTACGACGAGATCTTGCAGGCTGGTGGTTACGTGTCGGTTCGTACCAATTCGGTACCCGATGGTAATGCAATTCCAATCTCTCAGGCCGATGCTGAGGAGAGTATGGATGCAGCAGCATGTGTAGGTTGTGCAGCTTGTGCAGCGACATGTAAGAATGGTTCTGCGATGTTGTTTGTTGCAGCACGTGTTAGTTCGTTGGCGAAGTTGCCTCAGGGACGTGTCGAGGGTGCTCGTCGTGCTAAGGCGATGGTTGCAAAGATGGATGAGTTGGGATTTGGTAACTGTACGAACACAGGTGCTTGTGAGGCTGAGTGTCCAAAGCAGATCTCGATCTCGCATATTGCACGTTTGAACCGCGAATTTTTGGCTGCTAAGTTCCAGGACTAGTATCGAGTCATAGAGTTTATTTGAGGGCTATCCGATTGGATAGTCCTCTTTTTTGTACCACAATCTCTCTCATTTGGTTATTGAGCCTATGCTTTACAATGCTTACAACGAAGTTTAAGAGATAGGGTGCGAGATGGTAGAAAGTAAGCTCTGCGGCGAGCACACCGCCGCTGCCCGCGAGTGGCAGTTGGCGTAAGCGATCACGCGCATGGCAGTGGCGCGTAAGCGCCCAACAAAAAAGGAGTCCGATGAATAAAATTTATCGGACTCCCAAGATTCCAAACAGCTCATCATTGCTGAGAGCTATTTGCGAGGTATATTACAGCTGCTCGAGTAGGATTGAGTATCCACCGCCATCAACAACTGTTGTGGTGATAGTCTCGCCAAAAACCACCTCTTTGGAGCTAACTACATAGCTCTCCTTATTGTTCTTGTAGTTCGTATCCTTGGCATCGCTATAGATTGTAGCCTTATACTTCTTACCCTTCTCGATGAAGTCGAGTTTGATTGAGTGGTCTCCGCCCTTCTCGTTGAATACGGTTCCCACAAACCACTCGCTGCCATTGCGACGTGCAACCGAGATTAGGTGGTTGTAGTCCATCTCAAGATATTTAACCTCGTCCCAACGAGATGGCATTCTGCTAATGAAGTTAAATAGGTCGCTCTTCTGCTCATATGCCTCTGGTGCATCGAGTAGGATCGACATATTTCCTGTGTGTGTAATTAGGAAGCGCGCAGTCTCCGACGATACAGTTGAGTTATACTCGTTGCGAGGACCCTTTGATCGCTCGGCAATAGTATTCAAGGCATAGGTGCCATTTGTCTGATCCATTGGGCCAGCCAATAGGTTGACGCACGCCATCTTTACAAAGCCATCGGGCGAGAACGAACGACGGCTATCCATCTGAGCGTGGCAGAACTCGCGCGAGATATAGTTTGGATATTGACGCTCCAAACCTCCAAATGGAACTGGGCCATCGTGGAAGAATACGATCAACTTGTGTTTTGCGGCTGTCGCTACAACATCCACGCTCTTAACAACCTTTTGCTGTGCATTATATTTTGTTCCCTGCGAACCCAAGAAGCCATATTTAATACCCTTTGCACCCCACGATGCAAGTGTGCGTACCACCTCGTCGAAGTCGATCTCTTTGCCATCCTCGGTATAGCCCATATACTTTAGATCGTAGTACACAAGTGTTCCCACACCCTTGTCGAGACCATAGCGGATAACCTCCTTTAGGTCGAGTCCCTTAACGGGTACGAGTGGGGTAGCGTTAGGATACCACTCATCGTCGATTAGGAAGTACTCCACGTTGTTCTTTGCACAGAAGTCGATGTAGCGCTTCAAGCTATTGGTGGTCATATCATACTTCACACCATTGAAGGTTGTACCCTTCACGCGCCAATCCCATGTCGAACGACCTGGTTTCACCCAGCTGAAGTCACCATCTGCCTCCTGCGAAAGGCTCAAATAGACACTCTTGCTGTTGTGAAGATCGGAAATCTCATCACCCTCGAAGATCACTCGCCATGGGAGTTCTACGCGACCACTGCGCGTTGCATTGCCCGTAGCGATTGAGATAAATTTGCCACTCTTGTCACCCTTGACCATCAATTGTGGATAGTTGTGCAGATCCGCCTCGTGGAGTCCCAACACATAGTCATCGGCCATGTAGAGAATTGGTGCAGTGCGTGCTTTGGCAATATCGGCTGCCGATAGAGGCCCTGCTGGAGGATTCTCGCCATTCGTTGCGAAGTATTTACCATTGGTGCTAGGGACGCAATATGCGCTATTCTCGCGAATCGATGACTCTTTGTCTAGGTCGACAATAAAGCGATAGGCCATTGCTCGATCATATACTCGAACGATCAACTCTCCATCGACGCTCTCTCCCTTTGAGGTCACACCCTTTAGGATCATACTGTTCTGAGTATACTTAAGCTCTACGGTCGAACTCTCGCCAGTGAGCATATCAAATTTATCGTTGACACTGCTCTTTTCATCCGACACGATCTGCCACTTTACATACTCATTGTTGATGTTGACAACCATTGGCGATTGGGTTATCAACGCCTTTTTACCCCTTGCAAACTCATAAAATAGGGTGTCACCCTGTGTTGCGACATCGACTGTCAATGCTTTGGTTGGCCCCTTGACATTCACGGCCGACACCGAAGCGCACATCGCAAGGGCTGCTGTTAGAAGTGTAAACGATTTTACACAGTTACTTAGATTTCCTCTCTTCATAAATGATTTTGTTAGTTATTTGATCTTTTAATTATTCAATTACATAGCTTCTGAATGGACCCCATGTGACATCACCGATGGTCAAACTCTTGGTCGTCGCATTGAAGTAGCCTGTTTGACCGATGGTCAAATCGATGTTCTCTGCCGTACCGCCAAACTCTCCGATCTTGGTAAGTATAGATTGGGTGGCGATGGTTAACTCCTCGAGTGCATCTGTGCTCTCAAACACACTCTCTCCAATAACCTCGGCCGATGGTATGCTCACCGACGATAGCTCCCAGCAGTTGCTAAACGCACCATTTCCAATTGTCGCAGCACTAGAGAAGCTCGCACTGCCGAGCTGTGTGCAATACTCAAATGCATAGTTGCCAATCGAGTTCACTTTGCTGCCACTATATATCGATTCAATATGTGCGCAGTAGAATGCATAGCTGCCAATCGTCTCCACATTTGTAAAATAGATCTTCGATGTGCCATCACCGTAGAACGCATACGATCCAACCTCTTTGACAGTCGATGGAGCGAAGAATGTGGTTGACGACGAGCCATCGAAGTTGTTGAGGAATGACGAGTGGATAGAGGTCATATCGGCATTGTACAACACCTTGTTCTCAACTTTATAGTAGTTGCTATTAACCGATAGGGTATTAAGTTCATAGCACCCGAACAACACTGCTACACCGATGTTCTGCGCTCGAGAGATAGAGATCGAGGTTGCCGAAGAGCAGTTCGAAAAGGCAAATTTGCCAACTGTAACAGCATTGGGCAACGATATTTCGGTGAGCATATTACACATCGCAAAGGCATAATTGCCAATCGTCACAGCCGATGGGGTAGAGAGCGATCTCAATGACTCATTTTTATATATGGCGTAGTCGCCAATGTTAACACATATCGGTAACGACAGAGACTCTAGGCTCTGGTAAGCAAGTGCGTAGTCGCCAAGTGTCATTAGATAATCGAGCGAAATCTCTGAGAAGTTATTCAATGATAGTGCCGACTCCTCAATATCTATTACATTTGAGATATTGATTGACTCGATCTGGCAATTCATAAATGCATAGCTCTTGATTGTCTCAACACTCGGTAGGTTAATCGTTGTGATCTGACTATTGGTAAATGCACACTTACCCACGCTCACAACATTTGGTGCCGAGAGGCTCGCCAACACAAACTCCGAATCGCTGCACTCTATCTCCGACTCTGTCAACTCGTCGAGTGATACGTTGCTACACAGCGCACCTGCAGCAAATGATGTTAGGTTGGGGAATTTGAGCGATATCTCATCACCATAAACCATAGTCACCATCGTCAATGCCTCGCGCAATCCTGCGTAATCAGATGCCGAGGCGGTGGTGTCGCTGATGATCCACTCGCTATCATAGTATGGATACTTCTCGGCCGAGAACTCCGCCAAAGCCATCGTCTGACTATAGTTGCTCAGGGTGTAGATGACATTCACATCACACGTAGTGAAGATGAGTTCATCCTGTTCGAGCGTGGCCGAGATAGTGGCACTTCCCACCTTGTTGGCCGTGATCAATCCATCGGCACTCAATGTGATAACATTATCTGAACTCTGTTCAACAACGCTCCAGATGACCTCTAAATCGACATCCTCCGAGGGGGCGAACGATACGCTAAGTTGCTTCTGCTCGCCTACCGATATGGTGAGCGTAGGTTCGCCCGAAATCTCGATCGACGAGACATTTAGGTATGTCGGATCATCACCACTCTCGCACGATGTGATAACTATTGCCGTCAATAGCATTAAAATAGATGTTAGCTTCTTCATGATGTTATTTATTAGTAGTAGTTTAATTTTACGAAATAGCCTTCCAAAATGAGTTGAAATCTTTGTAGCGACCATAGCAGACAAGGTGATCATTCTCCTCCAAACGATAATCCGCTGCAATCTCATTTACAACAGATTTGTCCATTATTGATATTCCCAGACTATTGTTGGTTCGTCGCCCCTTGAGAAGTGATATAATTCTCAGATTAAATTGCTTCTCGATGGCGGTATCCTTGATCAAATATCCGACGAACGATGCTGGGATCTTGAACTTTACGATATAGTACTCCTTGTCGACTTGGAATGACTCGACATTAACACGTAGATCGAGAAGTTGCACTAAGTTGCGTGCTGCATCTCGCTCGGGAAAGAGAATATTGTCCAATTCAAAAGCCTCCAAAACCGTGCGATGAACCTCATCCACAGCGCGTGCATAGATATGTTTAACACCACTCTTCTTCAATAGTGCAACCACCTTGATCGATGCTCCAAAAGCCTCACCAATAGAGACAATAACCACATCAACACTCTTAAGAGGGAGTATCGACAACGCCTGCTCATCGGTGGCATCGAGCACAAACGATGTGGAGATTTTATCCTTTATACTATCCACCTTGCTCGTGCTCTCGTCGACTCCGATTATCTCGTGTCCCAACATTGTTAGCTCCTCGGCTAGAGCGCTGCCGTAGTTGCCTAACCCAATTATTATATACTTCATAACTTAGTTGATTATTATATTTCCACTTGGATACTTACACTTCTGAACTCTGCTCTGGCGCACGATGCTCGCCATGAGCGTCAATACTCCGATACGTCCGATAAACATCAGTGCGATGATTATAAACTTACTAGCTGTGCCCAACATAGGGGTCAAATCGAGCGACGATCCCACCGTGCTCAATGCCGAGATGGTCTCGAATATCAACGCCATCAGCGATGCCTCAGGCTCTAGTATCGTCAGCGTATATAACGCAACAAAGACAAATATTAGATAGAGAACCAACGTGCTGTTGGAGCGACGAATAGAGTCCTGCGACAACTCTCGATTAAAGACTGTCACGCGATCCAATCCAAAGATGATAGCTCGCAAATTGAGCAGTATCACCGCAAACACATTGACCTTGAGACCTCCAGCCGTAGATTGCGTGCCTCCTCCGATCACCATCAACAAGATCATCAGAAGTAGCGTCTGCACACTAAACGATGTCATGCTGACACTTGCAAATCCTGCCGTTCGTGGACACGTAGCTGTAAAGAATGATTGGGTCACTCTATCCAATATCGGCATACCTGCAAATGCACCATTCCACTCTATAGCGCCAATAACGATGGTGCCCACGACCAATAGTACAACGGTCATGATAATTGCTATCCGCGTATTTATATCGTATAGATGCACCTGTCGCCCCACGCGTTTGGTGCGTAATATGTAGCGCTCTCTAAATCTAGACAGCCGATATTTGAGCGAGTCATAAAGGTTCACTAAGATCGGGAAGCCGATACCGCCTAAAATAACCAACACCGAGATGGTGAAATAGAGCATGTTGTGTCCTCCGCCCAACAGCATCTCATTACCTAGATTGTTAGGCAGTGTAGAGAATCCAGCGTTACAAAAGGCCGAAATGGAGTGGAACACCGCGAAGGCGATCTCCTCGTTGAGCGTCATCCCCAACGTGTCGTGAATATTGACAAATAGTATGCCTGCGCCAATCAACTCAATCATGATCGTAAATCCGAAGATATAGATAAGGGTCGAAAAGAGCGAATTCAAAGATTTGGAACTCACCATATCGCACATCATAGTCTGGTTATATATCGAGGCGTTACCCATGAAAAAGACCGCAAAGAAGCTCGTTAGTGTCATTACTCCCAATCCTCCAACTTGAATTAGAACCATGATAAAAAATAGCCCCATCGGGGTAAATGTACTAGCCACATCGACAGTCGTAAGTCCCGTTACACACGTAGCGCTAGTCGATGTAAACAGTGCATCGACAAACGAAATACTCTCGTATGTAGCACGCGGCAACATCAACAAGCCAGCCCCAACAAAGATGATAACCAAGAACGAGATGGCAAAGATAAACGACGGCTTGATACGCTTGCCCAACATCAACACAACTCCGTTGGAGATCTGCATCAACGACAGAAGTGCCAATACTGAGACCAGATACAACTTATTGTGCAGTACATGCCATACAACACTCAACACCCCATCTTGCGCAGGTGCGGCAACGACCACTGGGATTAGTGTCAAAAATAGTAGGGCAGTCATAACCCATGCCATCTTGCCATACTCCTTTCGACTCTCCTGAAAGTCGAGCGTGAGGTGCAATATAGCATTGACCAAGAAGGTAATCCACGTATAGCTATATATACGACTTATGATAAACAGATCCTCTTGCGTCACCACAAATCCATTCTCGAAGATGAGCGTAACGATCAACAACATCGACATGATGTAGCTCAACACAGTGGTCAAGCCCAACAACTTGTCGATGTAGGGTTGAATCAGCTTTTTGCGATATATAAATATCTTATTGAGTATCGGTGGTAACATTCTTTGGTGTCGCTTATTACTTATGCTTTGTGTTTGTATATCAATCTATTAAATACCTCATATATCTTTAGTGCGTACCCAGGAAAGAGCGAAAACAGCACCCCTTCGACCATAAATACAATTCGTCCAGATAGAAAAAAGTAGCTGAATAATATCTTATTATGCTTCAATACGCTACTAAATTCTCTGCGCTGCTCGTCATCATACTCTGTTGCGCACAACATACTTGTGTTCAAACTTATCGCAATACACTTATACAGGTGTCTAAGGTACGATTTTTCCACCTTATTTGCAAATATTGCCAAACTGCGACTCACCGTCAAAAGGTCATACGACCGTTTGGGGTTGATCGTGCGAGTGATCGACATGGGACTCATATATAAGTTGTAGATCTCTCGATGCCACACGCTCACTCGCTCCAGATGGTAGTAGGCGCGTGGAATAAACTCATTGTCTTCGTGATAAATCTTGGGCATAAATCGCACCTCATTATCCACCAACACACTGCGTCGATAGATCGTTACCTGAGGGTAGAGGCATACGGCCATCCGATAGACAATCTTGCGTCCGCTATACACTTTATTCCCCAATGCCGATAGATCGAATAGCGGTTTATCGCTGCGTCGTGAATCATCATTCACACTCGCCAATATGATCAATGCATCGAGATCCTCATCGCTCAATCGTCGCGTAAGCTCCTCTAAACACTCACTCTCGATCCAATCATCCGAGTCGACAAACCAGACATACTTCCCCTTCGCATGATCTATGCCGCAGTTGCGAGCCGCCCCTGGTCCCGAATTCTCTTGTTCGAAAATGCGAATGTTGATAGCCTCGGCGGCCAATCGCTCTACGATCTCCATCGAGTTGTCGGGGGTGCCATCGTTCACAACTATAATCTCATACTCCGAAGCGTCGAGATCTTGATCGACACACGACCGCAGGCAGCGCTCGATATATCGCTCGGCATTGTATAGTGGAATTATAATCGACAATTTCATCATCTTGCGTTGTTAATATACTCGGTCAAAATATCTATGTTCGACATCTTCTCAATTGATGAGTCTGTGAGATAGTCGTAGATATAGCTCTCTCGAATCGCCTTGTCGACTGGTTCTATCCGAGTTCTATCTCCCATCTCGACTCGATCTATATCGCAGATCTCGCAACCCAATTTATCCGCTATTCGACTCATCATCAAACGCAAATATTGACACTTGTCATACTCCTCGTTTGTGATGATCTGTAGTGGTTTGTTGGCCAATAGAGCAAACGACACCGCATTGCTCGTATGCATAATTACTGCCGAGGCGTAGCTCACCATCTCCTCGCTCCTGTACTGCACTATCTCGCGTCCGCCAAAACTCTCACTCGTATATCGAGCCTTGGGGTGTGCCGCAATCTTTACCGCCATCCGATGCTCCGCCTCCAATATTTCGAAGTAGCGAACCAACGAGCGTCGATACCGATCACCATCCAAATTGCGGCACTTCAAACGATATTGAATATCGGGGTGTTCGGGGAAGTAGTTATCCACAAAGAGAATATATGGTTCGCTCTCCGCTCTCTCACCCTTTGTCATGTCGCGGAATCGCTCATAATCAGGGTGGTTGATACGTCTAGTCACCCCCGCCCCAATGGCCGACGACGAGAAAGCGTCGCGAAAAGTCGTGTAGCCTCTCCTGCGTTTGTACCACCCATAGATCCATATCCCAACGCGTATGCCGATGGTGCGTATGGGGTGGCAAACGAATGTCTTTAATCTATCGGCAACACCCATCGGCAACACATTGGCATAGGTGTTGAGGCTTATCATATAGCAGTTGTATGCTGCCAACATCTCAAAGAGTTTGCGATTCTCCCAACACTCTCTCAGCTCTACAACGAATATCGTGCGCTCGATAGCTGTTCTCTTTAGTGCACTCTCTACCTGAGCATTGCTTGTCATCTTCTCGACAAAGTCGCGCTTCAACTCACTATCCATCACAACGCCTCCTGCAACATATTGCGACACATCCCAATACTCCAACTCATAACCGCGTTCAATGAGCTGCGCAATCATGAAATTACGCTCGGTCTGAATAATGAGTGGTTCGTGACCTATGATAACAACTCTATCCATTGGCACAAAGTATCTTCTCGGCTAGTTCGCGAAAAGCCCCCTCGCCCCCCTTGCTCCGAAGTATATCTATACCTGCAATAGATTTGATCTTGGGCAGAGCATCGGCAGGACACGCCGCATAGCCCACGGCCGAGAGCAGCTCGTAGCAATTTACATCATCTCCAATATAGGCAACCTCATCGAGCGAGATACCCATCTGCGAACATATCTCCTTGGCCGCAGCCAATTTACCACCGTCGCGTTTGCCTTGATATAGATAATCTAGTTTGAGTTTCTTTGCGCGATTCTCGACCATCTGAGTCTGCTCCGATGTGACGATGCCAACCTTCAACCCAGCCTGTTGCAGCAGGTTGAAGCCCATACCGTCGTGGGTGTTAAACTTTTTCAACTCCACGCCATTTTCGCTATAATACATCCCTGCATCGGTCAACACTCCGTCGACATCGCTCAATACCAGTCGTATCTTTTTCATCTCGAAGTTCATCTCCTGTCGACGCAACACATGTCTATACATAAGCCCCTCTAGCATCTGCCAATCATCTGGCTCGTCGATTTCGATGGCCGTATACTCAGCCATTTCGTAGATGCCAATACGCCCCGAGAGTCTATTGCTCGACTCCACGATCCCCGCTACGCTATTGATGTAGAATGCTCCATTCTCCATCAACTCACCCTCGAAATCTTGACGACGAGGTCGTGCTCGATAATCATAATTTTTAGAGGTTCCATCGGCGCTCCAGAAGAATCGACGCGAGCGAACGCACGTCAACATCGAATCGTATGTGCCCTGCGAATATATCTCCAAAGCCTCCGTGAAGTCTCGCTCCTGAGTCAAGGGCGATGTCGCCTGCACCAACACAAATGTGTCACGAGGATCCAACGACACTCTCTCCAAATACTCCAACATCACACTCTCCGTCGACGATGTGTCGCATGCATTATCGCTCAATCGTCGGTATACCTCCGTCTTGGAGTACCCTTCACCTGCGACCACCGCTTCGATCTGCATAGAGTCGGTGGCAATAACCACACGGTCTACTGTCGCACATCGCTCCAACGCCTCGATTGTCCAACAGACCAATGGCTTGCCGTAAAACGGTTTTATGTTCTTGAGCGGAATAGATTTGCTGCCGCCGCGCACGGGGATAAATGCTACTACCATTTCACCTGTCCTCTTTTTAGTTTATCTCTCTGCACCGCCTCTATATCCAATATATCCTTCTGCTTGTAGCTCAATGCGCGTGCTATAGCGCGACAGTCGCGTGCCAATTTACGCAATCCATCAGGCTCCAACGACGCTGCATGGTCCGTCCCCTTCCATGTGCGATCCAACGTATAGTGACGCTCGATCCACTCTGCACCTAATGCTACGGCTGCCGAATCGACTGCAATTCCCAAGTGGTGTCCCGAGAATCCGATCGCCTTGACTCGTACCTCGTAGCTCTCGCGCAGACGCGTGATCTCCAAAAGGCAGACATCCTCAAACGGCACGGGGTAGCCCGACGTACAGCCATAGATGACTAGATCCATATTGCGCCCCTTCGCTTCAAATAGCTCTACTATCTGCTGCTCCTCCTCTTTGGTGGTCATGCCAAACGATAGGTGAATCTCCCCCTTGTAGTTGTCACACAGATACTCAAGCATCTCTCGGTTGAGGTTGCATGCCGATGGAACTTTAATCAACGATGGCTGCAACGACACAATCTCTCGAGCCGATGTTAGATCCCACACCGACGTGGAGTACTCCACGCCATACTCCACGCACCACGCCTGAAGTTGTCGATGTTGCTCCACATCAAACTCCAAATATTCGCGATGTGCACCATACGTCTCTCCGTAGGAGTTCGATGGATTGGGGTGTGGGGCGTTGAACCCCTCCTCGCCCAACAGCTCATGGTTGTTACGTTTTTGGAACTTAACCACATCGACTTTGCAATACATTGCGGCAGTCATAATTAGCTCCTTGGCTATCGCCATATCGCCCTTGTGGTTGCAACCTATCTCTGCAATAATTTTTGGCACCTTCATGATCTATCTCTTTACTCTAATTTTTTACTAATTCGCCTTTTCACTAATTCACGCTCTGTTCTACTCATCGCCATTATCCAGATCATCGCTGCGCTCACTACAACCGACGTTGCACATATCGTCACCAACCTCACAAACCCACTAGCCATAACCTCTCGAATGCACAACAATGCACCATAAACAACAACTGTGATGGCCACCATCGTAGCAATCATGCGCAGATACTCTCCAATATCTAGCCTAACATCTCGTTTTGCCACATATATAATCGATGCAATATACAAAATTGAAATGAGAATCGAGACATAAAATGGAGATATTTCATCACCTCCACCCACAAAAACCATATAGCTCACAGGTAGATTAAGCAACAAGATCAGAGACGATGTCAGCTGCACCCCTTTGATTTTATTGGCCGCCTGCAACACCGCGAATAGTTGATTGGTGGTAGTCTCGATCAACAACACGACGATTGTTAGCCGAATGAATATTGGCACAAGAGCGGGGTAGTCGCCCAACCAAAGTCCCAAAACATACTCAATCTCGATAAACAGCGGCACCGAGACCATCATTAGCAGATAGTACGATGCCTTGGCACTAAGGTATAATAGCCCCCACATCTCTTCGCTCTCGCCTCTCGCAAAATATTTGGTGATTTGAGGTCGCGACGACATATACAAGTTGTTGACCAGAGAGCTGAGCACAACCCCCGTTTGGGTGGCAATAGCTCGCGCTGCGTTGATTGCTGTGCCGAAGAAGATATTTGTGATGATGTTGACTCCGTGGTTGCGTGTAATTATCGCCACCAGTCCAATCATGTTGTATCCCGAGTAGGCGATCAGAGCACGTGCCAACGTCGAGTCCCAGTAGCGCCTAAAGCGGCTCTCGGCAAATTGCCACCAGCAATAGGCTTGATAGACTACGCGTATGCTAAGCGACGCGAGAGCCAACGTCACGGCATATGCAATCAAACGATCCGAACCTAAGTGGGGCAGAGCTATGACAATCGCCAACTTTAATAAATTGTCGGCTATGGCGATTATCGAAAATGTCCCCATCTTTTCGTGCGCAATGAGTAGCGCATTGTAGGGTGCAGATAGGATATTGGCAACCAACGTGATGATCGAACACTGAAAAACCCAGTTGACAGCCCCCATGCGCTCTGCATCAAAGACCATCTGCGAATTGACAAACCACAATCCAATGGTCTCGAGTAGTAGAATAACCACAGCGGCTATTGCCCAATAGATCAGATTGGTTGTGTTAAACACCTCGCCCAGACGCTTTGTGTCACCACGTCCGATCTCCACTGCGAAGAATCGTTGAGCACCCGATGCTAAAGCCCCCGAAATGATGGTTGCAAAGGCCGTCACCCCCCCCACGACATTGTATATTCCGAAGTTATCGACCCCCAGAGCCTCGAGTAGTATGCGCACCGTATATAGGTTGATCACTATGACCATTGCTGTTTGGACATAGAGCAGAACGGTGTTGCGTGCTATTCGTCTATTATTGGTGGTAGGTTGCGGCATTTAATACGTGTGTGGTTAATCTCATACAAATATATAAAATCGTTAGGAATATTGCCCTACAAACCGAGATATTTTCGCACCTTTCAAATTAATTTATTACCTTTACGCTTGCAACCTTTGCCAAGTGCAAAGGTGTTGGCGCAATGTGTAATTATTTTAAAGTCTAAAATTTTATATTATGAGTTACTCTGCATCACCTACCCGATATGCCGATATGCGCTATCGTCGCTGTGGCAAGAGCGGAATCTTATTGCCCGAAATATCTCTTGGATTGTGGCAAAACTTTGGCGATGTCGATACCTTTGCCAATAGTCGCGAGATGTTGTTGGCAGCATTCGACATGGGTATTACCCACTTTGATATGGCCAATAACTATGGCCCATCGCCAGGTAGTGCCGAGAGGACGTTTGGGCGTGTGATAAATAGCGATCTCAAGCCCCACCGTGATGAATTGATAATATCGAGTAAAGCTGGTTACACGATGTGGGAAGGCCCTTATGGGGATTGGGGTAGCCGCAAATATTTGGTGGCGAGTCTCGATCAGAGTTTGAAGCGTATGGGGTTGGATTATGTCGATATATTCTACCATCATCGTCCCGACCCCAACACTCCGATCGAGGAGACTATGGCAGCTCTCGACCATATCGTGCGTCAGGGCAAGGCGCTCTACATCGGTCTTTCGAACTACTCGCAGGAGCAGTTTATTCAAGCCGTTGGAGTGCTTGAGAGGTTGGGTACGCCATGTTTGATCGAGCAGTCACGATATTCGATGTTGGTGCGCGGTGTTGAGGATGGTGGCGTATTGGATGCTGTGCATGCAAATGGCACGGGTTTTATCGCCTTCTCACCCCTTGCTCAGGGTATGCTGTCGGATAAATATCTCAATGGTGTGCCTGCCGATTCGCGTGCCAAACGCAATCTATTTCTCAAGGAGAGCAATATCACATCCGACGTTTTGCAGCGTGTCGAGGCGCTCAACCAAATCGCCCAAGAGTTAGGGGTGTCGTTGGCACAGTTGGCCGTGAAGTGGTTGTTGCGTGACGAGTGCAATCTGGTGACCTCCGTCTTGATTGGTGCTAGTCGTGTGTCGCAGATCTCGCAGATCGTTGAGGGGGCTGCTATGGAGTCTCTCTCGAGCGAGACGCTGGAGCGTATCGAACACGTGTTACGTTAGTATATATCGTTAGTTTATATCGGAGTAGCGATCCAACATGTCGTAGGCGTGTTGGATCCCCAACTCTCCAGCCTTCGAGAGATCTATGCACCCCTTTTGAATATCGCGCATCATGATCTGAACAACTGCGCGGTTGTAGTATGCTTCGGCAAATTCAGAGTATAGCTCGATCGCTTTGGTGTAGGCATCATATGCCTCGGGAAGCATGCCCGAAGCGGCCAAAATACCTCCATAGTTGTAGTGGCTATAGGCCAATGTTGGGTGCAGCTCTATGGCGCGCTCTATATCGGCAATGGCGCTGTTGTAGTCGTAGTTGCGCTCCGTGTTTTTGAGCTTGTTGGCTGGATTTGTCTCGATGGTAATGCGTTGGAATGATCGCTCAATAGAGCTGATGAAATCGACCATTTCGACATGTGTCACAGCTCGATTCAAATATACATAGGCACTGCTTGGGGCGGCATTTGCTGCAGCTCCCAGATGCTCCAGAGAGCTTGTATATTGCCTAATAAGGTTTTGTGCAACGCCCAATTCAAAGCTCTCGATCCAACTGCGACCATAGTTCGACGCTTCCGAAATTTCGCGCGCCAACAACGACAGCGAGTCCGCCGAGATATTACTCTCTACACACTCCAACGATAGGCGTGGATTGCCAATCGAGGCGATGAACTCTTCGAGTGGAGCATCGTAGTATATCTTGTGGTCAAATTTTGTCGAGTCGCGTTCGACAAGCGTAAATTTATAGAGTGGAATGAGCTGCAAATCGTTCGTCGCCCCTCCAAAAGCTACGTTGTTATTGATTGTGCTACTCGTAAGTTTGGTGTCAAACGATAATAACTTATCGAATTTATATGTTGAGTCAGAGTATATTGAGTATGTGTCGTCGTGCAGCTTTGACTCATGCTCTGCGATCTTGCGCTCTGCCGTTTTGCGATCGGCCAACGCAGCTTGGGTATGGCCCATCAATATTCTAACATTGGCACGGTTGAGGTAGGCATTGGCAAAGTCAGGATACAGCTCGATCGCGCGAGTGTAATCTATCTCAGCACGCTCCACCTCTCCCAATTTATAGAGTATATTTGCACGATAGAAGTAGACCAGCACATTGTTGGGCGATAGCTCTGCCACATGGTTAAGATCCCCCAGCGAGTTGTTGTAATCGCCAATTTGACTCAATATGATAGCTCGATTGAAGTATGTAATCGAACTGGTCGGGTCTATATCGAGAATTCGATCAAAATCCTCGAGTGCCTTTTCGGGTTGCAATATATTGTTGCGAACGATAGCTCGATTAAACAGCGATGTGATGTGTGTCGAATCGATCTCTAGAGCGGAGTTCAAATCGGCCTCTGCTTTGGCATATTTCGACTGTTGCAGATAGAGCGTTCCGCGACGGCTATACCCCTCGGGACTCTTTGTGTTATTCTTGATCGCTCGATCCAGATCTTTGTATGCGGCCGATGTATCCTTCAAAAATAGCTTGGTGATTGCGCGGTTGATATATGCATCGGCCACCTTTGGCTCTTTGGTGATATATTGGTCGAAGTCGGCAACCGCCTCGTCATACTGCTTGTTGAGTAGTCGCGTGACACCGCGGCTATAGTATGCATCCGATAGATCGGGGCGCAGATCAATGGCATTGGCAAAGTCCTGCAATGCATCGTCATAATTACCCATGCGCGAACGTGTGATGGCGCGATATGTATAGGCCATCGTATAGACGGGGTTATACTCTATGGCCAGCGAAAAATCGCTATCGGCACCCATCAAATCTCCCAAATTATACTTGGCAATAGCTCTGAGGAAATAGGCCTCGTAGGCGTAGCTGTCGCTTCGCAGCAGTGTATTGACAGTGGTGATTGCCGCTTGGTAGTCGTTAGCAATCATATATCGTCGTCCCATCCAGAGGAAGTAATCCTTGTTGTATTGCGCAAAAAGGGTCGCAACACTCATCGTAAGTATTGCAACCATCAATGCTACGCTACGCCATAGCCTGCCTATTTCTCTTCTAGATTTCATTGCCGATTTATATATCACCCTAAGGCAACGTACAAGGATGTTAAATTATTGCACAATTTTTATGAGTTATGAGTTATAAGTGATGAAGTTATGAGTTATGAGTTATGGGGTTGTAATTGGCTGATTGCTCTTATTGTTCATCACTTATAACTCTATCACTTATAACTCATAACTACTCCTCGTAGCCAAAGCGACGGAGCTGGCGATCGTTATTGCGCCAATCGTCATTTACCTTGACGTGCATCTGCAAAAAGACCTTCTTGTCGAGGAACTTCTCCAGATCAATGCGCGCCTGTGTTCCTACTCTCTTTAGCTTCTCACCCTTGTGGCCAATGATAATTCCCTTTTGCGAATCGCGTGCCACATATATCGTAGCCGATATGCGATCTATCTGAGGCTCCTCGCGATACTCCTCGATCGCCACCTCGCAGCAATATGGGATCTCTTTGTCATAATTGGTGAGGATCTTCTCACGTATAATCTCCGTGGCGAAGAACCGTAAAGTCTTGTCGGTCAACGTATCCTTCGGGTAGTATGGCTCCCCCTCGGGCAACTTGCTCAAGATCAGATCAAACAACCCTCCGATGTTGAAACTCTCCTTGGCCGACGTAGGCACAACCACCGCATTTGGCAACTTCGCCTGCCACTGCTCGACCAACAACTCCAATGCGTCGGGCGTGGTCAAATCAATCTTGTTGATGACCAATATCGTCGGTATATCACTGCGCGAAATGCGATCCAAAATCTCCTGCGAACGGTCGCTCTGCTCCACCGTATCGGTGACATACAGCAATACATCGGCATCGCTCACCGCACCCGTCACAAACTTCATCATCGACTCTTGCAACTTGTAGTTGGGCTTCAAAATGCCTGGTGTGTCGGAGTATACAATCTGAAAATTGTCGCCATTGACGATACCCATAATGCGATGGCGCGTGGTCTGAGCTTTCGAAGTGATAATTGATAATCGCTCGCCCACAAGCGCATTCATTAGTGTCGATTTACCGACGTTTGGGTTGCCTATGATGTTGACAAATCCCGATAGGTGTCTCTCTTCCATTAAAAAATATTTACGTGTATAATTAGCGGCGGAACCCTCCAGGCATCTTTGGCATCTTCATCTTGCCGCCACCTGCCACCGCCTTCATCATCTTGCTAGTCTGTTCGAACTGCTTAATCAACTTGTTTACATCGCCTATGGTCGTACCACTTCCCTTGGCGATACGCTCGCGACGTTTGGCATTTAGAAGCGATGGTTTGCTGCGCTCGGCAGGGGTCATCGACCCGATGATCGCCTCGGTCTGCTTAAATGCATCGTCTGGAATATCCACATCCTTCATCATCTTGCCCACGCCTGGGATCATCGAGGCTAGATCTTTGAGGTTACCCATCTTCTTGATCTGCTCGATCTGCGATATAAAATCGTTGAAGTCAAACTCATTGGTATAGATCTTCTTCTTGAGCTTGCGAGCCTCCTCTTCGTCATACTGCTCTTGTGCCCTCTCGACCAACGATACCACGTCGCCCATACCCAAAATACGGTCGGCCATACGCTCTGGATGGAACACACTCAGAGCATCCATCTTCTCGCCACTCGAGATAAATTTCAACGGTTTGTTGACCACCGAACGGATTGAAATGGCCGCTCCACCGCGTGTGTCACCATCGAGTTTGGTCAATACTACACCGTCGAAATCGAGGCGATCATTGAACTCTTTGGCCGTATTCACAGCATCCTGACCCGTCATTGAGTCCACCACGAAAAGTGTCTCCGATGGGTTGATCGCAGCCTTAATAGCGGTAATCTCCACCATCATCTGCTCGTCGACGGCCAAACGTCCTGCCGTATCGACAATCACCGTGTTGTAACCCTTCTGACGCGCATAAACAATCGCGTTTTGAGCAATCTCCACAGGGTTCTGATTCTCCATCTCAGTATAGACCTCTACGCCAATTTGCGAACCCAAAACCTTCAACTGCTCGATGGCCGCAGGGCGATAGATATCGCACGCTACCAGCAACACCGAACGGTTGCGCTTGCTTTTGAGCTGAAGCGCCAATTTTCCCGTAAAGGTGGTCTTTCCCGAACCCTGCAATCCAGCAATGAGAACCACCGCAGGAGTCCCCTCCAGCTTAATCTCGCACGCACTGCCGCCCATCAATTCGGCCAACTCGTCGCGTACGATCTTGGTAATCATCTGCCCTGGCTTCACAGCCTTCAACACCTCGCTGCCCATCGCCTTTTGCTTAACGTCGTCGGTGAACCTCTTTGCCACCTTGTAGTTGACATCGGCATCGATGAGTGCACGACGAATCTCCTTTAAAGACTCGGCGATGTTGATCTCCGAGATACGACCCTCACCTTTGAGGATCTTAAAGGAGCGCTCTAGTTTATCGGTTAGATTTTCAAACATATCTTCAAGGTATTTACAACTTACTCATGAACTTTACGCGATCGACGATAAAACGGGTGTGTGTGCCCTCGCCAATCAAAATGCCATCCTGCGAAGCCTCGACACGAAGGGTGATCTTGCGTCCCTCAACTTGAGTTACAGTCGCCGTAGCGGTGATCTGCGCTCCAATGCCCGAAGCCTTGATGTGCGAGGCATTCATCTCCGTACCCACGGTTGTCGACCCCTCGGGTAGGGCGGCTGCAACTGCCATCATCGCGGCATTCTCCATAAGAGCGATCATTGCAGGTGTGGCGAATACTTCGAGGTCGCCCGATCCTAGTTTTATTGCTGTATTGTCGAGCACTACACTAGTCGTACTCTGGGCTGTTAGGCCGATTTCAAGTTCCATGTTGTTATATCTCTGAAAAGTTAATACAATATTCGCCACAAACTTACATAAAATTTCCCGAATTATAAGCGCTTAAGATATTTTTTTCACCTTTCGCCACCCCTTTTTTATGTAAATTGGTGGTTGTGGGGTGGGGCAAAAAGGCTACGTTTTCATCTGTAAATAAATTAGTTACACACCCCAATATAAGGGTGCATAAATTAGGCTTGTAATAACTTGACACAATAAAAGATTAACAGATGTGTAACTACA
>JBCQUH010000057.1:0-11412 GCA_047174185.1 Rikenellaceae bacterium | reverse complement strand
CCAAACTTTGATGTAAAGCTATTTCAGTACAATGTCAAAGAACTGTCAAGCCTATTCAGGCTAATGATGTAAAAACTGTAAAGTTATTTTAGGACAAGTCAAGGAGTCAACGCGTTCACGTGTTCACGCCTACGGGGCGTGAACAGCGTGAACACATTATACATTCAAATACTTGTTGACACATCCGAGCGAGCCTACTAGGGCTGCGATCTCACGTTGTGTCCGCCCCTCACTCCCCAGCTGCTTAATCTCGGCAATCTTCTGTGCCAGATCATCGGCCGAGGGTTCGCGCAGATGCTCTCGCTCCTCGCAGTAGCCCAGCGTCCTGAATTGCAGAAACGCCCCACGCTTCTCGATCACACAGCTTATGACATTGTCGCCATCGTAGGTGAAGTTACCGTAGCGCACCTTTATCTGCTTGATATATCGTTGGTCGCCCATCTTGGCGCTCTTGCCGATGGCAAATACGCTGTCAAAGAAGTTAAACAGCCGCTTCGACCCTGCCAGATCGTTCTGCGTAATGGGGTTCGACAACGAGCGTTTGGGGGTGTGGGCAATGACGAGGATCGAGAGTTGGTACTTGCGTTTGAGCATGAGTAGCTTCATCATCAGCGCCCCCGCCTCCTCGCCCTTTTCGGTGGCGTCGCAGAGGTATGTTAGGTTATCGACGATGAGCACCTTTGCCCCTGTCACGTTGGCCATCGCCTCTATGTTATCGACTATCGCCTCGTCGATGTATGCCCCCTCGTAGCTATCGTGGTTGATCTCGACGCGGTATAGTTGGTCGGGGAAGTGGTATATCCTACCTGTGTCGTCGGTGTAGCGCAGCTGTATCTGCTTGTCGGATAGCTCGAAATCGAAGTATATGACGCTCTGCGATCTAGCTATGTAGTCGGCAATCTGCATGGCATATATCGACTTTCCCAAGTTGCTGTCGGCAAACAAGCAACACACCTCTCCCTCGTACCAAAACGATGGCCACAGGGGTTGTGGATCGGGTCGGGCGCTCGCCTCCTCTATAGTGTGGTTGATGCTCTGGATCGAGAACATACCGATGGTCTCGATGGTGGTTGTGGGGTCTCGGTGTATGGTTGTGGGGGCTATGCCTATCCAGCTCTTTAGCTCTGCCCCGATCTGTTCTAATCTAGTCATGGTGGTTTGGTTTAGAATCTCTTCTCATTTAATCATTATCGTTTAATATTATTATGTGTGTTGCCCGACTCTGCGCACTAATCGAGCGAAATTGCACCACAAATATACAACCACAATGGAGGTAGAAAAAATAGTATTTCCAAATTTTTTTTAGTTTTTTTTAGTATATTGCACACGCGCGTACGCGCGAACGATAAAAATTTTTCCTCAGCAAGACTCAGCACCCCCCACCACCCCCTCCTCCAATACTATTTGTAAATTTTATTATTAAGCCATATTTTATTAAAAAAAGATAGGATATTAGTTGCATGTGAGCCAATTTTTACTATCTTTGTTTCACTTAAAAAAAGTTTACCCTAAAACAACCTAATTTATTTATACAACATGAAACAACTATTTCCATCAATCTTTTGGCTCGTACCTGCCACGGCAGTTATAGCCCTAAGTTTCGCCTGCTACTTCTTCCGCAAGATGAGGAGTCAGAGCGAAGGTACCCCTCGCATGGCCGAGATCGCACAACACGTCAGATCTGGAGCCATGGCCTATCTCAAACAACAATACAAGGTCGTAGCCATCGTGCTAGCCATCATCGCTGTGGTGTTGGCCATAATGGCATATGGATTCGAGATCCAGAACAAATGGGTTCCCTTTGCATTCCTCACAGGAGGTTTCATGTCGGGACTGGCAGGGTTTATCGGCATGAAAACTGCGACATACGCCTCGGCACGTACCGCCTTTGCAGCTAGCAAATCGCTCGACAAGGGTCTTAGGATCGCCTTTCGCAGTGGTGCTGTGATGGGTTTGGTTGTGGTCGGATTGGGGCTACTCGACATCTCGTTTTGGTTTATCATCCTCAACCTATTCCTCGATGTGCCCGAGGATCAGAAGATGGCGATCCTCACAACTACGATGTTGACATTTGGAATTGGAGCCTCAACGCAAGCGCTCTTTGCACGTGTGGGCGGAGGAATCTATACTAAGGCTGCCGATGTGGGAGCCGATCTCGTTGGAAAGGTCGAGGCAGGCATCCCCGAGGATGACCCACGCAACCCAGCGACGATTGCCGACAACGTGGGCGACAACGTGGGCGATGTTGCAGGAATGGGAGCCGACCTCTATGAGAGCTACAGCGGTTCGATCCTCGCCACAGCGGCACTCGGAGCTGCAGCCTATGCACAGAGCACACAGATCGAGGCTATATCGCCCCGATGATTATCGCTGCGGTGGGTGTGCTACTCTCGATCATCGGTATATTTATCGTTCGCACCAAGGATGGAGCAGGGATGTCGCAGCTGCTGCGCGCCTTGGGGTTGGGTGTCAACACCAGCTCGGTGCTTATCGCCATCGCAACGTTTGTCATCTTGTCGCTGCTCAACATCGATGGTTGGATGTGGATCTCGTTGTCGGTGATTACGGGGTTGGTTGCAGGCATCATCATCGGTCAAGCTACGGAGTACTACACCTCTCACGCCTTTAGACCGACCCAAAAGATTGCCGAGAGTTCCGAGACAGGCTCTGCGACGGTCATCATCTCGGGTATCGGTATGGGTATGATCTCGACAGCTATACCCGTCATCACCATTGGCGTAGCGATCATCTTCTCGTTCCTCTTTGCCATTGAGTTTGATGTTGAGCATATGATGCAGCCACAATACCTCACACGCGGATTGTATGGTATCGGTATCGCTGCGGTTGGTATGCTCTCGACACTTGGCATCACATTGGCTACGGATGCCTATGGCCCAATAGCCGACAACGCAGGTGGAAATGCACAGATGGCAGGACTCGACGAGGAGGTACGCCAACGCACCGATGCACTCGATGCCTTGGGTAACACTACGGCCGCTACGGGCAAGGGATTTGCCATCGGATCGGCAGCCCTCACAGCATTGGCACTGTTGGCATCGTATATCGAGGAGATCAAGATCGCACTGCTCCACCTAGGCGAGAGTGTGATTACCATGGCCAATGGCACACAGATAGAGATCGCTAGCGCCTCGATGATGGACTTCATGGAGTACTACCAAGTGTCGTTGATGAACCCCAAGGTATTGATCGGCATGATGACTGGAGCGATGATGTCGTTCCTATTCTGCGGACTGACGATGAACGCCGTATCGCGAGCAGCACAGAGCATGGTCAACGAGGTGCGTCGTCAATTCCGCGAGATAAAGGGTATATTGGAGGGCAAGGCTACCCCCGACTATGCACGCTGTGTCGAGATCTCGACGCGTGGTGCACAGCGTGAGATGTTGATTCCATCGTTGTTGGCCATCGTAGCCCCCGTGATTATTGGCGTATTGTTTGGTGTTGCAGGTGTCATGGGTCTGTTGGTTGGCGGCTTGAGTTCGGGCTTTGTCTTGGCTATCTTCATGGCCAACTCAGGCGGAGCATGGGACAACGCAAAGAAGTATATCGAGGAGGGTAATTGCGGTGGCAAGGGTTCCAACAACCACAAAGCAGCTGTTGTGGGTGATACTGTGGGCGATCCATTCAAGGATACTGCAGGTCCAGCGCTCAACATCTTGATCAAGCTCATGAGCATGGTCTCGATCGTAATGGCAGGGTTAACCGTCGCCTTCCACATCTTCTAGCGCCGCAATGACGCACAAGAGTAACACAAAAGCCCTCCTAAAAAGAGGGCTTTTTGTCGTTATAGAGCGCAGGTCACAGAGCCGCTATAATCCTCACCTCGCCCCCATCACAAACCCTTAATATAGTCGATCGCAACCTCCTTCTGACGATCCGTAGTGGTCGTTCCCCATGTCGACTCCTCAAACAAAACCTCAATATCGGGAGTGACTCCCACCCCCTCATAGAAGTTCATATCAATGTCGTAGAAGAGACACGAGGCGGTGTAGATCTCGAAATTATCTGTCTCGATAATACCTCCTGCAGTATATATATCAGCACAGAGCGAGCTGATAGCGCCAAATGTGCGCTCGCCAACCATAATACTCCTATCCGAGAAGCTGCGCGACGCGATAGTCGTAAACTCGGCCATACTCACCGACCAGAGATCGGCCAATATAACAATCGGGAATAGATAGCTCTCCTCCTGCGACGTTCCATTAATATAACAAGGCACCGACTCCGTGTAGTCATACCTATTTGGCCCACTCTTGTGCTGGGTATAGCCAAAATGCAGCGCCTCGTTCTCGTTGACAAAACGCCCCAACACAATATCTAGATCGAGATTGTAGCCACCTCCGTTAGCACGAAGATCTATAATCGCCCCCTTCATATTCGGGGTATTTCGCACCAACGACTCGAAGTTATCCAGCACCTCACTCTTTAGATCATCACTCGGGTCGATCGGGATATCAAAGCCCGGATTCTCCTCATTCTCCTCCCACGAACATATTGCAAAGGAGCTGAAGTAGAGATAGGGAATAGAGCCATCAATAAGATATGAGACCATATTGAGGTTTTCACCCATACCCTCGTCAACCAGATACTCACCACTCATATAGTCGGTAATACGCCCTGTACTCCTCTCAAAATCCTCAATGTGGTTTAACCCTGCCGACATCCCAACGTCGTTATATGCATGGTAGTAATCTCGACTATAGACCTCTACCCTAGCTCTACTGCCAATGGAGACATCTACATCGTGAAGAGTTAGTATATAGTGGTAGTCGGTGAGTTGGTGCACGATATCGACAAACTGCATGATCGCAATAGAGTCACCATAGCATATAGTATCTCCACTGAGATTTAACAGACCACTACTCTCGACGAAGTATTCATCTGGCTCACCCATACACAATGCGTCGCACTCAGCAAATTTCACTATATACTCATCATATATAGCGTCCCAATCTAGGCTCTCATACCTCCAAAAGCAATAGCTTTGACTCATCGCACTCCAGTAGTTATCAAAGAGGTTGCTCCAATAGTTCTCGGTATATATAGTATAACTATTTTCAGAGGGATGAACGACCTCTGGACTCTCCTTACGACAAGCTGCAAACATAGCTACAGTAAGCAGCAACGTGAATAGTAGACTCTTTCTCATGACGACAAATTACTTTAGATTAAAACTATACATCACACCAAGCTGCACAAGGATCGTCGTGTTGTAGCGAGGGTACGACTCTCGATAGCTCTTCTGCATATCTGTAACTCCATACATATATCGCCCCTCGACAAAGAGTCCGATCTGCTCACACACTCTATACTCCGCCCCTATGCCACACAGCAGACCTGCATCGAAACGATTATCTCTTTGCGAGTCGAACTCATATCTGTTATCGGCATAATTAAGCTGGTAGTTAAACACATCCAAAGCATCTGTGCGAACCCTACCATCGAGCCATGCTCCGACCCAAGCTCCAACATTCACAAAGGCTCGCCACCTCTCACCGCCATAGCCGAAATTAGCCATCACAGGCAGCGAGAGATAACCATTCCTATGCTCTCCATACTCCGCAACGATCTGATATTCATACACATCCTCAATATATCCTCGATCCCAACGATAGCTCTTTGTCATATACCCCACCTCCGTGCGCAGAGCGAACCAATTATTAAAACTATACTGAATAGGGATCGCCACAGAGTATCCATCCATCGAGAGGTACTCCCTCTCATAATATCCAGCATCGGCATCGAGTGTGTTGTTAGTATATCCACCTGCCACACCAACAGAGAGCTGACTATACCCCACATGAGATATAGCCAATAGGATAAACGATAATAAATATTTTCTCATCTTCATCTAATTAAAAAAGAGACTCTACCGCATAGCTGTAGACAATCTCTCTATCCAAGCGACAAAGTTAATAAAAAAATCAGAAAACACAACTCAACAGAGACTCCCCCCCATCCGCCCGTCATTGCGTACTCCACAATGACAGAGGAGATTCACCGAGGGCTTTTTTGCATTTACAACAATATTTACTACCTTTGGAGGTGTAACAATTAAACCATCCAGAGCATGAAAACATCCTATCTATTCCTAAGCGATTGCGTCGAAGAGGTCGAGGCAATGGCCGTTGTCGATATCCTACGTCGCGCAGAGATCCCCGTCGAGACCATCTCGATGAATGAGACCACCACCCTCTTGTCGTCGCATGGCGTTCGCATCGAGGCCGACCGACTCTTTGTCAAGGGGGAGCTTCTAGAGGCCGACTACCTAATCTTGCCTGGTGGATCGACCAAACTCAATGAGTACGACCAGCTAAAAGAGCTGCTAGTGGAGCATGCCCAGCGAGGCGGTCGCATAGCGGCCATCTGTGCAGCACCCATGGTGTTGGGCGGACTCGGGTTGTTAGATGGCAAACGTGCCACCTGCTATATGGGGTTCGAGCAGACGCTCACAGGGGCTACATTCGTAGCACAACCTGTAGTGGTCGACGGCTCGACTATCACGGCCAATGGCCCTGCATCGGCTCTAAAGTTCGCCTTTGCATTGGTTGAGCAGATCCGCGGCCTAGAGTGCGCCAACGCCATCAAAGAGCAGATGATGGTTGAGGAGTAGTCACCACACGAGCACACAAAAAGATAGGGTGTTGCTAGCTGATTGCTAGCGACACCCTATCTCGTTTCAAACAGAGCAGCTTAGCTTAGTCGATCTGTTCGATCAACACGATGCTCCACGGTGTAATCTCGTGCGAGATCTCACACACACCCCTCTTGTCGGCCACCACCGTGGTCGTGCGCAGGTTGTTGGCATACTGCTTCATCACCGCCACCTGCTCGCGTGTTGGAGGTTCGGGGCTTCCCATCGCCCTCCAGTAGTCGAGGATGTTGCCACTCTGCCAATCCAAAACCTCGATCTTAAACATCGCACCAGCCTTCAACCCCGTGAGCTTAAGATCCAAATCACGCGACTCACCACCAGTTATGTCGTTGCTGCCGCGTGGCACCGAGTTGACATACTCCTCGGGGTAGTTATAGGCCACAGCCACCACCTTGCCGCTGCCCGAATGGCGGCTCACGAACAACTTCTCGTCGCTATATAGCTTCTCGTCGCCCAACTGATTCAACATACGGTAGGCGTGGAAGCTAGGCTTCACAATACCCTGATAGTTGATCATTCCAAATCCACCATGGAAGATCGAGGCACCGCCACCCTTCTCCTCAAAGACATCGGTAAATGTCCAGTAGGCCAACGAGGTGGTCAATCCGATACAATCCAAATTGGTCTTGACGATATAGGCCGCAGGAGCGATCTTATCGTGCATCTCGTCGCGGCTATTAGGCGATGTACTCCACTCCGTCAAGTGGATCTCAGCATCGGGATAGGCGCTATTGGCCAACGCCCTATTCAACCACTCTATATCCTCCTTGGTCGATGTTACGTGGCGCGAAATATCCTTGCCTCGTCCAGTCGAGGGATCCAACGGAAAATCGGTCGGATAGGGGTGACAGCTGATAAAATCGACTGGCAACTTCTCCGCCTTGCAATAGGCCAAGAACTCCTCGATCCACACACCCTTCCAGCTCAATTTGTTGATGTTATCAGCACTAATATCTGCAAACTTCGAGTTATCCTCACTCTCACCATCATAGCGACCATCGGCCACAAAATTGCTTGTCGAAGGGCCTCCGACCTTCAATCGATTGTCGACTGAACGCACAGCTGTAACACTCTGCTTATACAACTCGAAGTATTGCGAGCGTGTACCATCAAAGAACGCACGCGACAAATTAGGCTCATTCCACACCTCAAAGTACCATGTCAACACCTCGTCGATACCATAGCGGTCGACACAGTGCTGCGTAAATGCCTTGATGAAGTTGTGCCACTCGCCAAACTTACTCTCGTCGGGCGTAGTCTTGGCCTTCCACCAAAAGACCGTGTGGCTATCCTCGCCAGCCAACGCCTCGGGGAAGAATCCCAACTCCACAAATGGACGCACATTCAACTCCAATAGGCGATCAAACACATCGTCGATATATTGCCAATTGTAGCGATACACCCCATTCTCCACAAAGACGGGGAACATATCGTCGTGAAACAATCCATGGAATCGAACATACTCGAAGCCACAACTCTCCTGCGCCAACTGCATATGCTCCAACCACCCTGCACGCAACGCCTCGTTGGCACGTCCTGCACCTACACACTTACTCCACAAGTGGTCGAAGCTCTCTGCCTGCGACACACCCACATCCACCTTTACACTCTTTGCCGAAGCGCCACCTGTCGCCATAATTAATGACGCAGCTGCCAATAACGCCCCTTTTACCAACCTCTTCATCGTAATTAAATATGTGTTGTTAATAATTTACACCCCTTCGTCTCGATCTCGACCTGCTCCATCGTGGCTGGCAACAGAATTGTCTCGCCAAACTTCAACTCCACACCATTCACCTCGCACTCACCCTCGACACAGACATAGATCACAAATGAATCCAACTGACAATAATCCACCACATAGTGCTGCGTAAGGTTGAGAATAGAGGTGCGGAAGTATGGACAATCGACCATCTTAACCTCCTTGTCCTTCGCCTCGCGATCATACTCCGTACGGTAATCATCCTCGATAGCGTAGTCGATAGCATCTACGGCCAACTCAGTATGCAACTCACGAAGGTTGCCCTCCTTATCGCGACGGTTGAAGTCATAGATACGATATGTGATATCCGAAGTCTGCTGAATCTCGGCAATCAAACATCCGCCACCAATCGAGTGGATACGCCCCGCAGGCAGGAAAAAGAGATCCCCCTTCTGAGCTTCGTACTCCTGCAAGATGTCGCATACCGTATCGTCGGCCACACTCTGGATATACTCCTCGGGGGTCACCTGACGCGAAAAACCCGAACGAATACGTGCATCATCACTCACACCGACCAGATACCACATCTCGTTCTTACCCTTCGAATTATGACGCACTCCAGCCAATTCGTCGTTGGGGTGAACCTGAATTGATAAATCCTCCTTAGCGTCGATAAACTTTATCAACAGTGGGAACTCATTGCCAAAACGCTCATAGTTAGCATGACCCACCAACTCGGCACCATAGGTCGATACAATATCAGAAATGGTGCGTCCTTTCAACGCACCACTCTCGACCAAAGATTCACAACCACCAACTCCCGACAGCATCCAGCTCTCACTACCCCACAATCGAGGTTGAGTGGTTGGCAAAAATTTCAATGGATATAACATAAACTCTTACTTCTCGGTTTTAATAAAATATGAACAGCTCAAAAGATACAATACACACACTGCCAAGATCATAAGCGAACCAGTCTGGTTGCCAACAGCATCGGTTGCGATACCCATAAGTGGTGGAACGATAGCACCTCCACAAACTCCCGTAATCATCAAACCCGAGATCTCATTAGCCTTCTCAGGACGAGCCTTCATCGCCAACGAGAACAACACCGCAAAGATACTAGATGCCAAGAAACCGATCGCTCCAACAAACACAAGGTTCATCACCTCGCCCTGCGCAAAGAACAACACAGCAATTGCAACCGCTGCACCCAACATATTCCAACGAAGATATGGTTTGTCACCCATCTTAATCAAAAGGATAGCTCCAACAAACGCACCAGCCGTACGGCACAAGAAGTATACCGACGAACCCAACGATGCCTGCTCCAAGCCCAAACCTCCACGGCCAGCCTCCATCAACAACTTCGGGGTAACAGTATTCATACCCACGTCCAAACCAACAACTGCCACGATTCCCAATACGCAAAGCAGAATGTTCTTGTCGCTCAACAGCGAGAATGTACCACCAATAGAGGATGCACCCTCGCTAGGCTCCTCGTCGATTGGAGTGGCCATCAACCACAGTGTCGACAAGAGAGTGATCGCCGCAAAGACGGGGAACAAGAATTTCCAACCACCCATGTAGTTAACCGCTGCAAGGGCGATGAAAGGGCCTGCAAACGACGACACTGCCTTTACAACCTGACCAGCTGTCAACGAGCTTGTAAGCGAGTCACCCTTGACAACATTGGTCAACAATGGGTTGAGCGACACCTGCAACATTGTGTTACCGATTCCCAACAGCGCAAACGCCAACATAGCACTCTCAAACGTATAGACAAAGAATGGGATCAACATACCCACGAATGTCACAACGTTACTCAACTGAACAGTCTTTTTACGACCGATCTTGTTCATCAACAGCGCCGTAGGCACACTCAACAACAAGAACCACATAAAGACAGCCGAGGGGATGAATCCCGCCAAACTCTCGCTCAAACCGAAATCGGCCTTTACATAACTAGTGGCGATGCCCACAACATCGCAAAATCCCATAACGAAGAAGCCGAACAGGACTGGAAGTATTTTCTTCATAATTTATATAAGGTATTAAGTTTATTTTCTATCTGCTTATTTATCCAACTGCGAAAGTGCATAGTTATACGCACCCAACGAAATTGCTGTCGATGCACCAATCGACGAGATCGCAACGCCGATACGCTTCTGCTCGTCATACTGCACATACTTCTCCGTACCATAGACCTTGATCGGACGAGTCTTGCCCATTGCAAACTGCACGAACTCCTCCTCATTGTCCAGATCGTAGACCTTAGGCTGAATACGCTGCACCTCCTCACCCGACACCGTGTGGATCGAGCTGCGCATCTCCTCCAACAGCGCTGGTATGATATACTTCTTGGCAGCCGTAACACCACCACCAATCACAACCACAGCATCCAACAGCGATACGGCCGTCGCCATTGCATCACCTGCAACACGTCCCATACGCTCGAATGTGCCGATTGCAGCCTCGCGGTTACCCTCACGCACACCCTCGGCAATATCGAAGATATCCTTAGGTTCGAGATCCGTAGCATCCTCGCCCGACAACTCAGTATATACACGCTTAATACCGCGGATCGACACACCCTCCTCGACGATGATATCTTGATCATATTTGTGGTGCAAACAGAAGGTCTCGATACAGCTATTGTTGCCCAAATGCAACACATTGTCATAAACATGCCCCACACCGAAACCTGTTCCAAACGTATAGCCAATCAAGCTATTGAAGCTCTTCGAACCACCCATATCTGCCACTCGCTGGTTAATCTCAGGCAGCTTTCCAGCCAACGCCTCACCATAAGCAAACAGATCGCCATCGTTATTAATATAGACTGGCACGCCAAACTTCTCGGCCAAGAATGGTCCCAAAGCTACACCCTCACGGAACGATGGGAAGTTGGGCAGATATCCACCGATAATTCCATTAGCATAATCCGCTGGCCCAGGAAAGGCGAAACTGATAGCCGACGGCTTAACATCAATCGATTCAATCACCATTGAAAAACCCTTAACTAACTGTCCTA
>JBCQUH010000006.1:0-57952 GCA_047174185.1 Rikenellaceae bacterium | reverse complement strand
GACGCTCCAATCCATCGTGCAGACGGCTCGTAAATGCGGCCAGGACCCGCTGGGGGCTCTGCTTGCGGTCGCTGGATTGTAGGGGGTGAGTAGTTACGACTTGACAAACCATCGAAAATGTGTTACCTTTGTAGGAAAGTCGTATTATGAAGATAGTAGCAATTTCAGACCTGCACGGTCACTTACCGCAGCTACCCGAAGCTGATATAATATGTATCGTTGGAGATATAACCTCGGACGACCACCGCAAAGATGGTGAGGCGCAATGGAAGTGGTACAACGAAGTGTATCTCCCTTGGGTGGAGACGCTTCCTGCACGAAAGGTTATTACCGTTGCAGGAAACCACGACTATTGCTTTTTGGAGCATAAGCCTGTGCCGACTGATAAACATATCTACCTCGAAAATAGCGGAGTGGAGATTGTGGGTTATACCTTTTATGGTGTGCCGAACACTCGCCCTGCAATACATAATCACGGCTTTAGTATGACACACGAAGAGTTAGTGGAGATATTCAGTGCAGTGCCCGACAAGCTCGATTTCCTACTTGCCCACTCATCACCCTACGGAGTTAATGACTGCGGAATGTTAGGCGACCGCTCTGAGGATCTTGGCAACAAGGAGATGACCGAAGCCTTGAAAGACAAAGGTATTCGCTACATCTTCTGTGGACATATCCACACAGGCAATCACACTATGGGTGAGTGGCGAGGCAAAAAGATTGTGAATGTATCTCATTGCAAAGAGGATAAGATACCAGCGTATGAACCATTTATATTAGAGTTATGAAAGCCGTTACACAGATCAAGATTGTCGCAATTGTAGGAGTCGCAATTTCGCTACTCGTTCTCAGCCTCAATGATTGGAGCTTTGTGAGCTTATTGCGCAAAAGTCTCTTTTGGCTCTTTGTATATATGTCATTTGTGACATTGACGGGAATATGCTTTGCTTTTGGTTTTTTGCGTTGTTATGATTTTCGCCCATTTAAAAAGTGGTTGATACCCGCTGCTGTGGTGGTATATATTACACCTGCAATAATATCTATGTGCGTTTCACAAGACCTTCGATACCTAACAGTAATATGCTTTCACCTTACAGCTGTGCTTATCGGAATCAGAGCAATTACTGGGGGATATGAGCAGAGAGATAAAACTACAATTAATAGATTATGAAAAAACTAACCCCAAAACAATGGGTGGCAATATCAGCTGTGATATTAGCCCTTGCCTACTACTTTGCTTATGTTAACGGTACTTTTAGAATTACTTTTGTATCTCTATTCGGATTTATGATCCCCTTCTATGGTTTATTTAATGCGATGGCAGCATTTTTTGTTGTTCGAGCCTTTTTTACCTCTCAGAAAAATTATTGCTCCTATCCACTTGCTATTTTTGTTATTGCTACGATTGCGACTCTTATAGCTCGCTATGTGTTTAATATATATGCGTTATATAGCGCAATGGTGTTTGTGTCTTTTATTACATTCGGCGCGACGGTTGGAATCATGGCAAATAGTGTGTATGAGCAAGATGGCGAAGAGGATATTGACGAGAATAGATTTTAAGATAGCGTAAAAGTAATGAAGAATCGTAAATTTTCGATTGGCAAGCGGCTCGCAAGTTTTGGCTTTGCGTGGCAAGGCATTGTGGCATTGGTGCGTGATGAACACAATGCTCGTATTCATCTGGTGGCGGCAGTAGTTGCTTCGGCAATGGGGTTTTGGCTAAATATCTCCTCGATGGAGTGGGTTGCAATCGTCGGCTGCATAGGATTGGTAATAGCAGCGGAGGCAATGAACTCCGCGGTGGAGGCGGTGTGTGATAGGGTATCGCCCGAAAAACACGAGTTAATCAAGAAGGCAAAGGATTGTGGTGCTGCGGCTGTTCTGATTGTCTCAATCTCGGCCGCAATTGTTGGGTCTATTGTCTTTATCCCTAGGCTGTTGATGCTAATAAATTAGTTTGTGTGTGCAAATAAAACCAGATCTTTTATGAGTAATGCAGAGCACCCAGGTGTGATATTGAATAGATTGTTAGAGGAGCGAAGAGTGACCAAACGAGAGTTAGCACAGGCAATTGGTGAGTACCCTCAGCTATTAGGCGATGTGACTTTAGGCAAACGCAAGATGAACCCCTCGCTCTCTATACGCATTGGCCACGTATTGGGCATTGATGAAGATTATCTGATGCTACTCCAAACCAAATACGACCTTGCGCAGGAGCGCACTAAGCTCAATATCAAAGATTATATCTCAAAGAAAAATAGAGAGATAAACATACGTTCGATGGTGATGCATCGCAATTTCGTGCTGCAAACTCCAACTTCGACCACATACTAATCTTCGGATTGCTATTTACCTGCGATTCTCATCATCTAATTGATTGAGAGTTGTGCGGTTGGTCGTGCGTGTCCATATCCCTCGGTGCTGTTGCAAATTTTTTTTGGCGGATATATATTCTTTCGTAAATGCGAGAAACGGCAAAATAGTTGTAGGAGTCGAGTAGATGTGACGGATTATAGTGTGGCAAAAATAGCCGCTATACTTTTGGGGCGATCATTTATTAACTAAATATTACGAGATTATGGAATCAATCATCAATTCGCAGCTTGCCAACTTCACGGTGCAGGCTTACCAAAACGGAGAGTTCAAAACAGTCTCAAGTGAGGAGGTAAAGGGTAACTGGGCAATATTTTTCTTCTACCCAGCCGACTTCACATTTGTCTGCCCAACGGAGCTTGTCGATATGGCAGATAAATATGCAGAGTTTCAGGCGATGGGGGTAGAGGTCTATTCCGTTAGTTGCGACTCACACTTCGTACACAAGGCGTGGGCTGACACCTCCGAGAGCATCGTAAAGATCCAATATCCGATGTTGGCCGACCCAACAGGTGCGCTGGCTCGTGCCTTTGGCGTGATGATCGAGGAGGCTGGAATGGCCTATCGTGGTACATTTGTGGTCGACCCCGAGGGGTTTGTGAAGCTCGCCGAGATCCAAGATAACTCGATCGGACGCAATGCCGATGAGCTTGTGCGCAAGGTTAAGGCTGCACAATTCGTAGCCGCCCACGATGGTGAGGTGTGCCCAGCCAAGTGGAGCGAGGGAGCCGAGACACTCAAGCCAAGCATCGACCTTGTAGGAAAAATATAATTGTCGAGATTATGTTAGATAGTGCATTGAGGGGGCAGCTGAGGAGTATCTTCTCCTCGCTCGACTCCAAATATACGCTTCTCCTAGAACTCCACCCATCACACCCTAAGGGGGGTGAAATGGTGGAGCTTCTTGGTGAGGTGGCCGAGGCATCGGCAAATATTGAGATGACGGTAGCCGAGGGTGAGGCTCTGAAGTTATCCATCGCAAAGGGTGGGGTAGTGAGCGGTGCGAGCTTTAGGGCGGTGCCCAGTGGTCATGAGTTTACGTCGCTCTTGCTTGCCATATTGAATCTCGATGGCAAGGGGAAAAATCTACCCGATGAGTTTACGCAGCAACGTATCAAATCAATCGCAGGTGATGTAAACCTCACGACCTATATGTCGCTTGCGTGTACCAACTGCCCCGACGTTGTGCAGGCGCTAAATATTATGTCGATCCTAAATCCGCGCATCAAGCACGAGGCGGTTGATGGTGCATTGTATCAGGCGGAGGTCGACGGTTTGGGTGTTCAATCCATCCCGACGGTCTATGCCGATGGAGAGCTGTTGCACGTTGGGCGTGGCGGCATTGCCGATCTGCTTGCAAAACTTGAATCTAAATATGGAGTCGGTGACCAAAAGAGGCCGCAAATAACTCGCGCCTACGATGTGATGATTGCAGGAGGAGGGGCAGCAGGGGCAACGGCAGCGCTATACTTAGCTCGCAAGGGTCTGAGAGTGGCGGTGGTGGCTGAGCGTATCGGAGGTCAGATCAATGAGACCTCGGCAATCGAGAATATCCCATCTGTACCAACAACCACGGGCACAAAGTTGGCAACAGATCTTAAGCAACATATGTCGGAGTACCCAACTATCGAACTGCTCGAGAATCGCACCATCGAGAGCTTCGAGAGCGAGGCACGAATAAAAAGATTGCAGATAAAAGGTGGTGAGACGATTGAGTCGGAGCAACTCATAATTGCTACGGGTGCACAGTGGCGACGCTTAGGCATCGAGGGCGAGGCGGAGTATATTGGTCGAGGTGTTGCCTTCTGCCCTCACTGCGATGGCCCTCTGTTCAAAGGCAAGAGGGTGGCGGTCGTAGGGGGTGGGAATTCGGGCGTTGAGGCTGCAATCGACCTATCGGGAATTTGCGAGAGGGTATATCTATATGAGTTTATGGATGCTCTCAAAGCGGATAACGTTCTGCAAGATAAATTGCGCACTCTGCCCAATGTCGATATATTCACCTCGTACCAAACCACAAAGATCGTAGGTGATGGGGCGAAGGTGGTGGCGTTGGAGGCGAAGGATCGCACCACCGAGGAGCTGCACTTGGTCGAGCTAGATGGAGTATTTATCCAGATTGGACTCTCGGCCAACTCAAGCCTATTTAAGGATGTTGTAAATATGAATCGTGCAGGCGAGATCGAGGTCGATCGCAATGGTCGCACCTCGCAAGTGGGCATCTACGCCGCAGGCGACGTAACGGAGGTAAGCTACAAACAGATCATCATCTCGATGGGCGAGGGTGCCAAGGCCGCTCTCGCAGCGTTCGACGACAGGATCAGAGGGTTATAATCTCCAAAAACATCACAGATAATTAAAGACAATTAGCAATTTGGCTAGATTAGGGGGTTGTGGAGACGATATATTTGTTATATCTTTGTGGATGAGGGGTAAGAGGTCTTGTCGTTCGCGGAAACCAATTGTTGTTTGAATATGGAGTTTAAAGATGTAATATTTGCCTTTGCAATAACTCTCTTTGCAGGTTTGGCAACGGGTATCGGTAGTGCAATAGCCTTTGTGGCTCATCGGCTGAGTCGTAGTGCTATCTCGTTTGCTCTGGGACTCTCGGCTGGCGTGATGATCTATATATCGTTCGTCGAGCTGTTTGCAGAGTCGCAGAGTATTCTATCGACGCTATACGGTGAGAAGATTGGCGTAGGATTGGCGACATTATCTCTCTTTGGAGGTATTGCCATTATCTGGATTATTGACTTCATCATCCCTGAGTATGAGAATCCGCACGAGATTCGAGAGGTTTCAAATAAGAGTATAGATGCCAATCCCAAAGGGGCGAAGCGACTTGGTCTGATGACCGCATTGGCTATCGCCATACACAACTTCCCCGAGGGTGTGTCAACATTTGTCACAGCTATTGAGTCGCCATCTTTAGGTGTAGCCATCGGTTTTGCCATTGCACTCCACAACATACCCGAGGGCATTGCGGTCTCGGTGCCAATATATCAAGCTACGGGGAGTCGCACAAAGGCGTTCTGGTACTCATTATTATCGGGATTGTCAGAACCCCTTGGTGCCGTGATAGCCTACTTTGTGTTGGCTCCATATATTGACGATCGTTTGATGGGGATAATATTGGCAGGCGTGGCAGGTGTGATGATATATGTCTCAATAGATGAGTTGCTACCTGCCGCTAGAAGCTATGGCAAACATCACGCATCGATATTTGGAGTCATTATCGGCATGGCTATTATGGCATTAACACTAATATATATGGCATAAAAGTGTGGGGGATGATCCACCTCTCTCTTAAGTCGGCAAGTCTCTTTTTCCTTTTAGCCATTATACAATTAGAGCTAAGGTGTAATATGCATATATTTGTTACACATTTGTGGAGCTATCTCATGCAAAATATATATCTTTGCGCAACATAATATTGCGGGGTCGCGTATATTATGTAAATTTAGATAAATTTTTAGCAACGAAATAGTATGGCTTTAACTAATAATGTGATGATTGTGCGTCATCGACTCATGACCGAGTTGGTGAAGATGTGGAATAATAGAGAGTTGATCGAAAATATAGATCGACTGCCTATTGAGTTGAGTCCCAAGGGGTCTCGTCATAGAGGCCGTTGTTGTATTCACAAGGAGCGAGCTGTGTGGAAGTACAAGTCGCTGCCTCTGTTGGGTCTCGATATGACCGACGAATTCGACGAGACGGTGCCCTTGTCGTTCTATGCCCACAAGGCGATCGATCGAGCTTCGAATGGTAAACCCAAGGATGAGATTCTGTGTGTGATCGACGAAGCGTGTTCGTCGTGTATTCAGATCAACTACGAGGTGACAAGTCTGTGTCGCGGATGTATCGCTCGCAGTTGTCAGGCCAACTGCCCCAAGGGGGCGGTGCATACTCGTGGAGCCGATAGCACGGCATGGATCGACCACGATGCCTGTACGAGTTGTGGAATATGTTACAATAGTTGCCCATACCATGCAATTGTATATATCCCTGTGCCTTGCGAGGAGGTCTGCCCTGTTAAGGCGATTAGCAAGGATGCTAATGGAATTGAGCGTATCGACGAGTCGAAGTGTATATATTGTGGTAAGTGTCTGAATGCGTGTCCATTTGGTGCGATATTTGAGATCTCTCATGCCTTCGATGTACTCCAGAAGATACGCGACGAGGAGCAGGTGGTGGCGATCGTCGCACCGTCGATCTTGGGGCAGTTTGCAGCCCCTATCGAGAGGGTCTATGGTGCGTTTAAACAGATGGGATTCACCGATGTGATTGAGGTTGCCCAGGGGGCGATGGATACGGTGAGCAGCGAGGCGCATGAGCTATTGGAGAAGATCGAAGAGGGGCAGCCATTTATGACCACGTCGTGCTGTCCGTCATATGTGGAGTTGGTTAATAAGCATATACCAGAGATGAAAAAATATGTCTCGACAACGGGTTCACCGATGTACTATACTGCACGTATCGCCAAGGAGCGTTACCCCGATGCAAAGATCGTCTTTGTTGGCCCATGTGTGGCTAAGCGTAAGGAGGCTCAACGTGACGAGGCGGTAGATTATATATTGACATTCGAGGAGGTATCATCTATCTTCGAGGGTTTGGGAATCTCGCCCGAACAGAGTATGCCATATCCAATGGCCTTTACGGCCGTTCGCGAGGCTCATGGATTTGCCCAGACGGGAGGTGTCAGCGGTGCTGTAAATGCCTTCTTGAATAGTGCTGCGGTTGGGGCGCTTCAGGTGGCGGATCTCAATAAGAAAAATATCGCTATGTTGCGTGCCTTTGCCAAGACAGCCAAGACTCCACAACCCTTTATCGAGGTTATGGCGTGCGCTGGAGGGTGTATCACGGGGCCTAGCGTAACCGAGAGCAACGCTGCGGTTAAGAAGCGATTGGTGAGTGAGTTGGCTCGTCAAACGAAGAGTTATGGAGACGAAGCGGTGGATTGATCTGCTGTGTGAGCAGCGGTCGTTGCCTGCCGAGGGGTATCGTGCGGTCTTGGAGTTGAGCGATGAGTCGTCGATAGATTACCTATATGGTTGCGCGCGAGCGTGTGCGCAGTCGCATTTTGGTCGAGGGGTCTATGTTCGGGGGTTGGTAGAGATTACGAATCGTTGTCGCAACAACTGTTATTACTGTGGTATTCGAGCCTCAAATCGCGAGGTAAGTCGCTATGCGCTGAGCCAAGAGGAGATTCTGGAGAGTTGTAGAGTGGGATATGAGCTGGGCTTTCGAACCTTCGTTTTTCAGGGTGGCGAGGATCCGACGATGGGGGAGGAGTGGTTGGTTGAGTTGGTCGCTCAGGTGCGTCGGTTATATCCGCTTGCCGCTATCACACTGTCGTTGGGCGAGAGGTCTCGCGAGGAGTATCGTCGTCTCTTTGATGCTGGTGCCAACCGCTATCTGCTGCGCCACGAGAGCCACAATAGCGCACACTATCGAGAGCTGCACCCAGCGTCGATGTCGATCAAAAGTCGCCTGCGAGCGCTCGACGATCTTAAGTCGGTCGGGTTTCAGTGTGGTACAGGTATAATGGTCGGCTCGCCCAAACAGCGCATAGAGCATATAGTTGAGGATATAGAGTATATCGCGGAGTTCCAACCCGAGATGGTTGGCATCGGGCCATTCATTCCCCACCACGCCACGCCATTTGCCCACTATCGGTCGGGTAGTGTGGAGCAGACTCTGAGGTTGATCTCGATCTTTCGATTGATCCTGCCCACGGCTCTGATCCCTGCTACTACGGCTCTGGCCACGCTTGCTGCGGATGGTCGCCAGCGTGGGATATTGGCAGGAGCCAATGTCGTTATGCCCAACCTTTCGCCCGTCGATAATCGTCGCAACTATGCGTTGTATGACAACAAGGTGGCCTTTGGTTCGGAGTCGGCCGAGGGGTTGAGGTTGTTGGGTGATAGTCTGGCCGAGATCGGCTACTCGATCAATTTTGATAGGGGCGATTTTCGACCATAATTTTAGATAGTTTTTAGAGAGACATAATGTATAATTCAAAATCAAATATAGCATCGGAGTTTATCTCGCACGCAGAGATCGTGGCGACACTCGATTTTGCACAATCCAACAAGGGTAACCGCTCGTTGATCGAGTCGGTGATGGCCAAGGCGGCCGAGGGGCGAGGGTTGACACATCGCGAGGCGTTGTTGTTGTTGGAGTGTGACGACCCCTCGACGATCGACTCGATATTTGCCCTTGCCTCCCAGATCAAGGAGTGCATCTATGGCCGTCGTGTGGTGATCTTTGCTCCGTTGTACCTCTCGAACTACTGCATCAATGGGTGCGTTTACTGCCCGTACCACCTCAAAAACGAGGGTGTTGCGCGTCGCAAATTGACTCAGGAGCAGATCCGTCGCGAGGTGATTGCACTTCAGGATATGGGGCACAAACGTCTGGTTTTGGAGACGGGCGAGGATCCTCGACACTCACCGATTGAGTATGTGTTGGAGTCGATCGAGACGATCTATGGGGTCAAACATCGCAATGGCGCAATCCGTCGCGTCAATGTAAATATCGCAGCTACGACGGTCGAAAATTATCGTCTATTGCACCAAGCAGCCATCGGCACCTATACACTCTTTCAAGAGACCTACCACCGCGAGAGTTATCTGCGGCTCCACCCCTCGGGGCCTAAACACGACTATGACTACCATACCGAGGCGATGGATCGTGCGATGGAGGGGGGCATAGACGATGTTGGGCTAGGGGTGTTGTTTGGTCTCAACACCTATCGCTACGATTTCGTGGGAATGATGATGCACAACGAACACTTGGAGGATCGTTGGGGCGTAGGGTGTCACACCATCAGTCTGCCGCGAATATGTTCGGCTACGGGGGTCGACAAAGAGGGCTTTGCGAACTCTATATCCGACGATCTGTTTGAGCGAATTGTTGCGGTGGCGCGTATTACGCTGCCCCATGCAGGGATTATCATCTCGACGCGTGAATCGCAACAGGTTCGCGAGCGTGTTCTGCCGTTGGGTGTATCGCAGATTAGCGGTGGGTCGAGAACAACGGTTGGTGGTTATGTAGATGGTGATCGTGAGAGCGCGGATGCCAATAGCTCTGCGCAGTTTGATGTTAGCGACAATCGAACGCTCGATGAGATTGTGGGGTGGTTGGTGAATTTGGGCTATATCCCCAGCTTCTGTACGGCATGCTACCGCGAGGGGCGAACGGGCGATCGTTTTATGTCATTGGTCAAATCGGGCGGAATCGCCAACTGCTGTACCCCCAATGCGCTGATAACGCTGCAAGAGTATGCAGAGGATTACGCCTCGCAAGCTACGCGCGAGAGTGCCCAACGCCTAATTGCCGAGGCTGTGAAGTATATCCCCAACCCCAAGGTTCGCGAGAGGGTAGAGCGCAATATGGCCGATATAGAGCGCGGAGAGCGCGATTTTAGGTTTTAACGAGAACTTTCTACTCCTCGCCCAAAACCACCTTGTCGAGAATGCCTCCGATGTGGGCGATGGCCACTCCATAGTTGGTGATCGCCACACCTGCGCGCGCAGCCTGCTCCACGCGATGCATCATATATTTGCGGTTGAACATACAGGCTCCGCAGTGAATAATGAGCGAGTATGGCGTTAGATCCTCGGGGAAATTACGTCCCGATACAATATCTATTTGCAGCTCCTCACCAACCATCTTTCGCAACATGCGAGGCAGCTTTATGCGTCCTATATCTTCGGCAATGGGGGCGTGAGCACACGCCTCGGCAATCAATACTCGCGATCGTGTGGTGAGCGATTCAATCGCTGCAGCACCCTCCACAAAGCTCGTTATATCGCCCTTGAAGCTGGCCATTAATATCGAAAACGAGGTTAGCATGCTCTCCTCGGGTTTGAGTGCGTATACTGTGTTGAATATCTGAGAGTCGGTGATTATGAGTTTGGGGGACGCGGCCAACGACTCCAATGTTTTGGCCAACTCCTCGGTCGAGCAGCTTACCGCTATCGCCCCGATATCGAGCAGCTCGCGCAGAGTCTGTACCTGTGGCAGAATCAATCGCCCCTTGGGAGCTTGGGCATCTTGGGGCATCACCAATACCACGACATCCCCCTTGGCGGCCAACCCTGCGGTGATACGTCGCGAGGTGTTGGTAGGCTCTATTTTGCGAAGTATAGCCTCGCGAATTATCTCGATGTCGATGCCACGATTGGCACTCACTAATAGCGGAGCCTCGCCCACAATGCTCTCTACCTCAGACATTAATTGAGGTATATTATTGCGGATGTCAACCTTGTTTATCACCGCGACAACTGGGGTGTTACGCTCTCGAAGTTTGGCGAACCACTCACGCTCCTGTGCCATATCGCCCTCGTCGAACAAAAGAAATGCAATGTCGGTTCGCTCCGTTGTTCGTTGCGCTCTCGCCACACGTTTCGCCCCCATCTCGCCTATGTCGTCGAACCCTGGGGTGTCGATCCACAACACCGCACCGATTGAGTGTAGCTCCATGGCTCGCGCTACGGTGTCGGTGGTAGTGCCTGCAACGTTGGACACAACCGATGTCTCCTCGCCCGTGATGGCGTTGATGAGAGATGATTTACCGCTGTTGCGACGACCATATATGGCTATGTGCAGACGGTTGGCGTTGGGTGCAGAGTTCATCTTTTTTATCTATTTCGCAACCTCTCGGGGATCTCGGGCATAGCTCCGTGTTGTTTGCAGGTGTATGCCGATAGCTCGACAGCTCTATTGTGGGCCGTGCGGATGTCGTCACCCTTGAGTGTCGACGTGATAAATGCTGCAGTGAAGGAGTCACCAGCACCAATCGTATCGGCCACCTCGACCTTTGGCGTTGCCACAAACGATACTCTACCTGGCGCAAATATGTAGCTGCCATTTATGCCACACGTGAGGATTAGAATATCGAGTTTGTATTTCGACAACAAAATCCAACACTTGTCCTTGAGGTCGACTCCAGGATAGCCCAATCGACGGCTCAGTGCCACTAGCTCCTCGTCGTTGATTTTCAGTACGTTACATCGCTCCATCGAGCTGTGCAAGATCTCTTTGGTGTAGTAGTGTTGTCGTAGATTAACATCAAATATCTTGTAGCTATCCGCCTCGTTTGGCATAGCGTCCAAGAATCGATTGATGGTCGATCGCGACACCTCGTTGCGTTGGGCAATAGATCCAAAAAATGCCACTTGTGTCTGCTGTGCAAGGCTCTCCAATTCGGGTGTGAATGGGATATTATCCCACGCCACATCTCTTTGGATATTATATAGTGGAATTCCATATGAATCGACATCTACGGCCACGCGTCCTGTCGGATAACCAACCCTCTCGATCTGATAGGCCAACCCTCGCTCGTCGAAGCGCTGAAGCAGTTCGTCGCCCAATGGGTCATTGCCCACGGCACTCACGATCTTTGAGTCGAAACCTAGTTGTGAGATGTGGTATGCGAAGTTGGCTGGTGCGCCACCGATCTTTCGTCCCTCGGGTAGCTCATCCCATAGAGCCTCGCCCAAACCAACGATATATTTTGACATAAAAGTGTAAATTTTAAAATGAGCACAAAAGTATCTATTTTTCCGTGAAATGCAACATCTTGACTCAATATTTTATCAACATCTTGCATCTAGGCATCTATTATAGATCAATAATCTAGCCATTTGTGGTGCGATATGGTTTTGTGTTTTTAGTAGAATAAACCCCTTATTTGATAGAAATGGTATTATTAAATTGTTGCAAAAAAATATATTTGTATTGGAAAATTTATCGGAATATATGAGTTTGGAGAGCACAATAGATGAGTTTCAGGGGATTACGTTAGCGCAGATGGATGGCGTGAAGCTGATGAATCGTACCGATCGAAAGTATTGGTTTAGTAGCGAACAGTTGACAGAGCTGTTGGCCGCCATATCTTCGGATTACTATATCATGGAGATCGGCGGAGAGCGCAATTTACCATACTCGACCACCTACTACGATACGTTGAACAACGAGATGTTTGCCAACCACCATCGTGGTAAATTGAACCGCTACAAGATCCGCCGTCGCAACTATGTCTCGACCCAAACGAGCTTCTTGGAGGTTAAGTTCAAGAGCAATAAGGGGCGCACGGTGAAGGTGCGTCGAGTGTCGGATTACAACACTTTGGGATTCGACGTAGAGGATCAGCTCTTTATTGGTAAAAACACTCCCTACGAGTGCGACCAACTGCACCGTGTGTTGCGTAGCGATTTCCGTCGGTTGATGTTGGTGGGGCGGTCGATGAACGAACGTTGCACGATTGACAGCGAACTGCACTTTGTTAGCTCTGCGGGCGAATTGTCGTTGGATCGCATGGTGATTGTCGAGGTTAAGAGCGAGGGGCGTAGCCACAGCAAGATTGTCGAGGCGTTGGATCGTATGCGAATAAAGTCGTCGGGCTTTAGTAAATATTGCGTGGGGCGTAGCCTCACCGATTCTGAGCTTAAACAGAACCGTTTCAAGCGACAACATCGCGAAATAGAGCGTAAATTAAGATAGAGCGTAAATTAAAAATCTAAAATAGTATAAAAAATGTTTCAAGACCTATTTATTCAGTTGCCTAATATGTTTTTGATGTCGAGTGGAGAGTGGCTCGAAAGTCTCAATTTTTTGGGTGTCGACCTTGTCGACTTCGACGACTTTGCCGAGTTGTTGATGCGATTTGTATTCAACATGTCGGTGTTGTTGCTCCTTGTTCGAGGTATATACCTATATTTTAATACGCGTCGCAACTACTCGTTTAGCTTTATAGCTGTGGGTGGAGTGGTCTTTTTGCTCTGCTACCTGCTCAACAATGTTAAGTTGGAGTTGGGTTTTGCGTTGGGATTGTTTGCCATATTTGGAATCATCCGCTATCGTACCGACGCTATCCCATTCAAGCAGATGACCTATCTTTTTGTGGTTATCGGAGTCTCGGTCATGAATGCGTTGGCGAGCAAGAAGGTGAGCTATGCCGAGTTGCTATTTACCAACTTCGCGGTACTCTCGGGGTTGTGGCTGCTGGAGCGTTATTTGAGCCGTCGCCAAGAGGGTTCGATGCGAATTGTGTATGAGAATATCGCCAATATTAATCAGCAACGATACGACGAATTGTTGCAAGATTTGCGCATACGCACGGGGTTCAATATCAAGCACTTCGAGATCGACTCGATCGACTATATGCGCGACTCGGCCACGGTGATCGTCTACTTCGACACCAACGACAATAGCTTCTCGATTGATGAAAATAACTAAAATTGGTGATATTATGAACTTTCGAAGATTTTTATGCCTGTCGTTGATGTCGTTGGGGTGTGTCGCCACAGCGATGGCCGATGGTATTCGTAGCGATATTGAGAATACGTTTGAGTATCGTACGGGGCTGGATTTGAGCCTAAAACTTATGAAGGGGCTGAAGTTTGAGGTGGCTCCAGATTTGCGTTTTGCCGATGGTGGTCTCGACCGTTTTGTGCTCAATACGGGGTTGAGTTACAAGACGTTTGACTGTCTATATTGGGGTGTGACCTATCGTCTTGATGTCAACCGTGTTGAGGGTGGCGATGGCACCTATACGAGTTTGGGCGTATATAAAACACACCATACAGAGTCGTATAATCGCTTTGCGTTCGATGTCACCTACAAGGATGGTTACGGCCGCTTCACCCCCTCGCTTCGTCTGCGATATAGCAACTATGTCGATGAGCAGGTCGAGGGTAAGTCGTTTCTGCGCTATCGTGCCAAGGTCGACTACGATATTCGCAAGTGCCGCTTCACGCCATTCGTCTCTGTCGAGGGGTATCACCAAACCAGCGACATGGTGCTCTACAAGGTGCGATATAGCACGGGCGTAGATTTCAAGACTAGTCGTAATGGCTCGTTGTCGTTGGATTATAAATTGGACTACTTCAATTTGAAGTACAAAAATTCACACATTGTTAGTACGGGTTACAAATATAAATTTTAATTTGGGATGAAAATTACTACTTCAAAAGTTCTGATATTTACGATGTCGTTGGTGATGGCGATCTCGTGTCGCAATCACGACTATATCGAGGTGTTGAACTACGATAACGATAACGACGAATACGATGAGTCGTTGATCGATTTGGCGACCTATCCCGATTGGAGCGAGGCGACGCATAGCAACGCTGTCGACCCCAATTTCGATGTCGTCTTTGCCCAAGGGGTGGTTCTGCGCATGGATATCACCATCGCGGCTTCGGATTGGAGCGATATGATAAGCGAGCTAAGCTACAATCTATCGTCGACCTCGTCGCGAGCTGGCAATATTGGTATGATGGACAACGATATCGATTTCACCCCCATGTGGGTGCCATCGACCATCAACTACGATGGGGTGGATTGGTACAATGTCGGGCTTCGTTTCAAGGGTAATTCGAGTTTGAGTTCAACCTATTCGTCGGGCAATATGAAGCTCTCGATGAAGTTGGATTTTGACCAATACGAGGATGATTATCCTGCGTTGACCAACCAACGATTTTATGGATTCAAACAGTTGAATCTCAACAATAACTATAATGATCTGTCGCTCATGCGCGAGAAGGTGGGTTCCGATCTGTTGCGTCAATTTGGATTGGCCTCGGCCAACACGAGCTTCTGCGAGATCTATATAGATTATGGCGAGGGTTCGAAGTACTTTGGACTCTACACCATCGTCGAGGAGGTCGACGACACGGTGATCGGCACACAGTTTAGTGACGGTAGCGGCAACCTCTACAAACCCGAGGGCGACGCTGCATCGTTTAGCTCAGGCAGCTACGATAAGGATGAGTTCTATCTCAAGACCAACACCTCGTTGGGAGACTATAGTAGTGTGTTGGCTCTCTACAACGCCATCAACTCCTCGACCCGTACGTCGGATAGCGAGGCGTGGAAGTCGCAGTTGGAGAGTGTGTTCAACGTCGATATATTCTTGAAGTGGTTGGCCGCCAATACCACATTCCAGAATTGGGATACCTATGGAAATATGACCCACAACTACTACTTGTATCAGAACCCTAGCGACGGTCTGCTTACGTGGATTCCGTGGGACAACAACGAGGCGTTTCAATCTGGTAATGGAGCGCTGCCGCTGAGTATGAGTTCGGTGAGCAGTTCGTGGCCACTCATCAGATATATCCTCGACGACGATGATTACAAGAGCATCTACAAGGGTTACTTGCGCCAATTTGTCGACGATGTATTTGTGCCCGAGACGATGATAGCACTCTACGAGAGTTACTACGATCTGTTGCAGGAGAGTGCATACAACGAGAATAGCGGTCGAACATTTATCAAGGCCGACTCCTATTTCGATAGTGCGGTGTCGACGCTCAAGACCCATGTGCAGACGCGTTGTGATTTGGTTGATTCTTATTTAATTAAAAAATGAAGCAGATTAGGATTTTGATGGCTGTTCTTACGCCGCTGGTTATACTATATTTATATTATGGATTGTTTGTGACCTATCCCGATTGGCGCGATGATAGCCATAGCAATGCTGTGTCGCCCGATTTCGATAGAGTATTTTTGTCGAACGAGGTCAAACGCATTGACCTCACTTTTGATGAGTCGGATTGGGCAGCTATGTGGAGCGATTTGGCGGAGAATCTCGGGGGTGGTGGCGCTCCTATGTTGGGAGGTCGCGAAGAGGGCAACACTGATCTAAATTACACCCCCATCTGGGTACCATGTAAAGTGAGCTACGAGGGGTGTGATTGGTACGAAGTGGGTGTGCGATTCAAGGGCAATTCGAGCCTTATGAGAGCCTTTGCCGAGGGGCGCAAGAAGATCTCGATGAAGTTGGATTTCGACGAGTTCGAGGATCTATATCCCGATCTAAAGAATCAACGTTTTTGGGGCTTCAAGCAGCTTAATTTGAATAGTAATTTCGAGGATCCATCGTTTCTACGCGAGAAGGTCGTGCCCGATCTGCTTCGCAAGTTTGGCGTGCCTGCGGCACACACCGCCTTTTGTGAGTTGTATGTCGACTTTGGCGAGGGGGCGCAGTACTATGGTCTCTATACGATTGTCGAGGAGGTTGACGATACGTTGATTAAGACGCAATTTGCCGATGGCTCGGGCAACATCTACAAGCCCGAGGAGCGTGCAGGATCGTTTGCCGAGGGGAGCTACGAGCCAAGTGAGTTTAACCTAAAGGGTGGCAAGGGCGACTATAGCGATGTGTTGGCGCTCTACACGCTGTTGCATAGTGACGAGCGAACAGAGAATCAAGCGTCGTGGTGCGAGCAGCTGGAGTCGCTTTTCGATGTCAATATCTTTTTGAAGTGGTTGGCGGCCAATAGCGCTATCCAGAATTGGGATGCCTATGGAAATATGGCTCATAACTACTATCTATATAACAACCCCAAGAGCCACAAATTGACATGGATACCATGGGATCACAATGAGGCTCTGCAAGAGGGGCGTAACACATACGAACCTGCTCGATTGGCGTTGGCAGGTTCCGAGTGGCCACTCTATAGTTATATAATGTCGGTCGATAAGTATCAAGCACTCTATGTTGAGTATTTGCGTCAATTCACGACCGAGATCTTCGAGCCAAATGCTGTGGTGGCGCTCTACGATCGATACTATGATTTGTTGAAGGAGTCGGTCTATCGCGAGGTGTCGGCACGTACATATTTGAGATACTACAAGCAGTTTGACGAGAGTGTGGAGATGCTCAAGAGCCATGTCGTTTCTCGTCAAGAGGCTATGATGGAGTATTTGGCCGACCCTGCTGCGGCTCAGCAGAGGGCTGCGCTTCAGGGCGTAGGTGGTATGGGTGACCGTATGTTTGGCCGAGGTGGCGGTGGAGATGGCCGCATGATGCCCGACTTCGAGGGTGGTATGCCACCCAAGGGCTTCGAGGGTGGTATGCCTCCGATGGATGGTGATTCCATGCGAATGAGAGAGCGCTCAATGCGTGGCGAGGGTATGCAGGGCGGTATGCGTGGCGAAGGTATGCGTGGCGAAGGTGGTATGCGTGGTGAAGGTATGCAGGGTGGCATGCCAGGCGGCCGTCGCGGTGCCCCAGGGGCGATGCTTGAAGCGGTTGTCGAGGGCGAACCACTACCGATGGAGGGCGACGATATGGATATGGGTTTTGGCGGCCGTCGATAAAAATCGCACGATATATTTGTGTAAATTGAAATAAAATAGATAACTTTGTAGAGTGATACATGAGAGCAAAATATTAAAGATTGAGTATGCAGCAATAATCCTGCTGTGGATTTTGGTTGTCATTGCGCCACTGCTGTTTATGGATGATTTTAACCATGATTGGCGAGCTGTGCATATCGCATGGTCGGAGTATCTGGTGGTTGGTTTTGCCTTCCTCGTCAACCGATTGGTGTTGATGCCACGGATGTTCTTTGCCAAACTCTACGTGGAGTATGTCATCTCGCTTGCGGCTCTCTTTTTTCTTCTTAGCCTATTCCTATTCTATTTCGATGGTGTCAATCTACTGCTCTCACTCTTTGGCGATTACGAGACGTTAAGTTCGATGTCGGCACGTCCTATGACGCTTGGTGCGCCCCATTTTGGTGCTCCTAATGCTCCTAATGGCTTTGGTGAATTTGGAGATATGGGGGGAGCCTTTGGCGATATGGGTGCTCCGATGCACGCTATGCCACCTGGCACCTCGGCCATTCCACCGATGGTCTCGGTACTCGTACTCTCGGCCATTGTTATTGCGCTCGACATGGGTTTGAGCATTGCTGTGAAGTGGATTGTCTCGGAGCAGAAGCAGTCGGAGATCAATCGCCAACAGATCATGACCCAGCTGTTGAATCTTCAGAGTCAGGTGAGTCCTCACTTCTTTATGAATACGCTCAACAATATCCATGCGTTGGTCGATATAGATTCGCAGCGAGCCAAGCAGACGATTATCGAACTCTCTAGTTTGATGGATTATTTGTTGTATGATAGTTCGAGCTGTGAGCAGGTGGCGCTGCAACGCGAGTTGGATTTTATAGGGAACTATATCAACCTTATGAAGTTGCGTTTTTCGCAGAGTGTGAGGATCGAATTTAACTACGGTGCTGATGTGCCATCGATCAAGATTCCACCACTGCTATTTGTGAATTTTATCGAGAATGCCTTTAAATATGGTGTGGATCAAGATCAAGAGTCGTTCATCAAGATCAACTTCGATTTTAGCGATTCCCATATCACGATGACCACCATCAATAGTAACCATTCGGAGTCGGTCAAGAGCAATCGACACGGGTTGGGGATTAGCAATAGTCGCAAGCGTCTCGATCTGATCTATGGTAGCGACTATAGGCTCGAGATCAGCGAAAATGTAAAGATATATTATCTCAATCTAAAGATACCAGTGTTATGATAAGTTGTATAGTTATTGATGACGAACCGCTAGCATTGCAGCAGATAGAGCAGTATGTTGTGGATACCCCCTCGTTGTTGGAGTTGCGCGGCAGTTTTAGCTCGGCAACCAAAGCGTTGGAGTACCTGCGTGAGCAGAGTGTGGATCTGTTGTTTGTCGATATAAATATGCCACGCATCTCGGGCTTGGAGTTCGTGGAGGCTTTGCCGTGCGATGTAAAGGTGATCTTCGTTACGGCCTATCGTGAATTTGCGCTCGAGGGTTTTGCCCTCGATGCAGCGGATTATCTGCTCAAGCCGTTGTCGTATGGTGCGTTTTTGAAGTCGGTGGAGAAGGTTCATAATCGATATTTCAATCGTGCGATCACCGATCGTAGCGATCGCGAATATAGCTTTTTTCGCTCGGGAAATCGTACGGTGAGGGTCAACTTCAACGAGATTCTGTATGTCGAATCCAAGCGCGAATATCTCGATATAGTCCTCTCCTCGGGCGAGGTGGTCACCATCCATGGCACGTTGGGTAGTATACTCGACAAGTTGCCTGCTGACCGTTTCATCAAGGTTCACCGTTCGTTTATTGTCAACCTCGAGGAGGTGCGTGTTATGGAGCGCAACTCCATTGTCTTTGGCAAGCAGTATATCCCAGTCAACGATCAGGCTCGCGAGGTGGTTATGAGCTTTATCAATCGCTAATCTCTGCTACCTAATATTAGCTATTTATAGCTATATTATGGGCTGCAGGAGGGTTGTATTACCTAAATTATACCACATTTTAGCTATATTCACTCTGTTTTTACCTAAAAGTTGTTATTGTCACATATATCTATATATAATACCTTTGTGGCAGACAAATGAAAACAGATTGAATGAAAAAATTTTTACTATTATCCCTATCTCTTGCAACGTTCGTTGGCTACGCACAGACGCAGGAGGATTACAGCAGTTTGCTCGAGCGCCTAGAGGTTTTGGAAGCCGAGGTCAAGAGTATCGAGGAGAGCAGTGCTGAAACAGCAACATCAAAATCAAGATTGACACTCGGCGGTTATGGCGAGGTGGTTATGAGTCGCCACTTCTATAGCGATTCATGGAAGAGATATTCGGCTCCGACGATGTATGCCGACGACGAGGGTTATGGACGTGTCGATATTCCTCACGCGGTGTTCTTCGTGGGATACGACTTTGGCAAGGGTTGGTCGTTTGGTTCGGAGATCGAGTTTGAGCACGGTGGTCTGGAGGTTGCCGTTGAGTTGGAGCAGGAGGAGAATGGTGAGTACGAGAGCGAGGTGGAGAATGGTGGCGAGATCATCATGGAGCAGTTCTGGATCAACAAAAGGTGGTCGAAGGGTCTTAACCTCAAGATGGGACACTTCGTTATCCCAGTGGGTCAGACCAACAAATATCATATGCCCAACGAATATTTTGGAGTATTCCGTCCCGAGGGCGAGTCGACAATCATACCTTGTGCATGGCATGAGTCGGGTGTGAGCCTGTGGGGTCGTGTTGGCGCATGGTCATACGAAGCGATGGTGGTTGCCGGTCTCGATGCCGAGCGATTTGATAGTTGGGGTTGGATCGCCTCATCTTCGGGTTCGCCCTACGAGTTCAAAATAGCAAATACCTATGCAGGAGCTGTGCGAATTGACAACCACAGTGTCAAGAATCTAACCCTAAGTGCGAGTGCATATATGGGTAATAGTGCAGCCAATTCACTCAAAGATAAATATGGTAGCGATGTCAAGGGATTGGTTACATTGCTCTCACTCGATGGAGTATATCGCAGTAGCAACCTTGTGGCAAGAGCCAATGTGTTGTATGGTACGTTGGGTGATTCATATGAGATCACGGCAGGTAACAAGAGTTCGGGAACATCATCAATGTCGTCGGGATTGCCCGTAGCTAAGAGCGCCTTGACCTACGGTGGTGAGGTGGGCTACAACCTCTTCTCGCTCTTTGCGAAGGCGAAATCACAGAAGCTGTTCATCTTTGGTCGCTACGAATTCTACGACTCGATGTACGAGGTCGAGGATGGCGTGACGATGAAGACCTATTGTGCTCGCGACTGCATCTCGGGTGGTCTTAACTACTCGCCAATACCTCAGGTTACCATCAAGGCGGAGTATCAAAGCCGTATCTTCTCGTCGTCGTACAACACTGAGAATACGCTTGCCATCGGTGTCACCTACACGGGGTTGTTCCAAGGAAGTTTTAACTAGAATTGAAAATAATAATTAATTAAAAACAGAAAAGTATGAAGAATCTATTCAATTTAACTTTGTCTACTGTAGCTCTTGCCGCAGTAGTCGTGTTCGGCTCTTGCTCAACAGACGATGGCGATGTAGCTGGCGTTGTGACATTTGCTCCTTCGGGATCTGTAGATGGCGCGGATGTGCTTACATCCTATGCTGACGATGTTGTTATTACACGTTATGAGAATCTTGCAACATTGGCAGGCAAGTTGTATGCCGAGGTTCAAAAGCTAACGGGTGGCGCAGACGAGGCGGCACAGATCAAGGTTGCAGCCGAGGCTTGGGTTGCAACACGTCTTGCATGGGAGCGCACTGAGGCCTATCTATTTGGGCCAGTAGATTTGTATAAGATCGATCCAGGTATCGACTCATGGCCATTGGCTCTTTCGAGCTTGGCAGATGCAATCAAGGGCTATACATCGGGTTCGTACACCGACTACAATATCAAGAATGACAATGGTGAGCTAAAGGGTTTCCACACAGTCGAGTTCTTGTTGTTTGAGGATGGTGCGGCAAAGAGCGTGCTAACAGACTTCAACAACACAGCAATCACAGCGTCGGATTATGGTCTAGATGTTCTTACGGGAGCTGAGGTTCAGACATTCTTGGAGGCTATTGCAAAGGAGTTGTACTACAACACTGCACGTTTGGTTGCAGAGTGGGATAGCGTAGACAACGACGTTGTAGAGGCTGCAAACGCAGCAGGTCTTGATGTCTTGACCAACAATGGTGGTGGTTACTACGACGACTTCACAACGGCAGGCGACGACGAAAGCTCTTACTCATCTCTATCCGATGCATTGAGCGTAATCTTGGAGAGCGCAGCAGGTATCGCAGACGAGGTTGGAGCTGTTAAGATCAACGACCCTTATGTATCGAAGAATGTACTCGACGTGGAGTCTTGGTTTAGTTGGAACTCGGTATATGACTTTACTGATAATATTATCGGTATCAAGGAGGCATACTACGGCATGTTGTTCGTTGGCTTGTCTACAGATTATGCTTCATCGGCATTTGCATCGGCTTCGGCAGCCTCTTCATCTATCAGTGCATATGTAGCATCGGGTAGCGCAGATCTTGATTCATCGGTTAAGGATGCGATCGAGAATGCAATCGCGAAGGTGTCGTCACTCCCTTATCCATTTAGAAACTACCTTGACGATGCTGCCGAGGCTGCAACAATCGAGGCTGCAATGGAGGCTTGCGAGGAGTTGTTGGAGGCGTTGGAGACAGCACAGATGGCGGTTAACGATGGCTATTATATCGAGTAGTAAGTTGTGAGAAAAAAATAAACAGATGAGATTTTTAGCAAATAAAATATCTCTAGCAATTCTCGCTACATGCCTTTTTGCGGCATGTAGCGATGATTTGTTAGATGGAAATGGCGTAGATATAGATAATCCACTTAACTACTCCGAGGAGTATTTCGCAGGTGGAAGTCTGGGTACAACGACAATCAACGGAGTATTCTGTTTCGAGCAGCCCACGTCGGCTGTGTCGTCGATGGGCTTAGGTTCCGACTTCATGCACGGTGAGGCATTTTTCGAGGATTACTTCTCGACCGAGAAGAACGAGGGGTTGCCAATGGCTGGTCGTGGGCCACTCTCGATCCGCTCGGCATGTATCGACTGTCACCCTGGTTATGGCCACGGAAAGCGTATGGGTGATTATGGCAACGATGTGACATTCAACACATCGAGCAGCAGCGGTAATGGCTACCTGTTGGTGGTCTACAATAGTGGTGCCGATGGAGCCTTCTTGGATGAGTCGACGGCGATTATCGATGGCTCAATTGATGGGCCAAATTACAAAAACAATGCAAGTGACGATGCCTATGTATCCGAGCTTACGGGTATGCCCCAGACTCAGAGTATAGCGCCATTCCCAGCACCGCTCGACGAGAGCAAGATTACGATCGAGTGGAAAAAATATACCGACGAGCATGGTAATAAATATGCCGATGGCACATCATACGACCTGATCTATCCTGAGGTAACGATCCCAACCGAGGCGATCTACTACGCAAATAGCGACCATTTCGACGCTATTGACGATGTGTCGAAGTATCAGGTTCGTTTGGAGGCGACGATCGGAATCTATGGTACAGGTCTTTTGGATGCCATCACCGAAGAGGATATCGATGCCGAGGCGGAGTCGCAGGCCGACAAATCGTGGGGTGGTCGTCGCGGTGCCGAGATCACACAGCTCGATGGTTCGGTGCGCAAGGGTCGCTACACCTATGGTTTGACTCGTGCAACATTGCAGCATGGGCCTGGTTCCAATGCTCTTTGGAATATCACAAATGTGACGCGTGAGACATCGTATTCGTTGTATCGAACTAACTACTGTACTACGGCTTATGCCAATGCGGTGATCGAAGATGAAACTGTTATGGAGTCGTTGAAGAACGATAGCTATTATAATTTCTTGATTGCCGATGGTGATTTCACCTCTGAGGAGTCGAAGAATGCAGTCTACAACTATTTGATGTGGAACAACGCTTATACGGAAGAGAAGTTGACAGCAAGCAACTATGCTGACTACATTTTGGAGTCGACGCAAAAAGATGCCGAATTGTCGTTGGAGGAGTATACGCAGTTTATGGTTTGGCATCGTGGATTGGCTGTTCCATCGGCTCGTAATACCGACACCGACGAGTTTAAGCGCGGTCAGGTTTTGTTTGAGCAGATGAGCTGTACGGCTTGTCATCGTCCATCGTGGACTACAGGTGCCGACAACTATGTGGGTGATGCCGATATGGAGGGGAAATTACCAACCTATCCATACCAAAAGATATGGCCATACTCAGATATGTTGCAGCACAACTTGGGAATGGTTAACAATATCCGTACAGGGTGGTGTCGTACCACACCGCTTTGGGGTCGTTACCTCAATATTGTGGCCAATGGCGAGAGCAGTCACCTTCACGATATGCGTGCGCGCAACTACGAGGAGGCTATCATGTGGCACAAGGGTCAGGGTAAGTACTCTTCCGACCAGTTCCGTCTGCTAGATGCTGCGGATCGTGCTGCGGTGGTTAAATTCCTACAGTCGATCTAGTAACAATTTACGACAAGAGTATAAAACGGTGGTATCCCCTCTAGAGGAGATACCACCGTTTTTATGTAGCGTGCAGAGTTGTTTATAGCTGTCCGCTGCTGCGGCAGTAGCGTGCATAGGCTAGGCGCTGGTTGGCTTTGGACTCCACCAGATCGCTCATGGCCTTTTGCCACATGGCCTGAGCCTCGAGCCACGACGAGATACTCTCCATGCCGACCTCGCAGAGTCGCTCACTTTGGCGTAGGTTCTCCTCGGCTTGTGCCACGCTGCGCTCCATGAGTATCACCTCGGCCTGTGCTTCGTTGTAGGCGTTGATCGACTGCATGAGTTCGAGTGTCATCTTCTCGACCAACTCGGCTTGAGTATTCTCGGCCACTGTCACTTCGCGTCGCGCGGCCGATACTTTGCGTCGCCCTTCGCCCCAATGCACGATGGGAATATTGACCATAACGCCACCCGTGAACGAGGGCGAAGAGCCAAATAGAGTCTCGCTGTTGAGCGTCACCCCATTTGTGTAGCTATATGACGCTATAGCCGATACTGAGGGGCGGAAATCGCTCTGCGCCAACTTCACCTCCAACTCCTTGGCCTCGACGCTCTTGGCCAACAACTCATACTCGGGACGTGCCGAGACATCGAGCGTCGACTCTATATTTTGCAGCATATCAAACTCATCGACCACCTTGATGTCGAGTGTCGAGAGTGGCAGACCCACGACGTGACATAGATTCATGTGTGCGAGGATCAATCCATTGCGAGCCTTGAGCTGTTGCAACTCCGACTCGTTGGCCTTGATCTGCACCTTCATCAGGTCGTTTTTTGTGCACATGCCATTGTCGAACATCTGTTGGGCTTGGCGCATAAACTCATCAACTGTGGTGCGATAGGCATCGGCCGCAAGCACTATCTCCTCGACTTTGAGATAGGTATAGAAGGCTTCGTCAGCACTCAATACCACCTCGGCCTCGGTGCGTGCTCGTTCGATATTTGCAGCGTCGACCCCCAGCTGAGCCAATGCAGTGGCGGTCGATACCTTGCCACCCATATATATCGGTTGGGTCGCCTTTAGCCCTGCGCTCCACACCGACCCTAGCTCCAAATCAAATAACATATCGGGCATATAGGCGTAGGAGCTAAAGATGGGCGAGCCATCGGCAGCATAGCCTGCGATGTTGGGTGTCAAACCGCCTGTGTTGGGATCCAACGAGAATGTGGGTAGATAGCCCCCCGTGATCGACTCGCTAAACGACATGGTCGAGTAGAGATAGCCACCCGACGCAGAGATATTGGGCAGATTATTGCTTTTGTAGGCTCTCAACATATCCTCGCTTGCCGCTCGACGCTCGTCGGCCGATTTGAGAGTCATGTTACTCTCTATGGCCATCGTGCGACACTGCTCCAGTGTGATGATTTGTGGGTGTGCTGCGCAACAGAGCGGAAGCAGCAACAGAGCCACTAACTTATTTATCTTATTCATTTTGTGACTATCGTATTTTGATTCTAAACATAATTGAGTATAGGATCGGGATAAAGAGGAGCGTAATGATCGTTCCCACGAGCAATCCCCCCATGATGGTTGCGGCCAACGAGCCAAACATATCGTCGGGCAGTAGTGGGATCATTCCCAAGATCGTGGTGAGCGAGGCCATCATAACGGGGCGGAAACGGATCACAGAGCTATCCAACAGAGCCTCGAACGGCTCTTTGCCCTCGTCGATTTGGAGATTGATCTCATCCATGAGCACCACGCCATTCTTGATCATCATTCCGATGAGTCCCAACACACCGCAGATCGCCACAAATCCAAAGGCCTTGCCCGAGATCAATACCCCAAACACAGCCCCCACAAATAGCAGTGGCACACATATGAGGATAATCAACGGCTTGCGATAATCCTTGAACAACATAATCAATATGCCGATCATCAATACGATGGCCAAGGGTAGATTGGCAAATAGATACTTCATCGATTGGCTCTTGGCATAGTACTCGCCCATCCAACTCAGGGTGTAGCCATCGGGTAGTTCGATCGCCTCGATCGCCTCTACGATCTGTTGGCGAGCATCCTCGGCACCCACCTCTGGTAGGGTGTTGCACTGCGCGCGCATGGCGCGTTGGCCATTGTGGCGGATTATGACAGGATCCTCCCATTTGAGCTTTATCCCATCGATGGCTTGGCTCAGTGGGGTAGTGGCAAGTGCCTGCGAGATGATATCCTCTTGCGATATTGCCCCTGTCATCAACCCCTGCATCGTCTCCTTGTTGAGCATCGACAACGATGGAATCATCGAGAATATGGGGGCGGTCTCCAACGCCTCTAGCGGCTTGCCATCTCTGTTGACACACTTGATGACGATGGATTGACTCACGCTACCATCATAGATCGTCTCGGCAGGGATACCCTCGGTCGAGGCCAATAACGAGATACCCACATCCTGTCGGCTAAGCCCCAAAGAGCGTGCTACAGGCTGTGTGTAGTCGACCTCCAACATTGGTGCCTTTCGCTCCCAGTCCGAGGTTATGAGTGTCGTGTTGTCGTTTTGAGCCATCACCTCTTGCGCCTGTTGCACTAGGTCGCGTAGCACATCGGGATCGGCACCCTTGAACATCACCTCGATCGGGTATTTGCTATACATGAGGTTGTAGCGCTTGACCCTTATATATGCCTCGGGATAGTTGTCGTTGAGATATTGCTGTAACTCTGGGATGGCGGCAACGAGTGACTTCTCGTCGCTAAATTCGACGATCAGATCACCATACGACATGGCTGGTGTGGCGATGCTTCGCACCAGATTGTAGCGGCTCGGTGTGGCACCAATCGACGTGGTTACGTGGGTCACCTCGGGCTGCTCCATGAGATATTGGGTGATCGACTCCAAACTCGAACGTGTAGCTTTCGAAGAGTAACTTTCGGGGAGTTTAAACTCCACGTAGAGCTGGTTGTAGTTGAGATCGGGGAAGAAGCTCTGTGGTAGAGTGGTGTAGATCCATCCGCTGAGCGCCACAAATGCGAGAGCCACGACGACCGATACCGTGCGGTTGCGAAGCGTCCATGTCAAGACTCTGTGCAGAGCCGTTTGCATCTTGAGCGTCGATGTCGACTCCTCCTTGATGCGACTATTCAACAACAGTGATTTGGCCTGAAGCGGCACCATCGTGAGCGACAATACCCAACTCAGCAGCAACGACACGGCCAACACCACAAACAGATCGCGAACATAGATACCCGCGGTGTCGGGCGACAAGAAGATGGGGAAGAAGGCCAAAATGGCGATTAACGTCGCACCCAACAGTGGCATTGCCGTCTTGCGTGTAATCTCGGTGAGCGCACGGCTGCGCAAACGTCCTCTCTTGAGGTCGAGCAATATTCCGTCGACCACCACAATGGCGTTGTCGACCAACATTCCCATCGCTAGGATAAATGCAGCGAGCGAGACGCGTTGCAGCGTTCCGCCAAAGGCCGAGAGGAACATCAACGATCCCAACACCGTGACAACCAGCGTAGTGCCCAACAACACACCGCTGCGCAGACCCATAGCAAACATCAATACTATGACCACGATAGCCACCGAACAGACCAAGTTCAACAAGAAACTATTGATTGCCTCCTCGACACGTTCGGGCTGAAAAAATACTTTGTTATAATCGATGCCTATCGGTAGATGTGTGTGGCGCAACTGCTCCAACATCTGCTCCACCTCGACTCCCAACTTTGTGATGTCCGTACCCTCGAGTGCCGAGATCGAGATGCCGATCGCCTCGCGTGCGTCGTAGTACATCGCGTTGCGCATTGGTTCGCTATACCCCTCCTCGATGTTGGCTATGTCGCACAGGCGCATCTGGTCGCTCTCGTGTCCTGCGATGATTAGTTGACTAATATCCTCCACCGTGCGATAGCGGTCGTTGACGCTCACTCTGATTCGTTGATCTCCGCTCTCGAAGCTGCCCGAATAGATCGTTTGGTTCTGTCCGCGTAGCGTCTGGATCACCTCGGCAGGCGATACTCCGAGCGTGGCCATGCGATCCTCGTAGATCGAGACGTTGATTACGGGCTTCGAGATGCCATATAGCTCCACCTTCGAGATCCCCTCGATCGTGAGAACCTCGCGCTTGATTAGCTCGGCATACTCGGCCAACTCTTTGTTGGAGTAGCCGTCGGCCGTGAGGGCGTAGAACATTCCAAAGACATCGCCATAGCTGTCAATCACCACACTTGTCGAGACCCCCGAGGGTAGATTGCGCTGCACATCGCCCACCTTGCGACGAAGGATGTCCCAATACTGCTCCATCTCGTCGTCGCCAATGGTGCTCAGTAGACTCACCGTGAGGATCGAAAGGTCAGCCGACGAACGACTCTCGATACGGTCGATGCCATTCATCGAGAATATCGCCTTCTCAAGCATATCGGTCACTTGCAACTCGACATCGTGTGACGAGGCACCTGGGAAGGTGGTCACAACCATCGCCTGTGGAACCTTAATGGCTGGATCCTCCAATTTGCTCATGTTGTAGTACGACATGCAGCCGCCCACCACAAGTATTGCTACGAAATAGTAGACTAATTTGCTATTCGATAGCGCCCATTTTCCTAGATTCATATCTCCTCGTTCGTTACTTTATACCTCCGACATTCGATCTTGTAGCCTCGGCCAATGGCTCAACTTTTTGACCCTCCTTGAGGCTGTTGACTCCAGCCACTACCACCACTTCGTCGGCCGCCAAACCACTCTTGATATATACTTGGCCGCTGCTGAGGATCTGCTCAATCTCGACCTTGCGGCTCGCCACTTGACCCTCCTCGACGACCCATACTAACGACTCGCCACTGCGCTCGACAACTGCCGAGAATGGGATGATGATACGCTGTGCGTCGTCGTTCGAGTAGCTAATCTCGACCATGGCGCTCATGCCTGCCGCTGGTGTGCTGACACCCTCGAGTGGCTCGACCACGAATGTCGCCTTGTAGAGCTGGTTGATGTTGGCTTTTGGGCTTATGCTCTTGAGGGTGAGATCGAATCGATTGTCGGCAAATAGCTCGATCGAAGCCGAGGCTGATTTGTATCGACTCTGTTTGAGATAGTATGCCGCTGGGATATTGATCTCGATCTGTGGCTTTGCCGACGAGATTATCGACACCACGGGGGTGCCTGCCGCTACCGCCTCGCCCTTGTCGAAGTTACTTTTATATAGGTATCCATCGACTGGTGAGCGAAGATAGGTGTCGGCCAATGCATTTTTGTGGGCTTCGAGTTTGGCCGTTATTGCGCGCAATCCATTTGTCGCCTTGTCGTAGTCGTTGGCCGATACGCTCTGCTCGGCATAGAGGGCTACCACTCGATCGACCTCGGCCTTTATAGCATCGTACTCGGCCTGTGTAGCAGCCAATTGCAGCTCGTAGTCGCGGCTGTCGAGCCGAGCCACAACTGCGCCTTTACCGACATATGCTCCATCGGCAACCGAGATTTCGTCGATGATGCCTGCAACGCGAAACCCTAGATTAACATCTGTCGCCGCCATAATCTTGCCTGGGAAGTTTGCGCGCTCCATATTGTTGTCTGCCGCAATCGCCTTTTGATACTTTACTTTGCGCGCAGCATCAGTGGCTGTTGGCATATTTTGACACGATACCGAAGCTATCGCTACGGCTACAATTAACACTCTGAAAAAGCTCATTCTTAAATTCTATATTAATTTATTAAATATTCACCCTGCAAAGGTATGGATGATAATGAATTTTAAAAAGTCCTCTTTATGGTTAAAAATGTTCAAATTTGGGTTTTATATCGACGGTTTCATGTGATATATCCAGAAAATATATCTATATTTGTGTTATGTTGACACGGGCTAATTATATTACAGGCCGCACTTCGGAGTTCGAGGAGTTCCGCCAGAGTGTGCCTCTCCTTCTCGAAGCTGGCGGTTTTTTGATCTGCACATCGGGGAGTGGAGATGTGGTGGTTGATTCGAAACAGTATCGTGTTGGTCAGTGGGATATGTTGGTCGCTTTCCCTCACTCCTATGCCCATGCGATCCATACGAGTGACGATTTTGATGGTGTACTATTTGGTGTCGATATGGATATGCTTATTAGTGTCGATATTTCGAATCGTAGCTTCTATATAGCTTCGGTTTTTGAGAATCCATGTATCTCGTTGCGCGAAGAGGAGGCTCATAAGATATTGGCGCTGCGCGAGTCGTTTCTCAAAGAGAGTGCCAACGTAGACCATCCATTTCGTGAGCAGATCGACGAGGCGATCATAAAGATTCTAATCTATGAGATCGCAGTTTTGTTTCGTCACTCCAAACCCAATGTGGAGTATGAACGGTCGCGCGACGATGTGATCTTCAACAACTTTATCGTTCAGCTCTATAGTCAAGAGCCGCATAATCGCGATCTCGAATATTTTGCACATCGACAATCAATCACCCCAAGCCACTTGTCGCGCGTCGTCAAGCGGGTGTCGAACCGCACCGCCTCGCAGTGGATTAGTGGCTATACGATAGTTAGTATCAAACGTCTGCTCCAAAACAAAGAGTTGTCGATTGGGTCAATAGCCGATAGGTTGAATTTTGCCAATGCCTCGTTCATGTCGCAATATTTCAAGAAGCAGACGCAGCAAACGCCCAAAGCATATCGCATGGAGATTTTTGGCGATGTGTCGGCCGTTAGGCGATAAATTGGGGTCGAAATAGAGAATAGTGTGTTATTTGTTTGGAGTTATGAGAAATCTATCCTACCTTTGTGGCCGCAATGGTTTCTCGATGCCTTATCGTCATGTGTGGCGATAGGCGAGAATTAAAAGGGAATTAGGTGTAAGTCCTAAACAGTTCCCGCTGCTGTAAGTTCCTATCTAGTGATAGATATTTTGAGTTCGACACTCTCTGTAGCCACTGATCTGGTTGTTTGATCGGGAAGGCGAGTTGATACTCGGAACAAGTCAGAAGACCTGCCGTTGTTGTGAATGATTTTATGGCCTGCGGGTGACGGGTGTAAAATGGATTGATGTTATCGTATCTCGTTATATCATTGCCTGCCGTAGAATCATTTTGTTTTTTGCACACAAAATGGGTTAAATTATTAAATGGTAAGGTGCCGCTATATCTCTCTCTTTACGCTTCTATCTGTCACGACGCAGATATATGCGCAGCGTGCGGACGACTCTTTGAGTGAGGCACATATCGAGATGGTAACGGTTGTCGAGAATCAAATCACCAACGAAATAATCCCTGTTCAAACACTCTCGGGCGAGAACTTAGATCGGCTGAGTGTACACTCTGTGGCCGATGCTGTGCGCTATTTTTCGGGGGTTCAGATCAAGGATTATGGTGGCGTTGGAGGGCTTAAGACGGTCAATATCCGCAGCCTAGGGTCGCAACACGTGGGGGTCTTTTACGATGGTGTGGAGTTGGGTAATGCTCAAAATGGAGTGGTCGATCTGGGGCGTTTCTCGTTGGACAATATGGAGAGTGTCTCGATGTACAATGGCCAGAAGAGCGCGATATTCCAGTCGGCCAAAGATTACGCCTCGGCAAGTTCTATCTATCTTGAGACGCGTCGTCCGCAGTTTGACGATGGGCGTTATTATAATTTAAATATAGGTATCAATGGTGGATCGTTCGAGACGATCAATCCATCGGTGTTGTGGGAGCAGCGCCTATCTGAGAGTGTGAGCAGCTCGGTGAGTGCCGAGTATTTGTACACCTCGGGGGAGTATCCGTTTAGCTATACCAAAGAGGATGGATATGATACGACACAGATCAGAGCCAATGGCGATATTCGCTATCTTCGTGCCGAGTTTGCCCTCTTCGGGTCGATAAAGAGTGGCGGTGAGTGGCAGACGAAGGCATATCTCTACAACTCGCAGAGGGGCTACCCTGGAGCTGTTGTTCGCGAAGAGCCAGGGGTATTCCGCAATGCCGATCGGCAGTGGGATAATAATCTGTTTGTTCAGAGTTCGCTGCGCAAGAGTTTCGGGGATCGATACAGACTCAAGGTGAGTGCCAAATATGCCAATGATTATCTGCGCTACCTCTCGGATCCGTCGCTCGATGCCTCGACCATGTATGTCGATAACACCTATCGTCAACAGGAGTTGTATGGTTCGGTGGCCAATCTTTTTGAGTTGTGTTCGTGGGCAGATGTGGCCTTTTCGACAGATTTTCAATACAATACGCTCGATGCCGATCTCGAGGGATTTGTCTATCCGCAGCGTTATACGTCGCTTAGTGCGCTTGCAGCAGCGGTCGACTACGAGGGGTTGAAACTTCAGGCGAGTGCTTTGTATACGTTGGCATCGGATCGAACTCGTGAGGTGAGTGCTAATGCTGGTGAGTTGAGCGAGTTGACCCCAACGGTTGTAGCCTCTTATCAACTCTCTCGTGAGTTGGGCTTTAGGGCTTTCTACAAGCGGATATTCCGTATGCCGACACTCAACGACCTATACTACACTTTTATCGGAAATATCAATCTCGCCCCCGAGTTTACAAACCAGTATAACGTCGGTGTGACCTATAACCACACATCGCAGAGTGGGGTAGTGGAGCAGTTGGAGTTGCAGGCAGATCTCTATTATAACGAGGTGGAGGATAAGATCGTCGCTATGCCCACGTCGAATCAGTTTCGTTGGACGATGGTCAATCTGGGTTATGTCGAGATTCGCGGTGTCGACCTCGCGGCCGATGTGCATTGGGGCGTGGGCGATGTCGGGTTGTCGACTCGCTTTAGCTATACCTATCAGATGGCGCAGGATTTCACCGACCCCGAGAGCAGCTATTATGGTGGGCAGATACCCTATATCCCGTGGCATAGCGGATCGGCCATAGTAGGTGCGGACTATCGCAGTTGGGCGTTGAATTACAGCTTTATATATACAGGCGAGAGGTATGAGTCGGTGGCTAATATCGCAGAGAATTACGCCCTGCCATGGTATACGAGCGATATATCTTTGTCGAAGCGAATTCCGCTGCGACGCGTTGATCTTCGAGTGACGGCCGAGGTTAATAATATCTTCGACCAACAATATGAGGTTGTACAGTGCTATCCGATGCCTGGTATCAACTACAAAATTAAACTAAATATAATAATATAAACAATATTAACTAATTCAAAAAAGATGAAAAAATTACTATTTCCATTGATGTTTTTTGCATTGCTAACGGTCTCTTGTGAGGGATTCTTAGATGATGACGATGTCGAAGTTGAGACAGAGCAGCAGACTGATCCTGAGGTAGATCCTGAGGTAGATCCTGAGACAGATATCCCATCTACCGATGATGGCTTTACGGTTCTAACCTTCGAGGATGCAGATTATGTGGGCGATGCCAACTACCTAGGCTACTATAGCTGGTCGTCGCTAATTGATAACGCTCAGTATGGTGGTCTGTTGCTATATGGCGAGGGCGGATCGGGTGTTACGACTGCCTACACATGGACAGATGGTGCCACTCAGCTTCACAACGAGATTATCGATTGTTGGGGTCTGGGAACCTTCGAGTATTGGAATGGTGGAGTAGTCGTGTCGAATTACTATGCAGAGGTGGTTAGCGGTATGGGTTACGACTCACAGTTGGCGGTTCCTTGCCTAGATTCATCGTCGAATGGTAGCGGAAACGCTGGTTCAAGCAACTTCGCAGTTGTCAATGCCGATGTCTACTCTCAGACGGCATTGAGTTTTGCCGATAGCCTAGATCGTGTTATCGACCATATGTATATCGCCAATACCTCTTACGCCCTTAGCGTATGCGAGTATGGCGACTATATGGCCGAGTCTCTAGGAGCGACGGATAGCTTCTGGGTTACAATCACGGGTTACACAAGCGAGGGTGTAGAGGCAGGAAGCGTAGTATTCTTCTTGGCCGAGGATGGTGTTGCGCGCGAGGGTTGGAACAAGTGCGACCTAAGCTCTTTGGGTGCAGTGAGCAAGATTAATTTCCAGATCAATAGCTCGGTTCAGAACTCATACGGTTCGGTTATCCCGTCGTATATGGCCATCGACGACATCGCCGTTCAGTTCTAAACTAATTTTGAGATAAAAAAGAGAAAATTCGTCATTGTGGAGTCGATCTGCGATGGCGGATCTCTCTTTTTTTATATCTTTGTGGTCATGCAAACGAGAAGATATAGAGTTATATATATATGTTTGGCGGTAGCTATCGTGTTGCTGTTTTTAGCAAATATTCTCTTTGGGGCTGTCAATATCCCCATAGGCGATGCTGTGCGCATATTGTTTGGTTGGGCAGGCGAGGGTGTGCGTCCATCGTGGCAACACATAATTCTTGAGTCGCGATTGCCCCAATCGGTGACTGCGGTATTGGCTGGTTCGTCGTTAGCCATAAGCGGATTGTTGCTTCAGACGCTGTTTAAGAACCCATTGGCAGGCCCTTCGATACTGGGTGTGAGCAATGGTGCCAATTTGGGTGTTGCCATCGTTATGTTGTCGTTTGGCGGTATGCCTCAGATCGTAGCAGGAGGGGTGTTTAGCGGCTATTTAGCTATCGTATCGGCCGCCTTGGTTGGTGCTGGGGCGGTGCTGGGGGTCATTATATACTTCTCGTCGCGAGTGCGGAGCAATACGATGTTGCTTATCGTGGGTATAATGGTGGGGTATATGGTATCATCGCTCATCTCGATACTTAACTTCAAAGCCTCGAGCGACAAGGTACACGCCTTTGTAATGTGGGGAATGGGGGATTTTTCGAGCGTCTCGAATGAGAAATTGCCATATTTTGCACTCTTTGCACTCTTTGGTATTGTTATCTCATTGTTGCTCACAAAATCGCTCAATGCGCTACTGTTGGGCGAGATGTATGCCGAAAATCTAGGTGTGAGGGTTAAGCGCACGAGGATGCTGATACTCTTGGCAACGGGCGTTTTGACCGCTGCGACAACCGCTTTTTGTGGGCCAGTATCGTTTATTGGCCTTGCTGTGCCACATATCGCACGTCTGGTGCTCAAGACCTCTAACCATAATCACCTCCTCCCGATGGCTCTGTTGTGCGGTGCAGCGATTGCTCTGCTGTGTAATCTTTTGTGTGTTGTGTGGGGAGACAATCAGATATTTCCGCTCAACGCCATCACCCCCATAATCGGTGCTCCTGTGATAATATATGTAATTGTAAACCGTAAAAATATCCAATATTTCAACTGATGAATAGAGCCGATATAACCCTCTCGACAAGATCGTTGTCGATCGGATACGAGAAGAGTGTTGTGCACGCGGCAATAGATGTCGAGCTGCGCAGCGGAGAACTTACCTGTTTGATGGGGCTTAATGGAGCTGGAAAGTCGACGCTTTTGCGCACGATATGCGGTTTTCAGCCGTCACTCGGAGGCGAAATCTCTCTTATGGGCAGTCCGCTGAGCAGCTACTCTCAGAGCCAAATAGCGCTCTCGGTGGGTGTTGTGCTGACCGAAAAGACAAATAGTGGGGGGATAACGCTCTACGAATTGGTATCGTTGGGTCGACACCCCTACACGGGATTTTTCGGACGGCTCTCGCAGGTCGATCACCAGATCATAGAGGAGGCGATAGCGGCCGTGGGGATACCTCACAAGGCAGATAGCTATGTGAGCCAGCTAAGTGATGGAGAGCGTCAAAAGGCGATGATCGCAAAGGTTCTGGCTCAGCAGTCGCCAATAATAATTCTGGATGAACCCACAGCATTTCTCGATGTTACAAGCAGGATCGAGACCATGCAGCTATTGCGCGATCTGGCACATAGCCAAAATAAATCGATCCTCCTATCGACCCATGATCTCGATATTGCCATCGAGTTTGCCGACTCCCTGTGGCTACAGCGATCGGGCGCTCCTGTAATGTGTGGAACCCCCCAAGGGTTGATCGAGAGTGGCGATTTGTCGAAATTTTTTGGCCACAATCCATTTGTCGACAAGATGATTAGTCAATAAGTGGTGCGAAGTAGTGAGGGGTAAAATCGGGCAATAGCTCGGGGTGGAAGATGTAGATATACTCTCTGAGTAGCAGATGTGGAGCCATCGGAATATCCTGATAATATCGCTTGTGGGCAGTGTTACAGCCATATACAGAGCGTGTTTTAAAGGCCGTAAAGTTGGCATAAGGCTCATACTCACTTCGCAGATCATCGTAACTCATATCCCCATTCGTAGAGTTATACTTCAACACCCATACCGAGGACTCGATTCCGCGATCCAGCACCCTCTCAAACGACAGCGGCACGCTTCCGCTACCCTCGAGATCGGAGAATATATAATCGGCTCCAGCATCGGCAAATAGGGTAGCATTGTAGCTTCCGCGTGCTGGGACAAACCATTGACTTCCATATCTCCTCTCGGCCATCACCGTTGGACGGTGTTCGACATGGGCAACCATCGCTTTTAGTTGTAGGTACTCCCTGCAGGCAGCATCGAATATCGAGTCTGCTTGCTCACGCCTGTCAAATAGCTCGCCATATAGTTTGATCCACTCGACACGCCCCAGAGGGTGTTGCTCCATATAGTCCGCACCCTCGATAATGGGTATGCGCAGCTTCTCGACCGCCCCATATCCAGCATCCTTGAATGGTGAGGAGAGGATTGCATCGGTGTGTATATCGATGATTCGCTCTACGTTTGGCGCTGTTGACTCGCCGATATCGGCTACTCTTCCCGAAGTTACTCGCTCTCGTAGCTCCTCGGAGTCGATATATTGCACCTCGCAGACTCCAGCTATAGACTCTAAGGCACCAAGCATCTCGACAATCGAGGCATGCACCGAGTTGTAGACCACAGCTTGTTGGATTGGAACCTCGACCACAGTCGTCCCAGGGGCGATATTACCTTTGTCGTCCCCCTCTCCCTTGGGGATAAGGGTATAGCGTTGTAGAGTCTTTGTCGAGTCCCATGGATTTTTGATCTCCACGATGGTATAGTCGTCAAAGTGGCAGATCGAGAGATACTGCGCATAATGCATAGAGTCTCGCTCGCCTGCCACTTCATTAACACCCCCCATGTTGCCACACGAAACCCACACTAGGCTCATGGCCACAGAGGCAATGGTTGTAAATAGTCGATACATAATTTCAAATAAGATTAGAGCACAAAGATAGTGCTTTATATCTAGCTTTGAAACTATTTTTGTCTATAATAGTTGCTCTCGACGACGCAGGTTACCCAACGACATAAGGATTAGCACACAGCTAACAGCCGCCAACAACATTTTGCGGTTCGTGATCGTGGTCTGCCATATCTCCGAGTGGATATTACTTGGCTCCGAGTAGGGGTTGAGCGATATATCCCAGATCGTATTCACATAGAACTGCTTCCCCACATAGATCAACAAACCCCACAAAACAAGCAACACCACTGCAACGCCATTGCCGCTCTTGATAACCGTCGAGAGCCAAAAGGCCAACGATCCAAACAACACAACCACAAAGATCGTATTGTTGGCCATCGCAAAGACCTCGACAGGACACAGCAGCAGATGCGCCATATAGCTGAAGATAACAACATTGACATAACAGGCTGTGAAGATAAACAACAACCTGAGCAGCCACACCTTATACATATAGTTGGGTATGCAGAAGAATATCTCCAGAATCTTCGTCTCTTCGTCCTTTTGTATGCCATAGGTGGCCGAATAGAACACCAGCAGCAACGAGGGCATAATCATATTCGCTGCCACAACCTCCTCGTCGAGGGCAGTGCCGCTATATGCCGCATGAAAGAGCAGGTAGCAGAAGTAGACAAACGACAACACCATAAAGAGGAAGTATTTGCCTCCAAAGAGAATCTTGAAGTTATACTTCGCAAGCATAAATATGTTTTTTAAACTATTCATTAGATCTCTGTTTTATACATTACAAATCTTTGAGCATGCATAGGTAAGCATCCTCCAACGACTCTACACTCTGCACAGCCCCCTCCATAGGCTTCTGCTTCGAGATATATCGCACGCGTACCGTGCCGTCGCTACTCTTCATATGGTTGGCGATGAGCGAGCTATCCAGCCTCTTGAACTCCTCCTCGTCGACGGTAAGCGTCCACACCTTCTTCTCGGCAAATCCAAGCATCTGATCGGGTTTGCCAAAGAACTTCAGATCACCGCGGTTGATGACCGCCACCTGACTACATGAGCTGGCAATATCCTCGATGATATGGGTCGAGAAGATAACCACACGGTCGCGGCTAAGCTCCACCAACAGGTTACGGAAGCGAATACGCTCTCGCGGATCGAGACCAGCCGTCGGCTCGTCGACAACCAAGATACGAGGCAGATTCAACAATATCATCGCAATTCCGATACGCTGCTTCATACCGCCCGAGAACGATCCGATCTTCGAATCCTTATTCTCGTACATGTGAACCGACTTCAAGACATACTCCACACGCTCGCGACGAGTATTATCATCACTCACACCCTTCAAAATCGCCTGATAATCCAAGAAATCCCATGCGCTCATATACTCATACGTTCCAAACTCCTGAGGCAAGAATCCGATCAAACTCTGCAACTCCTCGCGATAGGTTTTGGTGTTGAGACCATTGATAAATATCGAACCGTAGCTAGGCTCGTAGATTCCCGTAATGATACGCATAAAGGTCGACTTACCAGCTCCATTAGGGCCTAACAGTCCAAACATTCCGCTCTTAATCGTAAAGGTAACTCCCTTGAGCGCCTCAAACGGATGACGACTCTTACCGATCAATGGCACCGAGAGGACAATCTTGAAGAAGATCGCCTTTAGAGTGGCAAAACGACCCGTCAAACGTGCCACATTAATCTCTTTACGCTCTATGTAACGAGCCGTCATATAGATTCCATAGCCGATCAACAACAGTACCGCATAGATACCCGTAACGCCATAATTGCCCACAACAACGCTAAATATGGCCAATCCCGAGAGGGCGATCACAAAGTTAAAGATCGCATTCAACCACTTCATGATAAACATCGGCCTATGGTCGCACCTATTGAGATAGTATTGATACAACGCACCCCAGATATTGATCGTCATGAGTGCCCATGCCAGAGTTGACACCGTCACCCACACAGCATCCTCGAAGTAGCATGTAGCGCCAGCACCAGCCAACACCGCCAATACACTCTGCCATGTAAGAGGTTTGAGATCCATCAAAGATTCATACCTATTATCAATTCCCAGAGCGTGGCGACGCTTCTTCGCACCTTCCCATTCGCGCTCGAAACGTCCTGCGCGATCGTAGATCTTCACCAAGTTGTGAGCCTCGATAACGATTGGCTCGTCGGCCGCAATAATCTTGTGGTTGGCAATACGCACCGAGTGCATAATCGCATAGGTCACCGCAGGTATTGCAACTACCGACAGCACCAAATATGCCATCTGCATATAGACATCGCTAACATTGAAGTAGATATTTACCGCAAAGAATGCCAGTAGGGCAGCGTGCAACCAATGCATCCATCGACTAAGCGAGCGATACCACGCCAACGACTCCTCCAAGAATACATACAACGTCGGTACCAAGATCAGAGTCAACAGCGACGAGAAGGTCAAACCTCCAATAACCGTAATGGCAAACGGAGCACCAATAGCTCCTGCATAGTCATCATCGCCCAATGCCATCGGTAATAGGGCAGTAACCGTCGTAATCGTAGTGATCATGATCGGACGTAGACGCGACGAACCGCTCATCAAGATCGCACGGTTGCGAGAGTAACCCTTGCTACGCATAATATTGATATAGTCGATCAAGATGATTCCGCCATTGACAACCACTCCCAACAAGATCATAAATCCCGTAAGAGCATTGAGCGTCATCATACTATTATTGGTCAAAATCAATGCCGAGAACGATCCGATAGCCGCCAATGGCACTGCACACATCAAGATCAATGGCATGGTAAACGACTCGAATACCGCCGCCAAGATCATAAAGATCAACAACACCGCCGCAAAGATCAAGAATCTAAAGTCGCCAAACTCATCTTCGCTCTCCGAGCGCTCTACAATCACACCACTAGGCATTGGATACTCCGCAATCAATGCATCGATCTCGGCATCGTAACTCTCGATAATATCCTCGGTGAGATCTTGCAGCGTAAACGAATAGGTCAACTTCAACTCACGGCTACGGTTTACGCGTTTAATTGTTCCCTGCCCCTGATCCTTGTAGATATATGCTACATCGGCTAAGTTGTATGTTCCGCCATTGCCGCTCTCGATCTGCAAAACCTTCAAATCATTGAGATTCTTCAAACTCTCGTCATCGACCAGCGAATCAGTGGCCATCGTAATGACAATATCTGTGACATCGTCGTCACCAAATTTAATCTCGGCACCACTATCCTGCTCCGACGATAGGTTCGAGAGAGCATTGCTCAGCTCCGATTGAGTGATCGACAACTCATTGGCGATATATGGATTCATATCCACCTTGATCTCGCTCGAACCGCGCTGAACCGACATCGACACATTTCCTATATAATCAAGCTCCGAGATGTTAGACTGCAATGCGTCACCCACAATGGTCATCATATCGTAATCCGTACCCTTGACCACCAACTCTTTCGACTCTTCGCCAACACCAAATGCCGAGAGCATAGAGATCGTCTGGTTGCTGCTCGTCGAGCTACTGCTTCCCGTACGGATACTAACTGTAAGACCACTACGAAGCGTGGCAATTCGCTTCCAAATATCATCCACAATCTCGTTGATGTCGCGTCCGCCATCCTCGTCAAAGCCCTCCTTCATAGTCAACATGATGCTGGCGCGCTCCTCGCTCACCGTACAACTCATCTCATTTAGCTCGGGGATCGACTTCACAGCCTCCTCGAACTTCTCGACTATCTCGTCACTCGCCGTAATATCATTCTCCGACGACATGGTCAACGAGATGGTGATACGATCACTCGCCACACTCTTCATCGACTTCTCGGGTTGGCTCACAGCCCACATAAACGACACGACCAACATCGCCAACGTCACACACAGCACCAATGTCGAGTGGCGCATAACACTCTTCAACAACAGTGTATAGATCTGGATCGGACGTTCGTGGATAGACATCGCACCGCTAAATAGACTCTTGGCACCCGCTCCGCCACGCAGTGTGACATAGGTGAGCATAGGGATCAACAACAGAGCCACAAATAGCGAGAATATAAGTGTCGAGATGATCGATACACCCAGATTCTTTCCCATCAACGCGATGGTAAGTTCGCTCGTAAAGACAAAGGGCAAAAAGACCGTGATCGTTGTAAGCGTCGAGGCGAAGATCGACCTCCACACCTGTTTCGTACCATCTATCACTGCATCCTCGGCACTGTGTCCCGACGAATATAATCGATAGATATTCTCCAACACAACGATACTATTATCCAGTAACATACCCACCGCCAATGTGATTCCGATCAGTGTAACCGAGTTGATCGATACATCCATAGCAAACAATATATTGAACGCTGCAAAGACCGAAATCGGGATGGCCAATGCAACCGACAACACAAGGCGTATATTATGGAGGAAGAACCACAAGATGATGATCGCCAAGATAGCTCCAATGATGCCCAACACCGCCAACTGGTCGATATTCTGCTCAATCTCGTCGGCACTACAATCAACCACCACGATGGTGATACCCTGCGAGGCAAACATCTTATTCAGCTCTACAATCTCGGCACGTGCGCGATAGGCCAACTCGATCAGATTCTCGCCACTATCACACGCCAAAGCGACTGTGATGGCACGCTCGCCATTGAGGCGGCTGATGGTCGTAGGCTCTTTGAGGCTACTTGTGATCGTTGCAACATCCTTGAGAAAGACTGGGCCATTCTCCGACAACACAACATTTCCGATCATATCGACGCTGCTATAACCTCCATCGACATAGACGCTGCTCTTCGAGTTGATGCCATGGGCAAAGCCCACAAAGCTACGCTCGTTACCTGCATTCGTAAGTGCCGAGCTAACCTTCTGACTGGTGATACCCAACGCGTCACACAACTCTGGAATCAACTCCACCTCCACACTCTGACCGCGACCTCCGTAGATCGTCACCGTCGATATACCATCGATATTCGACAACTTCGTCTCCACATCGCTCTCGGTGATCGAGAGTATCTCATCCACATCGAAGTTACCCGTCACACGCAGTGTCATGAAGTTTCCCTGCATCGTGCTCTCCGAGGCTGCCGACGAGGTCGAAATCGTAAACTCATCGGGGATATTCGCCGCATACTCGTTGATTAGCTCCGTGAGGTGAATATATGCACTCTTGGCATTGACACTCGGTTTGAATTCGATATTGATCGAACCGCCCGATGTCGAGGCTGTGGATGTGATCTCTTGGATTCCGCTGCACTGTGCTACTACTCCCTCCAATGGGATGATAACCTCGGCCTCGACATACGTGGGGTCGTAGTTACCTGAGCCTCTAGCCGAGATCGAGCAGGTTGGTTGCTCGACGGATGGCAAAAGCTCCATGGATAACTTTTTGTATGATATATAGCCCAAGAATGTTAGGGCTATAAATATCATACTTATAGTTATTTGTCTATTTATTAGAAATCTCATCGTCAATCAACTGAATTTATAAATCTTTTTTCTTGCGACCCAATACAAAATTCTTCATCTCCTCCAATGCATAGTAGAGACATGGAATCACGGTCAAACTCAATAGGGTAGAGGCCACCAATCCTCCGATTACAGCAATAGCCATCGGACGTTGGAACTCCGCACCGTCGGCCGACGAGAGAGCCATTGGCAATAGTGCCAAGATGGTGGTGATACTCGTCATGATGATAGGACGAATACGCTGCTCCGCCGAGGCGATTATAGCCTCGAACAACTCATAACCATTTGATCGCAACTGACCAATTCTATCTACCAACAGGATTGAGTCATTTACGGCAATTCCAACCAACATGATGATTCCAATCGCAGCCATAATGTTGAGGTTAACACCCGTGATGATAAAGAGCAAAATAGCTCCTGCAACCGCCAACGGCACTGTCAACAGAATTGTGAATGGATGCAACAGCGACTCAAACTGCGATGCCATAACCATATATACCAATACGATCGACAAAATCATCGCAAACAACAGCGAGTTGAACGACTCCTTACGCTCACGCTCCGAACCCTCGATACTGATGAAGTAGTCATCTGGCGTGTTGACCAATGCGATCTTCTCGCGGATATTGTCGGCAACATGGCTCAACGCAACATCCGAATTACACTTGATGGCTATCTGCATCACGCGGCTCTGGTCTATGCGCATAATCTCGACTGGCGACTCTGCATACTCGATCGTTGCAATATCGCGCAACAAGAACTTCTGCGACCCCTGAGAGATCTCAATATCGCCCAACTGCGACAGCGATACATCGGGCAGTTTGACCGTGATGTCACACATATCTCCCTCGTACTCCATCTCGCCTGCGTCGGCTCCATTGAGCAACTCATCAATCTGCGAGATCACCGAACTAAGCGACAATCCGTAGATGCTACTAGCGACACGATCGACAAAGATCGTAACCTCCTGATCTCCTGTATCATCCTGATAATTCATATCGTCGATGCCGCGAAGACCCTCCAGCGAGGCTACAACCTCGCGCTGTAGATTGAGCAGTTTTGTCAAATCGGCTCCCTTGATCTCGACGATGATATCGCCATCGGCCTGATCGAATAGTGCCGTTACTGCACTCTCCGAACTACTATACTTCGCATTGATACCTGGTATCTCCGACAAAAACTCATTTAGCTCCGTAATCAAATCGGGCGCTTTGATCAACGATCCCTCATTTAGAATGACATCCACTGTAGCCAAGTTACTCTGGATCGTCGAGCTTCCATTGCTCTCGACAACTCCACACTCCGTATAGATCGTCGCACTCTCGCCTGCCAATTGACGGATCACACTCTCGATACTCTTGACCGTCGATCGAGTGCGGCTCAGAGTAGCTCCGCCCTCCAACTCCAAATCGATCGAGATATTGCGCGAATTACTGCTCGGCATAAACTCACTTCCCAACGACGACGACAGCAGACCAATAACCGAGATATATACAATCGCAATCAAGATTACCCAGTAGCGGTTGGCCACAATCGTGCGAAGTATATCACCATACCATGTAATGCGGATTGATCCTCCCTCTGTGATCCCAGGTCTCTCCTTTTTCTCACTCTGAGGTCTGTTTTTGATAAACTTGCTATACATCACTGGGATGGCAATGATCGCTACGAACAGCGATGATACCAACGCAAATGTCACACTCCACGCCTGCTCTCTAAACATCTCGCCAGATTGACCATGAAGATAGACAATCGGGAAGAAGACGACGATCGTAGTGAGCGTAGAGGCGATAATTGCACCTCCCACCTGCGATGTTCCCTCCACAATCGCCTCGGTCAATGAGGCTCCCTCCTCGTGACGACGGAAGATATTCTCGATCACCACAATGGCATTATCGACCAACATACCTGCTCCCAGAGCCAATCCTCCCAGTGTCATGATGTTGAGTGTCAACCCTCCGAAATAGAACATATTGAAGGTCGCAACAATCGAGATCGGGATAGCCAACGAGATGATGATGGTCGTACCGATACGACGCAAGAAGACAAACAACACGACGATAGCCAACAACATTCCCAACAGCGCACTGCTCTTAACCTCGTCAATCGAACGCTCGATAAACTCTCCCTGATTGCTCACAACAATGATCTCGTACTGTGGCATCGCCTGTCGAAGTTTGCGAACCTCCTCCAACACAGCTGTCGTAGCCTTGAGTGTATTGTAGTCGCTCTCCTTATAGATCTCGATTCCCACACACTCATCGCCATCCAAGCGGATGATACTCTCCTCGGTCTTAGGTGCGATATATACCTCGGCCACATCCTTCAAATAGACCGCCTTACCATCGGTATAACCCACAATAATGGTGTTGAACGCCTCGATGCTCTCCAATACATTCGAGCCATTGACGATATATCGCGAACCATTCTCCTCGATACGTCCTCCCGAAATTCTATAGTTATTAGCCGTGATCTTCGATGCCAAATCGCTCGTCGACAACGAGAATGCCGACAACTTATAAGGCGTAGTCTTTACCACAACCTCGACATCCAGATCGCCCGTAAACTCAACGTCGGCAACTCCATCGACGCTCAACAACTGTTGTTTCACATAATTGTTGGCAACCTTGGTAATATCCACAACACTCATCTCCGAGTGCGAGAGCGCCAACTTCACGATCGGATCGGCCGATGGATCGCGCTGCGACACAGTGATCTCCTCGATATCATCGCTACGGCTATATGAACTCATCGCCGATTGTAGATCCAAGAATGCGTCATCCATATTCTCGCCCCACAGATACTCAACCGTAATCAACGCTCCATTGGCGCGGATATTCGACGTAACACTCTTCGCACCACTCGCTCTGATGGCCGAAGCCTCGATCGACTCAACAACTTGTGACTCCACCTCGGTGGGCGGTTTCTCGGTCGTCGTAATCTCCACATATAGCTTCGGTGTCTCCATCGATGGGAACAGGTCTACACCCAACCGATCGTAGGAGATCTTGCCCAGAAGCAAGATTGCCAATATCGCCATCGTGATAGTGACAGGATATTTTATAGCAAAATTAACAATTTTCCTCATGATAAAACCCCCTTATTCGATTGTGATTTTGCTTCGGTCTCTAAGGGTCTCATAACCCTCTACAATCAACTTATCACCCTCCCAAAGGCCACTTACAACCTCCACATAGGTGTCGTTGTCGATTCCCGTTGTGATCTCGGTCTGCATAGCACTTGTTCCGTCGGCTAGGTAGACATACGAACGTCCACGTGAGGTGCGAACCATCGACTTCGGAATAACAATTGCGTCCTCTACCGATGCCGTTACGATATCGGTCTGCACAAACATTCCTGGACGCAACAACAGATCGTGGTTATCAACCTCGATTACCGCCTTGTAGGTACGTGTCTCCGAGTCGATAGCAGGCGAGATCTGATCGATAACCGCCTTGACTGGTCTGTTAGAGATAGAGTAGTGAGTCACATAAACTGGCATTCCCAACTCGATATAACTCATCGTGCTCTCCGACAACGATACATCGAGCAACATCTTCGCATAGTCCATCACCGAGAACAACACAATACCCGACGAGATCTCGATATTGGGTGTCTGATACTCTCTATCGACGATCACACCATCGATTGGCGATACAACCTTCATATCCTCCAGCGAGATCTTTGCATTGGCATACGAGATCTGAGCCGTCGTAACACCCATTGCGGCATTCTTGATATCGAGCTGCGTAGCTCCACCTTTGGCCTCGAGAGCAACATATTTGTCATACTCACTCTCCGAGATCTCCAAACTGATTCGCTTCGTGTCGATCGACACACTATTCAAGTATGACTCATCCTCTATCGTTGCCAACACATCACCCTTCTTGACCATGTCTCCGATCTTATAGTACTTACCTGTCGCAGGGTTGATCGCAGGTTTGTAGATACCATCTATCTTATTGGTCACATCGGCACTCGCCATCGGCACCAACGTTCCATTGGTCGTTGTGAACTTCTCCAAGCTATTGGTTACAATCTCCTCCACCACTACTGGGATGGCGATCTGCTCACGGCCGCTATTATCTACTGTTGTACCACACGCTGCAAAGATAAGAGTCGTGGATATGAGGGCTATTAGGGTATTCTGTTTCATGACTATTTTGATTTTTATATTTTACGCTTAAAATTATTGTGACTATTTAGTAATTTGCTTCAGATTTATCTTCTTGTAGCTATCCATCGCCTCGCTACCATACATCAATAGTGGCGAGATCGGCTCCCGCTTCTCGAAATCGTAGAGCGAGAGAACCTTCAACTCGATCAACTCCAATTTGTAGTCGATCATACTCTGCGCCAACGACAACTTTTGGCTCGACAACTGCGACTGGAACTCATCCATCTCCATTCCCGTGATCTCACCTGCGCGATAATTCTCCACATTTAGATCATATGTCAACTGTGCATTTTTGAGACTCGACTTCGAGATCTCGATCTGGCGAACCAAGTTATTGATCGTTCTACAGCTCTGAACAACCTCGATCTCGATATCCAACAACTCCTGCTCCTCGTCGATCTCATTCATATCCATCTGCAACTCCTGAGCCTTGATTCGGCTACGACGCGCACCCCAATCAAAGATCGGAATACTTAAACTTAGGCTAACACTCGGGCTAGTAGTGGGGGTATTATACATATATCCAAACGTCTCGTCGTCACCCATCAAACCGATCGACAGCGACAAATCTCCACTGAAGCTACCATTATCCTTGGTGGTCATCAACGAAATCTCGGCATTGGCATTCGTGATCTCGCGTTGGCGTAGCTCCAAACGGTTGGTGAGTGCATTTCTAACAGCCAACTCCATATCAATTGGCACATAGCTATCCTCAATCTCTGCAACGGCTACAATATCCTCCGAGAGTGGAATTCCCAACGTCTGCTTAAACTGATCCTTCGAACTCTCCAACGAAAGGATCTTATTCTCCAACGACGACTCGGCATTCAACACATTCAACTCCGCCTGAAACAACTCCGAACGTGAGACCATATCCAAACTTACCTGCTCGTTGATGATGTCGTAGTTCTGGCGAGCATTATCCAACTCCTCCTCGAGGATGGTGATATTCTGCTGAGACATATACAATGAGTAGAATTGCGAGATGATACTCTGCTCCATATTCATACGTGTGATAGCATACGAGATCTTCGCGTTCTCATAATCCATCTCGATCTCCAACAACTCATACTTATACTCGTTGTAGGTGAACAGAGGCTGACTAAGGGTCAAATATAGAGAGTTGGTAAACGATGCCGACGATGTGGTCGAACCTCCATCAATTGCAGATATATTGTTTTGCCATCCAAATTTATTGTTCAACGAGATCGTAGATCCTGTCAACATGATAGGCTGCGAGATCGAGAATGTGCTCGACGACGACATCGACTCGTTGGTATACCACTCCGAGGTTCGAGAGTCCATATAGCGGCTATTGCTATACTTAAATGGATCTACGGTCAAACTAAATTTCGACTTCAACGAGGCGCGCTGTGCATTGAGCAACATCTCGTATCTCTCCAGATTAAGCTCCGATGTGAGTAGACTCGGACTCTGTGTAACACTCAGCTCAATAGCCTTTTCGAGCGTTAGTTCAATTGGCGCAGCCTGCAAGCCATTGGCCGCGAGCAGTAGCGCCACTGCTAAAATTTGGGTTTTAATTCTCATCTATTATCTCTAGTTTTATTATTAATCTTAACCTCTACGGCCTTCACTGCATCGGCAATGATTGGACTCACATCACTCTTGTTGCTCAAGCGCAAAACGATCGTATCTTGTTGCGCTGTATAGTCGCCCAACCACTCCCAGCCATAGGCACTCGAACTATTGCTCATGTTGTTCAGGTCGAATTTGACTCGCTGTTGGTCCTCCTCGCCCAAATTGATCTGGAAGTCATACGACAGATCCATATTCTTCAAGGCGTTGCTATTGCGCGAGCGTGGGTTGCGCGACATGCGAACCATCTCGGGGGTCGACGTTGCAAAGTACAACCCGTAGCGCTTACCCGATGTTACTGGGATCTTCCACTCTGCATATTGACTACCATCGCCATTGCGTATCACCCATGCCGAGAAGAGATACTCGCCATAATAGTTCTGACCCGACGTTAGAGTCCATTTGTATGGTGCGCGAGCCGAACTTACCGCCTTATACTTCATGTTGTTATCACTTCCCTTGTCAACCAACAAATTGAGATATCCTGACTTTGGAGGCTCCGACAATGAGAATAGCTCTGTGTTTTCGTTGTCGACGATAATCTCGCCCTCTGTGTTAAATGTATAACTCTGGAGTATATAATCACCTTCGGCTGGTAGGTTTGAATCAACGACCTCGATCACCTCCTCCTCTTGAGTTTGACCTGGGCCACCGCCCATCATGCCGCCACCGCCGCCACTCATCATACCGCCGCCGCCGCTGCTGCTTCCGCCGCCGCCACTGCGACTTCCGCCACCGCCACTGCTGCTTCCGCCACCGCCGCTGCTTCCGCCACTACTGCTTGAGCTGCTAAAGCTGCTTCCGATACTGCTAAGGGCGCTCATCATGCTAGTGCTACCGCTACTCATCATTCCCATTCCTCCGCCCATGCCCATCATGCGGCTATTGCTAACACTTGCCGAACCGAGGCTCAAGTATTGTGGTATATTGGCGCTATTCATCGTATTGACTGAAACTGTAGCGATCGCTGTCGTATGTTTTACAATGCGCTTAATCTGATATGGTAATAGCTCTACGATCAATCGCTCAACATCGCCCGATACGTTATACGAGATCTCGACATATCCCTTGTGTGCCGACTCATTCTTGATCACAAACTCTGTGGCGTAGTACTGCTCCTCGCCCACATAGCCCAAGACTGTCTTAAGCCCTCCCATGGTGTAGTAGGGTAGTGACAACGCTCTATCCAACAAAGACATATTGCTGCGGACATCACATCCCGAGCGCGACGAGATGCTATCCAACAGAGTGCTCATATCTGTATTCTTATACTCATTGCTCTCGACAACCTCCTTCAACTCAGCCATGAAATCATCATACCCCATGTGGCTCATCGCCTCACCAAAGAGTGTGTTTCCTCCGATCAAAATCATTGGCGTGATATATGTCGAATATTTGCGATTGTCGATATATCCATTTGCGCCACCCTCCTGTAGCAACATTAATGAATACTCAATGCTGGTCATTCCCAACGCATTACGACTGCGATTAAACGACGAGAGCATACTCTCGTACGACAAGTAGTACATCTCCATCAACTGATTACCCCACGACAAAGAGTCCGAGATAATATTATACTTACTATTGAAGAGTATAGATGTCATATAGTGCGAATTGGCCGAGATACTCTGAACTAGACCCGTCGCCTGAGAGTAAGAGAAGCTGATATTGTCGCCCGTGTTCCACCTACCAACGAGGTTGCGGATTTGACGCAATTTCATCTCCGACTCCGACTCCTGCTGTCGACGACCGCTTGTCGAGTAGTACTTCTTGTTGTTGGCAAATGTCGCTGCAACGTTGTAATTCGACATTCCGAGGTTGCTACTCGCTGGCACCCCTCCTGCCGCAGGGACTATCAACAACTCGGGTTGTCCCAACTCTTGCGTCGAACACCAATCGCGTTTGTATGTATATAGATGCTCTGGAGCGTCGATCAACGTGATACGTGGCAGATGGTAGTAGACTCCTGAACTGCGCTCGTAGTCGCCCAACACGTCGTTGATTGCCTCGGGAATATCCTCGGCTATCTCCTCCAAAAATGCGATGTGCTTATAGTTCGATTTGTGCAGATAGAGCGAGTAGACCAAACCATCCACATCTATGTAGAATCTGTCGTAATCGCTTATCATAAGCGTCAACGATCGTAGAGGCTCTTCGGGCGCAAAGCTATAACGTGTTCCATTACCCAAAATCTCTGGCTCTCCTTGACTCACAGGCACCATACCCTCAAGAGGGGTCACCGTAAGTGAATATTGACTAAACAACTCGCGCTTCCACGATGCGCTCTCTGTGGTGTAGGTCACTCCTGGACGCACATACCATCTACTCTCTGGGGTCAACACCACCCACTCTGGCTCGACGTAGGCCGTGCGACGGTCGTAGTTCAATAGATCGTATGCTTTGTTGTCGAATGCTGTGGTTTTGTCGTCGATGTCGATATACATCTCACGCTCGTCGATCGTACCCTCATACTCGAAGTTCAATGCCAACTGCTCACCAGCCTCGGCACGGTTCGCCAACTTTACGATAATCAAGTGCTCTACTCGCTCAAACTGCAACGGCATCGCACCCTCGCCCATAACTGACTTTACCTCCATGCCTCCATTGAGGTTGAATACCAACTCATTACCACTCTTCGACACCACTCCCTCAACGCGCATACGTGTCGAGATCGAGTATGGCTTCTGCTCCACATCTATCTGGTAGTTGGCCACCTCCAAGATCGGATACTCCGCATATTGACTATTGACCTCGATGAGTCGTGATGCAATACGACCTGGAGCCGACATGTCTAGGATATAGCCGCTGATCCACACCCCCGAGAGCGAAAATGCTGCGACCGAGAGAGCCAAGAATACCCTCTCCGTAGTGTGCGAATTGGCCAATCGCTTAAACAAAAAGACCGAGAGCAACATTGCCGAGAAACCCACCAGAACATAAGCTATCTGGTGGCTCACGACCATTCCGATATTCGAAATACCCACCACATCGGACTTAGCGAGTGGAATGTTCAACATAAAGATATCGAAGATATGTCCCCAGTAGTCACCAATATAGGCGATCGACAGAGCCGAGAAGCCCAACATAATGATATATGTGAGGGCTTGATTTCCCACCACAAGCATCAGCGCCGTAGAGACTCCGATAAAGAATATCAACGATGGAATAATGATGATACCTATATATAATAAGTAGTCCAAAACATTCGCATCCAGCTCATAACCAAACTTCGCAATAACAAACACGATCATCGCCACCACAATATCGGTGATCAAGAATGGCTTCATCGTCCCCAATACCTTACCAAATAGGTACTCGGCATTGCTCAGAGGTCGCACATAAAAGACCTCCGACGTATCCAACTGTTTGTCGCGTTTGAGATAGTCGGCCGACATAAAGATAATGACTGCCGACTGCATGATGTTGAGCACCAACATTGCCATATATGGAATCAGTGTTGGCGAATTGGTCAAATTCGCCAACATATTTGTGATGATCTGGTAACTTATACCAACCAATACCACTGCAAAGAAGAGGTAGATCTTAAAGAACCAACTTCGCGCAAGTAGCTTAGATTCATATTTAGCAACCGAATTTATATTTAAAAATATCTGTTTTATCATACGACTAGCCATTTATCCAAAGGTTCAAACTCTTCTCCATATAATATACATAGGCGTGCTCCAGATTGGGCGCTATGCTCTGTGCCGTGAACTCCTTCACCTCGTCGGCCACAATCTCGATCAACCACCTATCGCACGCCTCGCCATTGTTGTCGGTGATGGGCACCATCGAGACAATAGGGTAGCGAGCGTTTAAGATCTCATACATCGGCATATCGACCTCCAACTGCCACACCTTGCCAATCGCACTCTCCAACATACCCGTAGGCGAACCCTTAAACGAAATCTCACCACGATTGAGCAACACCATATCCGAGCAGCTACTCGAGATATCGCCCACGATGTGGGTCGACAAGATGATGGTTGTCTCTTTGCTCGAAATATCTGTCAGCAGATTTCTAAAACGGATACGCTCCTCGGGGTCGAGACCCGTCGTTGGCTCATCGACCACGATTACTTTGGGAGAGTGGATAAGCGCCTGTGCAATTCCCAGACGACGCTTCATACCTCCCGATAGCTTCGATGCGTAGCGCTCACGAGCTTCGTACAACCCCACCTGCTCCAACATGCGTTCGATGGCATCGCGTCGTTTGATGCGATTGTTCATCCCCGACAGGCGTGCTGCATAGTCGAGATACTCCACAACTTTGTACTGTGCAAAAAAACGAAAATCCTGAGGTAGATACCCCAAGATTTCGCGTATGCGGCCACGATCCTTCAGTAGGTCATAACCATAAGCATTGATACGTCCCGACGTAGGCTCCATAAGCGCCACCAAGATTCGCATCAGCGTACTCTTGCCCGCTCCATTTGGCCCCAATAGACCAAACATACCTCCCTCTATCTCGAGGTTCAGCCCCTTGAGAGCGTGGTGGCCATTGTCGTATCTTTTGTTAAGATTTTCAATTATTATTGACATCTATCATTATCTAGTTTAAAGGTTGGTTACTCTCGCATTTTAATCTAAATAAAGATAGGAATATTTATCCGATTTCACAACGAATAGCTTCCATTCGTGGGTGAACGACGGAAATCTAGTGGTGAACGACAGCTCTAAAATATGCTAATCAGTCGAGGCGCGCAGTTGTATCTCGGCATCGAGCACAATTGAGCGAGTGGGCGCTGCATGGTTTTTTATCTTTTCGAGAATCAAGTGTGCCGACTCTATACCCATTTGTCGCAGTGGTGCCTCGACCGAGGTGAGCGGAGGGTTGACAATCGTGGCAAGCGTAGTGCCCGAAAAGCTCGCCACCGCCACCTCGCTCGGAACCGAGATCCCCACCTCGCGCAGACGGTTGAGAGCGCCGATGGCAAGGGTGTCGGTAAAGGCAAAGATGGCATCAAACGAGATTCCATTATCTATAAGGTGTGTTACGGCAGCTGCCCCATCCTCGAAGTGTAGACCGCTATTGACAACCATCTCGGGGCTTTGCGCTAGATGGAACTTCTTCACTGCGTCGCGATAGCCGCGAAAGCGCTCCTGTGAGTTGTAGACATAGTCTGGCCCTTGGATATGTACAATCCGTTTGCGCCCCGAGCGGATGAGGTGTTCGACCATAAAGAACGACTTTATGTAGTCGTCGACGATCACCTGCGACACCTCCATCTGGTGGGGTATACGGTCGAAAAAGACCATCGGCATCCCCTGCTTCTGCAACTTTAGATACTCCTCCTTGTTGCGTTTGTAGTCACACATACTCACGATTATCCCATCGACCATAAATCGCTCCATCGTGTGCAGGTTCTCTCGTTCGCGCTCCCACGACTCATTCGACTCGGCGATTATCACCTTTATATTACTATCGTATAGCACCTCTTGAATCCCCCCTATAACCTGCGAGGCGTAGGGGGTTGTCATCTCGGGGACGATAACCCCAACGGTGTTGGTGCGTCCCGATTTGAGATTGATGGCGACGGGGTTGGGTTTATAGCCCAACTTACGCGCTGTCTCCATAACTAGCTCTTTTGTCTCGCGTCGTATATTTTTGTCGTCGGTAAGTGCTCGCGATACTGTCGACACCGATATGGTGAGGTGCTCGGCAATATCTTTTATGGTTACTCTTTTCATATCTGATAGTGGTTTTTTTACAAAGGTATGATTTTTTCTGAGAAAATGAGAACGTTTGCATATTTTGGGAACGTTTGCGAGAACGTTTGCAGGAGATTTGATACTAAAATATTTTGGATTGATGTGCGGTCAAAATAAATTTGTGTAAAACATAACCACTAAAAGATTAAAATTATGGCAACTAAGGATTTCAGTTTCAACAGATCAGAGGTAAAATCTGGTATACTTCACTTTGGCGTGGGCAATTTCCACCGAGCACATCTCGAGAGCTATACCAACTCACTTCTCAACAACGGAACATCTAACGATTGGGGTATATGTGGCGCGATGATTATGCCTCAGGATGAGACGCTCTATCGCAAATTGACCTCGCAGCAGGGTGTCTACTCACTTACAGTATGTGGGCGCGATGGTCGCAACGAGGTGGAGTGGATCGGCTCGCTCACCGAACTTCTATGGAGTGGCGACAATCGAGAGGCGATCATCAACAAGGTGGCAGATGCCAATATTCGCATAATCTCGATGACCATCACCGAGGGTGGGTACAACCTCGACACCGATATGGTGAAGAGTGACCTCGAGTCACCCCAAACCCCACAGAGCATCTTCGGAATTGTGGCCGAGGGTCTACGTCGTCGTATCGCTGCTGGTGGTGGCGCAGTGACAATCTTGTCGTGCGACAACCTGCAACACAATGGCGACACTTGTAAGCGAATCTTCACATCGTTCTTCGCTCAACAAGATGCAGCCCTTGCCACATGGGTCGACTCAAATGTCACATTCCCCAACAGCATGGTCGATAGAATCACCCCTGCAACAACCCCTGCCGATGTGGAGCGTATCAATGCAACACTCGACAAGGCAGATCTAGCGCCTGTCTACTGCGAGGATTATTTGCAGTGGGTGGTCGAGGATAACTTCATCGCAGGTCGTCCAGCATGGGAGAGCGTAGGAGTGGAGTTTACCGACGACGTAGCGCCCTACGAGCGTATGAAGTTGTCGCTGCTCAATGCGTCGCACACCCTGCTGTCGTATCCATCGCTGTTGAGCGGATATCGCAAGGTCGACGAGGCGATGGGCGACGAGCGTATCGTGAAGTTTACACGTGCATTTATGGATCTCGACGCTACCCCCTATGTGCCAGCGCCCAAGAACACCGACCTCGAGAAGTATAAGCAGATCCTAATCGAGCGTTTCGCAAATAGTGCCGTGAGCGACCAAATATCTCGTTTGTGTGGTGATGGAGCCTCGAAATTTCCTGTATATGTTATGCCGATCGTAAAAAATATGTTGGCAAATGGTGATGATATGACAAGAATTGCATATCTTATAGCGGCATATCGTCACTATCTCAAGTATCGCATGGACGACAAGGCGGTTGGCTTCGATATCTTTGAGCCAGCAATCACCCCATCCGACCTCGAGATGTTGGCTAACGACGATGCTGCGGTGTTCCTTGCAGCCTCTCCATTTGCGATGGTCGATCTATTGAGCTATCCTCAGTTTGTCGATCTCTATTTGCAGATGGCCAAGCGTATCAAGGAGCATGGCGCAATGATGATTTTGGAGAGTGTAATCTAACAATCTAAATTTCGAAGCCTTATGGAGAGCAAAAATAGCTTTGGGTTGGCACCCTTTGTGATTCTGACCTTTATATACTTTATCGTAGGATTCCTGACAACTGTCAATGGGCAGTTTCAGGGACCTCTACAGATCGCATTTCTGTCGCAGGTCGAGGTGTTGCGCAATACGATGGTGACCCTTATCCCATTTTTCTTCTTCTTGGGCTACCTGCTCAATAGTTCGTTGGGTGGTCGCTGGATCGATCGTGTGGGGTATAAGAGTACCCTTATACGCGCCATGGTCTTTATGATCGCAGGTTTGGTTTTCTACCTTCTATCGGCCTTCATTGCCACCTACTACGAGCAATGGGGTGTTATGATCGGCATCGACTACATCCCCTATGGCTACTTCGTATTCCTCCTCGGATCGTTCCTGATGGGTACTTCGGCCGCGATTCTTCAGGTGGTTATCAACCCCTATATCAACGCCTACGATCTGCCTGGCACTCAGCCCGTACAGCGTATGAATATCGTCTGTGCCATCAACTCTGTCGGAACAACCATCGCACCATTTTTCGTCACTGGTGTGTTGTTTGCAGGGGTTGCGATGAGTAGCGTCGATTCGGGACAGCTAATTACCCCATTTGCCATCATGACCATCTTCATTATCGTGGTCACGTTGGTTACCTATCGTCTGCGTCTGCCCAATATCGAGGGTACGTTTAGCACGGGAGAGTCGACCACAAAACGTAGTATCTGGTCGTTCCAACATCTAACACTCGGTGTGATTGCCATCTTCTTCTACGTGGGTGGCGAGGTGATGATCGGTGTCAATGTCAACCTCCATGCCATGGAGTTGATCGAGAGTGGTCGTCCGTTGATCTTCTTGGGCAGCGACAACCTCTCGATCGGTGGGGTAGAGTTGGGTATCCCAGCGCTATTGGCCACACTCTATTGGGGTGGTTTGATGGTCGGACGCTTGATGTCGAGCTTTATCACCACCATCTCGGCTCGCACGCAGTTGACCGTCGCAGCAGTTGCGGCAATTGTGTTGACCACGTTTGCCATATTTAGCGAGAATTTGTGGGTGTTGATCTCGATTGGTTTGTGCCACTCGATTATGTGGGGCGCGATCTTTACCCTAGCCGTCAAGGGGTTGGGTGAGTATACCTCTAAGGCTTCGGGCATATTTATGATGGGTGTCTTTGGTGGTGCGGTATTCCCTCTCATTCAAGGTTATATGGCCGACTCTCTCGGGTCGTGGCAGTGGACATGGAGTCTGGTTGTGCTCTGCGAGGTGGTGATCCTCTACTATGCGCTTATTGGATCGCGTATCAAAGATGATGAAATAGTTATTGATTAAATTATTATAGAGATGAAACAATATATCGTAGGAATTGGCGAGGCACTATGGGATGTGTTGCCAGAGGGGCGCAAGATTGGCGGCGCACCAGCAAATTTCGCCTATCACACATCGCAGTTTGGTTTCGATTCACGAGTGGTCTCGGGCGTGGGGTGCGACAAACTGGGCGATGAGCTGTTGGAGCGTTTCGACGAGAATGGATTGCACTATTTGATCGAGCGACTACCATACTCCACAGGTACGGTTCAGGTGGAGCTAGACCCCAATGGAGTGCCGATGTACGACATTAAGGAGGGTGTAGCGTGGGATAATATCCCCTTTACGTCTGAGTTGGAGGAGTTGGCACGCAACACTCGCGTGGCATGTTTCGGGTCGTTGGCACAGCGTAGCATCGTATCGCGTGAGACGATTCACCGCTTCTTGGAGTCGATGCCGCAGGAGGCAGGACACTACAAGATCTTCGACATCAACCTGCGTCAAGGGTTCTATACTCGCGATACTATTACCGACTCAATGGAGCGTTGCAACGTCCTGAAACTCAACGACGAGGAGTTGGTGGCTATCAGCCGTATGTTTGGCTACCCTGGTATCGATTTGCAGGATAAGTGTTGGATCTTGTTGGCCAAATATAAGTTGGAGATGTTGATCCTCACATGTGGTGTTAATGGCAGCTATGTCTTTACCCCTGGTAATGTCTCATTTGTCGCTACACCTAGGGTCGAGGTTGCCGATACAGTGGGTGCTGGTGACTCATTTACTGCCACATTTATCTCCTCGATTCTGCTGGGCGAGAGTGTCAAGGATGCCCACAAAAAGGCGGTTCGCGTCTCGGCCTACGTCTGCACGCAGCATGGTGCCATGCCGTTGATTCCCGACGAGTATAAATAACGTTGTGGCGAATCTAAGCGCCCCCCCCTTTTTGTATAGTTTGTCCCGTCCTAAAATAGGTTTACACTAAAAGAAGTAAAACTATGGAAGAAGCGATTAACAATCAGTATGTCAAGCGGACACAGCGTGATTATACGAT
>JBCQUH010000056.1:11043-12384 GCA_047174185.1 Rikenellaceae bacterium | reverse complement strand
TGTTATAAACTCATCAACTTTTTGACCTCGTTGTGTGCAGGTTTTGCAATGGGAACAACCATCCTTGTGGGGCAAAAACGAGGCGAGAAGAGGGAGGCGGAGATCGGGCAGGTCATAGCCAACTCCATTGCTCTATTCTTTGGTATATCACTAGTCGTGATGGCCATTATGTTGCTCTTTCGCGACAATATAGTGGTGGGGATGAACACCCCCAAAGAGGCCGTGGAGCAGACTCGGGGCTATATCTTCTATAGTGCAATCGGTGTGCCGATGATCTTCGCCTACAACGTTTTGGGTAGTATATTCCGTGGTCTGGGAGACTCCAAGACCCCTCTTTTGGCCGTCGCAATCGCCTGTGTGGCCAATGTGGTGGGCGACTTGGTGTTGGTTGCGCACTTCGGTATGGGGGCTGCAGGGGCTGCAATCGCTACGGTCGGGGCGCAGGCCATAAGCGTTGTTATTTCGGTCTATATTATTCGTACCCGTTCGCTCTTCAACTACTCGATGGGGCTGCGTCGATTCCGTCCCAATTGGGAGTATATGAAGCGTGTGGTTTGGCTCGGTGCCCCCGTAGCGTTGCAGAGTGGACTCACGGCACTATCGTTTCTATTTGTGATGGTTGTGGTCAATAAATTTGGCATTGTATTCTCTGCGGCAGTGGGTGTTACCGAGAAGTTGGTGGGTGCTATATTGTTGATCCCCATGGCATTTATGCAGTCGATCTCGGTCTTTGTGGCGCAAAACTTCGGGGCGCACGATATATATCGCACCAAGCGAGGGTTGAAGGTTGGATTGATGATCTCGGGGACGGCAGGGCTATTTATGGCCTATGTCTGCTACTTCCACGGCGATATGTTGCTAGGTATTTTTAGCCAAGATCCACAGGTGGTCGCAGCTGCAAATTCATACCTCAACGCCTATGTCGTGGAGCTGCTTGTGGTGCCGACGATGTTCTGTCTGACGGGCTATTTGAATGGTTATGGAGCGACGATATATGTTATGGTTCAAGGCATTGTTGGAGCCGTAGCGGTTCGCCTCTTGCTCACCTATCTATTTAGCCTTATCGAACCAGTTTCGCTCTTTCTCATTGGGCTTGCAACCCCCACAGCCACGGCTGTTCAGGTTCTAATGTGTCTCTATTTCATCTCCAAGGTCAACAGGCGAGTCAATACCTTGTAATCGGATAAGAGCAAATACTTCCATATTCCACTATACGAGATAGGCGACGAGATTCACATCTGTCGCCTATATTTTTGCTCTCTATATAAGAGAGCAAAATGCGCAACAAAAAACACTCTATATAAGAGAGCATGTGTGATTGTTAATGTGTTGTAACTATTG
>JBCQUH010000056.1:0-11033 GCA_047174185.1 Rikenellaceae bacterium | reverse complement strand
CTCTATATAAGAGAGCAAAACACATAGCAAATTTAACTCATTTATTGCTAAAATGCAAATATTCTGTGTATTATTCGTTAAAAACGTAGTGTGTGTTCAGCCATCAATAGTGCAAGTATTGTTGTATACGCACAATAAAATAGACCGCTATTTCGCAGACAAATCCATATCGAATATGGATCATAGAGTATTCACAATACCTAAATAATAGACCCATTTTGTTTAGCAAATGATGTGTCATTATTTAATAATCACAATAGTTACAACACATTAACAATCACACATGCTCTCTTATATAGATATTGCGATTTTAAAAACAGTGTAAATCTGAGATAAGGCTCTTTTTAGAAGGCTTTGTTTTGTTGCGTATGTATGTGATAAACAGATTGTTGTAGTTGATTGCAAGTGTAGGGTGAGGTGGGGCATTGGCATCCATAGTATGTGGATGATATAATTATATTGAGATGAAAAGGGTAGTAGGGGTATTGTCATTACTTTTGCTTTGTTTGGCAACATATGGTCAAACATATGGCGAGATGGAGCAAGAGGAGACTGGACGAGTGGATAATTTGTCTGGCCTAGATGGTTATGTCGCTACCTCAAATAATACGCTCAATAACGCCTCCGCGGATGATGCTGCAAAGATATACAACGTTGTAGATAGTCTCGAGATATACTTTAGGCAAGATGTCTATGCCGTAGAGCCTCATGTGAAGGATAATAAGGAGAGTCTAGATCTCCTTGCCGAGGTGATGGCCAAGGTGATGTCGGATTCACTCTCCACGATAGGCAAAATCGAGATCAACAGTTGGACATCTCCCGAGCCTGGCGAGCGATACAACGAGATATTGTCGAGACGACGCAGTAACTCGTTGCGCGAGTATATTTTGCAGAGGTGGGATATTCCCGATACGATGATCGTCGCTACGGGTCGTGGTGTTGCGTGGGATAAACTCCGAGTGTTGGTCGAAGAGTCGGATATGCGCTATCGTGACGAGGTGTTGGAGATTATCGACAATGAACCTGTCGAGACTTGGGCTAGGGTCAACCCCGATGATCGGTGGCTCACGCTCGTCGATAGTCGCGAGAAGCATTTGATGGATCTTCGTGGCGGTCGAGCCTACAAATATCTCTATGATAACCTCTATCCACATCTTCGTTATGGTTCTCAGATTTCGTTCCTTTACGACAAGATAGTTCCGATTGTGATCCTTCCCGAGGAGTTGAATCTTCCCGAGATAGATGTTCGCACGGTTGCTTTGGAAGGGGATTTATACGAGCGACTTCCGCTCTTTGCTGTTAAGAGCAATCTGCTTTTTGATGTTGCATCGGCTCTAAATGTAGAGGTTGAGGTACCTATTGGTCGTAGATTCTCGGTATTAGGCGAGTGGATGTTTCCGTGGTGGGTTGCAAAGGATAATGGCTCTGCATTGGAGCTGTTACAAGGCACCATCGAGGGGCGTTACTGGTTTGGCGACCGTAGCGGTAAGCCGAAGCTAACGGGCTGGTTTGGCGGTTTGTATATAAGTGATGGTCTTTATGATATGCAGTGGAAAAACAATGGCTATCAGGGTGAACTCGCCAAGTCGTTTGGTTTCACCACGGGTTATGCCCATACAATAAACAAAAAGGAGACTCTCCGTTTGGAGTACTCCGTCGGTATTGGCTACTTCGATACCGATTATCGCTATTACGAGGGTCGTCAAAATAATGAATATTTGGTGTGGCAGTACGATGGTAAATATTCGTGGTTTGGTCTAACACGTGCGAAGGTCTCTTTGGCGTGGATGATACATATAAATAGGAGGGTGCGATAATGAATAGAATATTATACATACTGCTTTGTCTGCTAGCCTTCATTTCATGTGATCGTCGTGAATTGACCTACACCTATGAACCTACGGTCTCTATTCTGCTCAAGGCCGATTGGAGCGACATGTCGGTCAAACCTACGGGTATGAGCGTCTATTGCTATCCCTCGTCGGGCGAGAGTCCTACGATCATACAGACTAATATCGTAGATAGCACGACTCTGCAATTGGGTATTGGCGAGTATAAGATATTGGTTTTCAATCAGGTGCCATCGGATTTCAGCACTATCAACTTCTCAGGACTCAGCGACTACGAGACAGCCGAGGTATATGCAGCCGCCACATCGAGCAGGTGGTATTCATCGAAAGCAGACGAGGAGTTGGTTGTGGAACCTGACGAACTAGCCATAGCGACATACCATAGCGTTGTTGTCACCAAGGAGGCGGTCGACGAGATCCTCGGGCTGCGTGAGCAGTACGACTACTCGGCGGAGGATGAAGAGCCATACATTACGATTGAGGTTGCCCCCAAGGTTGTTGTCAAGGTTACGCGAGTGACAGTTTCGCTCGATGGCATCCACAATTTGAGCGCTGCTCGCTCCACGCTCTATGGTATGTCGACGGGCTATAAGTTCTCGAGCCAAACAACCCATTCGAACTACGCTACACATCTGTTGGAGAGTTGGAGCAAGACAATCTACGAGGCAGATGTTACACAGGGTGAGATCGTTGCCTACTTCACCTGCTTTGGACTTCCCGAGACGGTTGTCGCAAGTCGCCAAGTCGACGAGTCGTGGGGTGGTACGATGCACCTAGAGATGCTGTTGGTCGATAATTCGACCATCGTAGAGCGCGACTACACACTGGTCGACAAAACGACGCTGCTCTACGAGAGTGAGGTTGCCTATAAGAGTGACGACGATGCGGTGGCGTATGACGATAGCGACGTAGATATCTCGATCGACATCGAAGATGCTTTGACGCTGCCCGATGTTCAGGCGGAGGGTGGCTATTCCGAGGGATTCACGGGCGAGGTTCTCGATTGGGAGGATGAGCAGACCGTGGGGTTAGAGATATAATTTTATGAACTTTAATACAAATAAATAACAAAACAAATTATGAAGAGAATTTTATTTTTGGCTGCCATGGTGGCGGCCGTGAGCAGTTGCTCGAAAAACGAAGTTGCGGTGAATACCAGCAACTCAAATGCTATCTCGTTTAGCACCTACACGGGAGTCTCTACCAAGGGTTCGATTTTATCTACAGCGACTCTTGTCGATGGTTTCGGAGTATTGGCCTATGACCAAGGTAGCAAGGGGTTGTTCGACACTGACAACTCTACACCAAACTTTATGTACAACACCGAGGTGACATCGGCTAATTCAGGCTCTTCTTGGACATATTCGCCAGTAAAATATTGGTCGAGTGACTCGGAGAACACCTACTCTTTCTTTGGTTATGCACCTTATACTGGTGATGTGACATATACAGCTTATGCCGATGCCGATGCTACAGCTACTGCAACACCACTTGTTTTGAGTGGTAATGGTACTGAAGAAACAGAAGGAACGGATGATGGATACACAGGTACTCCAACTGCTACGTTGACCATCGCTGCCGCTGCCTCTGATATGGTTGATTTCGTAGCTGGTCAGGTGTTGAATATCAATAAGTATGGTCAGGTGTACAGTACTGATGCAACCCTAACTTCATCTACTGCTAGCGCAGCAACCGTAGCCATGAACTTTAAGCACCAATTAACTCGTGTTTCGTTCTCTGCTAAGGCCGACACACACACTACGGATGCTGGTATCACCGACACATATGTAAACATCACTAGCATTAGACTCTTGGGAATAGCTCCACTTTCGCCAATTGCAATCACTGCAAATGGTGCAAGTGTATCTGTTGGTGACGCGTATGATGATGCATATGCTTCAACTGATCTTTACTCTGCTGGTACTTATACCTTTAATGCTACAGAGACTACTGATGGTGTGAAAACTGATCATGATCAAGACGGTCAATGGTCAGATATGACTATTATCAGCAATGGTTATGATGCAGCTTCAATTTTGGCTACAGTTACCCCAAACACGGATGTCGAGGAGTTTGAGGATACAGATTATGACACAGAGGGAGTTCTTGTTAAGTGTAGCGATGAGACACTATCTATAGGTACTCCGTTGTTTGTTACAGCAGCCGATGCTGATGAAACTAGCGGAACCGATGCTGTTGACGCTCAATATCTATTCTTGATCCCACCAGTAATCTCGGATGATGCATATGCAACAGGAATTGACAATACTAACACAACTATTCAGGTGGAGATTATCTACGATATCGTAACTCTTGATCCAAGTGTTGATGGTGGTGTTGTAAGATCATCTGAGAATAACCTCGCTATTGCTAAGCTCCCAACGGATACTGGTACAGATGAAAATCCATACTCTCTACTTCAAGGTCACGCCTACAACTTCTTGATTACAATTAGCGGTAGCTCAATTACCGATCCTACAAAGGATCCAGAGACAACTACAGACGAGGATGCATTCGACGCAGTTGTAATCACTGGTAATGTTGTCGAGTGGGATGAGACATATCTAGATACATATCAGTTTACAATGTAGTACATTCGGGGGGAGGAGAGATGATTAGGGAATACCCCCCCCAATGATAGACACAACGAAATAGGCTACAAGGGTTTGATCGCCCTTGTGGTCACAAAGAGGAGAGAGGATTCTCTTCTACAAGATTAAATTATTGAAACTTAGTCGTATGATAAATAATATATCTAATAAAATCGCAGTTCTACTATCGCTCATGGCGTGTGTAGGGGTTATTGGGTGTAGCAACAATAGGTTTGAATTATCCGACGACACTACTACAGACGATGGCTATGAGTCGACTTTGCCCGATGGCGGCTATACGAACGACGACGGCTCGGTGCAGTTCTCGACAATGGTTTGGAACGATAGCGATACGCGTGGTACGGTTGTATACGATTTCGAGGAGGGTGACGATATGGGGGTCTATGCCTATCGTCTGCCTAGCGATGGGTCGATAAATGCCCTAGAGGTGTCGCCAAACTTTATGCACAACCAGCTGCTAACAAAGTTGGCGGATGGTTCGTGGTTCTATACACCGACAAAATATTGGTCGAACGACGAAAATGACACCTATCTCTTCTTTGGCTACTCGCCATATAGCGCAGACGAGGAGAATACGATGTATCATAGCTCGATTAACGATACTATAACCTATCCCGTGATCGTGCACTCGTCGCCATTGGAGATAGCCGATAGCCGCGACTTGGTGTTGGCAGGGCGCAAGTGTTCGAAATATGCCGACGATGGTGAACCCACGGTTGTAGATCTACAATTTAAACATGTCCTTAGCCGCCTGCGATTTGAGTTCCGCAACGACCTCACGGCCGAAGAAGATACCTACTCGATGGTGGTCAAGAGTGTTAAGTTGGTAAATGCAACCACACTATCGGCCTTCACATACGAGGATGACCCCGATCCCCAGTCCGAGACGGGATTGCTATTGGTGGAGTATGTTGCCGACGAGGTGCAAGGGACTGGAACTATCTCGGGTAGCATAGAGTCGGGAGCGTTGATTGGTAAGGGCGCGAGCGAGGAGGAGGAGGATAATAATTGCTATTTGTCAAGTGCCTATATCCCATACTACGATATTAATAATAACCCCGATAAATATAACACCTATACCTCTATCATGCCCGAGGATGAGTATCTATTCCTCGATCCATATGTCATAGGTGGTAGTAGGGTGATGTTTGGGGTCGAAGTAGAGGTCTATGCTCAGGATATAAATGTTACAGGAGATACCAACTGGGTATTGGCGCTAACAAATACGGCCTATCTCGATGTTACGGAGTTGATAGTAGGTACTACCGTGGTCGACGATCAGGGCACGCAGACCACTACTGGAGGCATGGAGCGTGGCGGAAGCTATGTTTGGCAGATCTCATATATGCCAATCCCAGGTTCGGCATTGATGGTATATGTAATTGAATATTGGGATGATGTTTACAACAAACACGATATGTAGTTATGAAGAGACGTTTAGTTAAAAATATATTAATTGTTGTGTGTGGTTGCATCTTTGTGATGTGTGCCAAGGATGCGGATGTGGTGGATAGTGTCACCACGACCGTTGCCACCTCTACGGGCAACACCTCTCTGAAGCTTAGTTTCTCGCCAGAAGATGCATTTACGATCTCCTCTTCGTCCGACACACGTGCCACGACCGAGATGGTGGTCGAGAATGAGTTGATTAACCTCTGGATATTGCTCTTTGATCAGGATAGTAATAGAATCGTTCCATTCAATCCATATAACGAAGATGGGGAGCTGAGCTACGAGCTTTACGATGCAGAGGGTAATCCGCTAACGGTGTTTGACGACGCAGGCAAGGTTATCGAAACTGAGGCGTATGATGCATTGGGTCAAACGGTTATAATCGATTGTGATGACGAGGGTAATTTCATCGATCAAATATACTGTGCCGATGGCAAGACCCTGCGCCAAGGTATCGCAGAGACGGATGAACTTTATGGCTCCACATATCTCTCGACCTATGAGTCAAAACAGACAATATATGTCAACAAAGCACTCTCGGCCAAGATTCGCCATATTCGTGCCGTGGCCAATACCATGACGACAAATGCCTACTTTTCGGCCGATAGCTGTGCTACGTTGTCGAAATATAATGATATCTCATTTCGATTGTCAAATAATGCCTATCGTGAGAGCGATATGTGGAATGAATTTAACGATGTGTGTTACCTCCGAATGGCGGGATTCTGGGATGGCGTGATCGCCGAGACAGGTCTTGACTTTAATATTGCGGTTTTGGCCAAGCCAATTGCTGCGAAGGTGACGGTGGCGTATGAGTGTTTTGACGAGGAGGTGGAGGAGGATTCGGGATTGGTGCCGTCGACTATCACAGTAACCTCGGTGCAGATCACTCGTGTGCCTCAAAATTGCTACTATCACGATGTTGAGGATGAACTCGAAGCTCATGACCACTCTGAATACACTTCGTATCAGCCACGTTATGTATATGATGTGGATTATTTGAGCGACAAAACAGGAGAGGTGTCGTTTTATGTACCCCAGAATCTGAAGGGTACGGCAGGAAGCAGTTCGAGCGATATTGCCCCCGAGGACGAAGATCTTTCGCCAGAGTCGCTAAAGACACTCTACCATGCCCACGATGCTACGTGTGTGATTATCACGGGTTTGTATAAGTATTGGGATTATGAGTTGAGTTCCATGGAGAAGAAGTATGTCTATATTCAGCTCTATCCAGGCGACAATAGCTACGACAACTACGATGTCAAGCTACGTCACGAATATCATCTAAATTGTACGATCACCGCCGAGGCCGACACCGTGAAGTGGAATCTCGACTATCGTGTGACCCTCAGCGAGGTGTTGCCCGAGGGGGCAATTGTGCACTATGAGTTCGACCCCGACAACCTTTCGCTCAATTCGGCATACGATCAATATAATCAACTATTGGGTAGTTATCCGAGAGAAACAGGACTCGACGATGGTTATCGCGAATACCTTGACAATTATAGAAAATCTGCCAACCTAACAGACGGGACGAGAACAAAGAATAGCTACTACTACACGGGATATACCGACGAAAATGGTGATTATCACACCTACTCATATGCCGATGCTGGGGCATATGATCTGCACATAGATGATTTGAGCGACTACTACGATAGGTATTTTTATGGATTTACAGGTACCACAAATGCTATCGCAGCAAGATACACCGAGGAGTATTACGAGGGCGATACACTGCTAATCCAACCATTTCTTAGAAATCTAGCTGTTCGATCGACCGATGAACGCTATAATAACGAGGATGGTCACAATCCATACTATCGTCTAAGGTCGCACCCCGAGATCTTCAATTGTACACTTATAAAGGATAACTTTAAGCGTTATTACAATACAACTCTTACTAGTGGATATACGAGTGGGGAGCTGCAATATCACTATCCGAACAACTATATCAACAGCTCATTTTTGCAGCTGAATACTGGTTGGGGAGCAGGGCTTAAGCCCGACGATGAGGAGTTTACCATCGTGTTTATCGGTTCGTTGGGTGTTAATAGTGAGATGGGTAACAAACGTGGTGTCTACTATGGTAATAGTATAGAGTGGAATAAGAGGTGGTATTTTTATAAAAATGACACTGGTACGAGTTCAAATATAACCTATGGATTTGGAACAATAATGACTTCGCCAATTGATGCTCTATATTCGGCTGATTATGATAATGTACAGTCGTATGATATATGTAATAAGGGGTTTCGAAAGGTATATTTCAATAATGTCGATGTGGAGGGAATACAAGCAGAGACTAGTGTTTCGCTATATCATGATGAAAGCATTTATGTTAAAGATCGTCCCTCTACCTCGGAATTTATATTCGATGCGCCAATTAGCGTATTTGGACACACCACCGACGATAATAAAGATGATGCGATCGATGGTAAATTGCGTCTGTTCTTGATATATGATAGGGTGTTGGATCTCGATGATATCGACCAGATACGCCGCTATGCAGCCCTGAAAGGGTTGTTGTTGTATGGTGTCGAGGATTATGACGGATTTGATGTTAAAGTCTCTCCTATGTATGAAACAGCATGGGACACAGAGATTGTTTGGAATGACGGTGGTGGTGATAGTGTTGATTTCGGCACAGCTGAGAGTAATTAATTTGTAAAAAAAGGGTAGGTTATGAATAGTCTAGTTAGATTCTATTTGATTTTATTTTTGTCGCTTGCGTCACTCTCGGCTTGCAACCAAGAGGAGATGGGGGAGGTGGTGGTCGAGGTCGAGGTCGACGACTCGTCGCAGAGGCTCATACCGTGTACTCTTAAATATAGTGTTTCGGATATGGAGGCAGGGACTGCCGAGAGCAAGGCGCTTACTCGTGGTGATGTCGACATGGATGGTATCGTATCTGATGTTAAAAATGTGCTTGTCGTACAGTTTGACGGTGCCGAGGAGAGCAGCACAGTCTCTAGAGTTGACTATGTTACGGATCTGCTAGACCCAGAGGTGATGTTGATCGAGACGAGGGTAAAGACTATTATTATCTTTATTGCCAATACCTTTGGTGATAGCGGTATCACACTAGGGCAGACGCTATCGGAGGTAAAAAGCATGGGTGTCACACTCTCGGGTAACATGACAACTACGACCAATGGCATAATCTATGACGAGAATTTGGTGAAGATAGACAATGATATAAAATATTTCATTCAGAGCGATTGTAAGATATATGACTCTGGTATAGAGTCGGGCGAGGATATCGAGATCAACTTCCAACGCAATGTCGCCAAAATAACCCTCAATATAAAGAATGGTTGGGAGGGGCAGACTTTGACCAACGTTAGAATCTCCTCTATGCCCTCGACCTACCTATACTATGCAAATCGCAAAACTGAGGAGGATACGCCTATAGTCCCGGCCACTGTGTCGAGTACTATTAGTTATACTGAGAAGGTTAACTCTGTGGGTTCGAGTGACTTGCCTGTGACCACTCTATCGTTCTATGTGCCAGTAAACATGAGGGGGTATGATGACACTTCGAGTGCATACACCAAACCAAACTCTACCTGTGCTACGGGTGCTACATATGCAACGATTACGTTTGGTTATACAAAAGAAGATGATTCTGGAGCTGAAGTTGAGTGTACAATCGTCTACAAACTATATCTGGGCGCTGATTTAGAAAAAGATTTTAATCTGTGTCCTAATACCTATTATGCCTACAACATCAATATTCTTGGCATGAGTAGTGATGAAGAGATTGCAGCGGATGCAAGAATAACTATCGTTAAGAAGATTGATGCAGGCGACTATACAACTAGGAAATCGTCGAACTGCTATATCCTCAATCCAGGCACATCGGAGATGGTCTATTATATCCCAGTTTCACCTCGTATCAATGAGTATTGGGGTAGTAGTTACGCTGACGTTTCAGACAATTGTATTAGTGATGCCGATATTGTCAACTGGGAGGAGGATAGTAGCAATTATAACTTTGAGTTGCTGTGGTACGACAATGCCAACAACCCCTACTCGAGTACATCTAGTAGTTTGGATGCCAATCAGTTAGCTATAGAAAAGGTGGAGGTGGATGGAATAGCCTCGCTAAAGGTGACACTGGGTGCAGGCTTTGATAATGTGGGTAATATCCTTGTGGCGATAAAGAAGAGTGATACTATTCTATGGTCGTGGCACTTGTGGATTACGGACTATAACCCTTATGATCATGAATTAACTGCCACTGCTGCAGGTGCTTATGCGCTTGAAAATGGGACAGGTTCTCTACATCGCTATGATGGCAGTGTGTGGGAAGATGGCGGAATATATGCCGACAAGTATATTATGGATCGCAACATCGGTGCACGTAGCGTAGATCCTACCACTACGGATGGTTTCCTCTACTACCAATTTGGTCGTAAAGATCCATTCCCATATACAGGTAATGCAAAAACTGCCGCTGGTGTGATATCGAATTTCACTACAGCCTCAGGTTCTGTGGCTATGACTACGGCGGTGTATAAACCAACGGTGTACTACACAGCATCTGCCAACTGGTGTAACGAATACACGTCGGAATCATATTTATGGAATGATCAGTATATCCCTAAAGCTACTACCTCTACTGGTAAATCAATCTTCGACCCATCACCATATGGATTTAGATTGCCAATATATGCGGTTTGGGGTAATTTTACCATTATTAACTTTTTGGCAAATGGCAAAACTGCTAATGCCGCAGGATATGGATTCTACTATCAATATAATGGCACAGACCATAAAGAGTTGTACTATCCAGCGTGTGGATATATTCCTTCTAACAATGGAACGTTCGTCGAAATTGGTAATAATACAGCTCCTTGGGGTCTATTAGGAAGTTTTAGCTCTACGCCAGAGTCGCTGAGTCGCGGTTATTTGTTGTATGCTGGTAATAGTTATGCTTCCTTATTTCCCCCTACGACTCAAGCCGCTTTCAACCGCGCCTCAGGAACATCAATTCGCAGCATCGAGGATGAGGAGGAGGAGGAGGAGGAGGAGTGCACACCATGAGGCGAGTTTGAAATAAGAAAACCCACCGATTCTCCTTGTGTTTTTGAAGTGCCCCCCCCCAAAAAAAAGT